>NZ_JBEXQJ010000022.1:0-158743 GCF_040612515.1 Streptomyces sp. NPDC006372 | reverse complement strand
GGGCGCGGCGGAGCGTGCTGTAGCGGGCCTCGTACTCCTGGCACAGCTGTTCGCCCGACTCACGCCACGACGTCGGCGCTGGAGGCGGCCGGTCGGTGGCCGTCTCGCTCGGCGTGCGCCGCCGCGAGGAGGAGGTAGCTGCCGGCGGTCCAGGTGTAGGCCCGGTCACGCAGGCCCGTTCCGGTGAGGGCGTCGAAGTTCTCGGCGAAGCCGTGGGTCTCGCACAGGGCGCGGAAGCGGGCGCTGATGTCGTCGGCCAGCCGCTGGTGGCCGGCGCGGCGCAGACCGTCCTCGACGAGGACCGTGGCGGGGGCCCAGATCGGGCCGCGCCAGTAACCGTCGGCGAGGTAGTGCGGTGAGGTGGGCAGTTCGGTGGCCAGGCCGTACGGGGTGAGGTGGGCCTTGATGTGGTCGGCCAGCGCGCTGCTGATCTCGCCGGGCAGGTACTCGCCCAGCGCGATGGGCATCAGGTCGAGGAGGCTTGCGCTGCTCCAGGTGTTGCCGGTGGCGACCGACCGCGCGACGAACCGGTCGCCCCGCCAGAGCTGGTCGAGCAGCGCGCTCTGTGTCTCCACGGCTGCTGCCGTCCAGTGCCGCGCCGCATCCTGCTTTCCCAACTCCCCTGCCATCCGGGCGAGTTCACGCAGCTGGAGGACGAGGAAGGCCGCCAGGTCGGCGGTGACGACCACGCGCTCGGGGTCGAAGGTGGTGGCGTTGTCCCAGCCGCTGTCATTGCCGTGCTGGTAATGGGGCAGTTCGGCGCCGGGGGCCCGTCGCGCGGTGAGCCAGAAGGCGGTCCAGCGTTCCAACAGGTCGTAGATTTCGGCCAGTTGACCCTCTGCGGGAGGTGCCGGCAGGAGGCGGCGCAGGTGACCGAAGGCCCAGCCGTGGATGGGCGGCTTGACGAAGTTGTACAGGACCTCGGAGTGGGTGACCGAGTCGGGCAGGGCGCCGCTGTCGTCCTGGTGGTCGAAGGGCAGGGCGAACTGGTCCAGGGCCAGTTCGGGACAACCGGGTGCCAGGGCGAGGGCGTTGAAACAGTGGTCCCAGCTCCAGACCTTGTCCATCCAGTGCTTGGACATCAGCACGGCGGGCCGGGTGACCAGCCCCGCCGGCCGTACGGTCGCCGACCAGACGACGTAGGCGGCGAGTTCCGCGGCCGGTGTGGCGGACGAACGCCAGGGGGCCACCGCGTCGACGAAGTCGGCGAACGCACGCCGTGCGGACTCCACGACGCCGTCGAAGGTCGCCGAGGACGCGTACGGCGGGCGGGCCGTGTCGAGTTCGTCGATCGCGATCTCCCAGGCCCCGTCCCCGTCCGCGGTCACGGCGACACCGCGGCCGGCGCTGCCCAGGGCCTGCGCCCCGGCCACCTCGGCGGGGGTGCCGGACAGTACGGTGACGCGGTAGCGGCGCCCGGTCTCGTACGACGTGAAGACGTGCCCGCCGGCCGCCGGGTCGTGGAAGAAGTACGTGCCGCTGAACGGGGTCAGCGCCTGCGCGGCGGCGAAGACGCCGAAGCCCAGGCCGCTCCCCCGCAGCCGTACGGTGTCCGGCGACTCGTAGGCGAGGTCGACGCGCCCGCTCTCGCCGATCCAGCTGAGCAGGCCCGGTGTCGCCTCGACGTGGGTCTCGGCGCGGTCGCCCTTCGCCGTGTTCAGGGGGACCAGGCGCAGGACGCCGTGCATGCCGTTCTGGTGCGAGACGAGGTGGAGGTCCTCGGCGTACGTCTTCTCCGCCACCACGGGCGAGATGTCGAACCAGGATCCGTAGGTGCTGAACGGGATGTCGCGGACGGAGAAGGCCGGGCCTGATCGGGCGGCGGTCATGTGGCGTGACTCGTTTCTGGAGCAGGGGAGCGGACGACCCACACTGGTCGGTCGTTCTGCGGGGTCAGGTGCTCAGTCCTTGACGGCACCGGCGGTCACGCCGGCGGCTACGTAGCGCTGGGCGAGGACGAGGATCACCGCGGCCGGCAGCGAGGCCACGACGGCGGTCGCCATGATGGCGTTCCACTGCTGGTTGTTGTTGCCGATGTAGTGGTAGATGCCGAGCGTGATCGGCTCGTGTGCGCCGCCGTTGGCCAGGGTGCTGGCGAAGACGAAGTCGGACCAGGACCACAGGAACGCGAACAGTGACACCGTGACGACGGCGTTGCGGCTCATCGGCAGTACGACGGACCAGAAGGTGCGCAGGGCCCTCGCTCCGTCCATCTGCGCTGCTTGGAGCAGTTCGCCGGGGATGCCGGACATGAACGCCGTGAAGATCAGGACCGCGAACGGGACGGCCAGGGTCGAGTCGGCGACGATCAGGCCGGGCACGGACTGGAGCAGCCCGAGTTGCAGGTAGATGGCGTAGAAGCC
Organism: Streptomyces sp. NPDC006372; assembly: GCF_040612515.1. Taxonomy (NCBI): domain Bacteria; kingdom Bacillati; phylum Actinomycetota; class Actinomycetes; order Kitasatosporales; family Streptomycetaceae; genus Streptomyces; species Streptomyces sp. NPDC006372. The sequence continues at coordinate 156,380 of NZ_JBEXQJ010000022.1, read as the reverse complement.
CATCGCCATGATGATGCCGGGGATCATCTGCGCGGCCAGCAGGAGGAAGCTCAGGATGCCGCCGCCGCGCGGGCGCAGCTTGGCCAGGGCGTAGCCGGCTGGGGCGGACAGGAGCACGGTGAGCAGGACGGTGCCCAGGCCGATGACCAGGCTGGTGGCGAGGTAGGGCAGCTGCTCGTCGAGGACGGTGCGGTAGCCGGCCAGGGTGCCGTGCAGCGGCAGCAGGTCCGGGGGGCTCTTGCGCATGTCCTGGTCGCGGGTGAGCGACACGTTGATCATCCAGTAGACCGGGAAGAGCATGATCCCGGTCAGCACGACGCCGATCGTGGTCTTCACCCGGGTACGCCTGCGTGTGCGGCTCATGAGAGGGCCTGCTTTCTCTGTACGCGGACGTAGACCAGGCCGAAGACCAGGGCGGCGACCACGAGCAGGTTGCCGACGGCGGCACCCGGGCCGAAGGCGGGAAGGAGGTTGCCGAAGCCGAGTTGGTAGGACCAGGTGGCGAGGGTGGTGGAGGAGTCGGCCGGACCTCCCTTGGTCATGATCCAGATGATGTCGAAGACCTTGAGTGTGTAGACCAGCCCGAGGAGCAGGGTGATCGCGGACACCGGGCGCAACAGCGGGAAGGTGACGCTCCAGAAACGGCGCCAGGCGCCCGCCCCGTCCAGCGCGGCGGCCTCGTACAGGCCGGCCGGGATGGACTGCAGGCCGCTGTAGAGGACGACCAGGTTGAACGGGACGCCGATCCAGATGTTCGCGATGATCACTGAGGTCAGCGACCAGGACGGCGAGGTCAGCCAGTTCACGGAGTCGATGCCGACGGCGTGCAGGGCGGCGTTGACGATGCCGGAGTCGGTGTTGAGCATCCACGACCAGGTGGAGGCCGAGACGATCAGCGGCAGCAGCCAGGGGACGAGGAACAGGGCGCGCAGGGTGGCCGAGAGCCGGAAGTGCTGGTTGAAGAAGACCGCGAGGGCGAGCCCGATGGCGTACTGGAAGACCAGGCACACGGCGGTGAAGAGCGCGGTGTGCAGCAGGGCCGGGGCGAAGGTCGGGTTGTCGAAGACCGTGCGGTAGTTCGCCAGGCCCGTGAACGGCGCGTCGCCCTGGACGAAGGAGCGGACGGTGTAGTCGCGCAGGCTCAGGTCGAGGTTGCGGTACAGCGGATACGCGTAGAAGAGGGCGAGGTAGACGGTCACCGGGGCGAGGAATCCCCAGGCGGCCCACTGGGTGGAGGTGGGCCGGCGGCGACGCTTCCTGCCGCGGGGCCGGGGCGGGGCTGTGGTGTGCTCCGCCTCGCCCCGGACGCGCTCGGACCGGTGGTCCGGCAGCTCTGTCGTGTGGTTCATCAACGACCCTCGTGGTCCGGTTACTTGACGGCGGACTGGGCCTCGGACAGCGCGTCCTCGGGCGACTTGGAGCCGCTGAGGGCGGCCTGGACGGCCTTCCACATCTGCTCGGAGATCTTGGGGTACTTGGTGCCCAGGTCGTCACTGGTGCGGCCCTTGGCGGTCTTGACGGCGTCGACCCACGGCTTCAGGTCGGGCTTCGCGGCCACCTGCTTGTCCTGGACCTCGCTGGTGGGGGCCACGTAGGACAGGGTGGTGTCGGTGTTGTAGAGGTTGTCGCCGCTGGTCAGGCAGGTCACCAGCTTCTTGGTGGTGGCGTAGCGGGCGGAGTCCTTCTGGATGGGGACGGTCACGAACTCGCCGCCGGTAGGGGCCGCGGCGTTGCCGCCGGTGGCGCCCGGGATGGGCAGTACCCCGTAGTCGAAGCCCGCCTTCTCGGCGCCCGCGAGCTGCCAGGTGCCGTTCTCCGCGAACGCGTAGTCGCCGCCGGTGAACTCCTGCCAGCTGGTGGTCTGGGTGTTGTTGAGGACCGAGTTGGGGGCGTAGCCCTTCTTCAGCCAGTTCTTCCACAGGGAGAGCGCCGACACGGCCTGGGCGGAGTCGAGTTCGGTCAGCTTCGCGCCCGAGCCCCAGAACCAGGGCAGGAACTGGAAACTGCCCTCCTCGGTGCCGATCGCCGAGAAGGTGATGCCCTTCTTGCCGGCCTTCTTGACCTTGGCCAGCGCCGCCGTCAGCGTGTTCCAGTCCTTGACCGAGGCGATGTCCACGCCGGCCTTCTTCAGCACGTCCTTGTTGTAGTAGAGAGCCAGGGTGTTGGCGCCGATGGGCGTGCCGTAGGTCTTGCCGGCCGACTGGCCGGCCGCGAGCAGGTTGGGGTCGATCTTCGAGGTGTTCAGACCGGTGTCGTCGGTGGTGGTGAGCACGCCCGCCTCGGCCAGCGTCGACACCACCGGGTTGTCGACGATCAGGACGTCCGGGGAGTTGCCCTGCTGCGCCGCCAGCAGCGTCTTGTTGCCCAGGTCGCTGGTGTCGAAGCCGGTCCGCTTGATCTTCACTCCGGCCTTGGTGCCGCACTGGTCCAGCAGCTTCGCCCAGGCCGACGTCTTGTCGAACTGCGGGTACGGGTCCCAGACGGTGTACGTACCGCTGCCGGCGCCGTTGCTGTCGCTGCTGCCCGAGCCCGAGGAGCAGGCGGTGGCGGCCACGGCCACGGCCAGGGCGGTCACGGCCGCGGCGGTCAGACGGCGCTGTCTGGAGGTGCTGTTCATGGCGACGGTTTCCTTTGTTCCGGGCGTGCGGCTGCCGAGGCACGGGGTGGTCGGGACAGGCGGGCACGGCGAACGGCGATGTCGGGCGGTTCGGGCGTCCGTGAGGTGAAGCGGATGACGCAGGCGAAGGGGGACTACGCGGGTTCGTCGGGTCAGGGCGCGGTACCGGTCCCGGCGGGGCCGGTGCTGGCGCGCAGGGAGATCGGCGGGACGAGGAGGTGGTGCCGGGGCGGTGCGTCGGGGTGGTCGAGCCGCTCCACCAGCAGGTCGACGGCGCGCCGGCCCAGTTCCTCCGCCGGTACGTCGGCGGCGGTGAGCTGCGGGGTGACCGTCTCGGCCCAGCGACTGGCGACGGCCCCGGTGACGGAGAAGTCGCGTGGTACGTGGCGGCCCGCCCGGGCGAGCCCACGGTAGAGACCGCCCAGCGCGGCCTCGTTCAGCGTGACCAGACCGGTGGTGGCCGGCTCGTCGTGCAGGATCTTTTCCAGGCAGGCCTGCCCGGATGCCGCGTCGTCCCCGCAGCAGTACGTCCGCACGGTCAGCCCCCGCTCGGCCGCGGCCTTCGTGAAGCCGTCCAGGCCGCGGTGCGCGGACTCGTACCCGGCCCGCAGGAGTTGCTCGGGGCGGTTGACGAAGGCGACCTTGCGGTGGCCGAGGTCGGCCAGGTGGTGGACGCAGGCCGCGGCGAGCGCGGTGTGGTCCAGGCCGACCCACCAGCTGCCCTCCGGGTGGGCGGTACGGCCGATGGCGACGAAGGGGAAGCCCAGCTCGGCCAGGTGGTCGGCCCGGTCGTCCTCGAGCCTGATCTCCATCAGGATCGTGCCGTCGACCCGCCGCTCCCCCAGCAGCCGCTGGAACGAACGGTCGCTGTCCACACCGCTCGGTGAGAGCAGGACGTCGTAGTCGTGGGCCGCGGCGGCCTCGACGACACTGCCGATGAAGTCCAGCTGCATGCCGGTGTAGTGGTTGCCGGCCGGCGGGAAGACCAGCCCGATGGTGTTGGTCCGGCCGTTGGCGAGAGCGCGCGCGCTGGCGTTCGGGCGGTAGCCCAGCTCGTCGATGACCCGCTGGATCTTCCGTCGGGTCTCGTCCGAGACCGGGCGCTTGCCGCTCAGCGCGTAGGACACGGTGCTCCGCGAGACACCGGCCCGGCGGGCGATCTCACCGATGTTCACGGGTGGCTCCTTCGTCGAACCGGTTCGCTTGCGACCGGTCGTCGAACCGGTTCGCGTGAAGTGAAGGTAGGAACTGCCCGAACGTCTGTCAACACCTCTGAAGGCGCTTTTGCACCTGCTTCGGCTCGGAGAGATCCTCGTGTCGGAGGGATTGCTGGCCGGGTTTCCCGGTGCTAGCTTCCCCGAACCGGTTCGACGAAGTGATCCTTCCGCGGCCGCGGGCCCGTGCCCGGCCCTCCCCCGTAGGCACAGGCCCCGTCTCCGGTCGACAAGCCGAGTCCCCTACGCCGTGCGTCACACGACATCGAACCGATTCGAGACAGCCACCCGAGGATTGAGGACGCAGTCCATGCCATCCGCTGACAGATCCGCCCGGCGCCGGGCCCCGGCCGCCATGACGCTGGCTCTCGGTGCGGGGCTGCTGGCCGCCCCGGCCGTTCCCGCGCAGGCGGCCGAGACGCCCCGGCCCACCGCCCACTACACCTTCGACCAGGACGACCTCGCCACCGGCAAGATCGCGGACAGTTCCGGCAACGGTCTGACGGCGACCCTGGTCAACGGTTCCACCGCCGAGTCCGTCGCGGGTACCGACGGCGGCAAGGCGTTGTCGCTGCCCGGCGGTGCGCCCGCCTCCGACGGCGCGTACGTCCGGCTCCCCCGCGAAGTCCTCGGCGACGCCGGCGACTTGACGGTCTCGGCCCGCGTGAAGTGGAGCGACGACAAGTCGGCCTGGCAGCGGATCTTCGATCTGGGCACCGACACCGGCAAGTACCTGTTCACGACGCCGTCCAACGGCGGAGTGCTGCGCACCGCCGTGACCACCGGCGGCGGAGGCGCGGAGGCACAGGTCTCCGGTTACGCGCCGCTGCCCGCCGACGGCTGGCGGACGGTGACGGTCACCCTCGACACCGCGAACCACCGGGTGACCACCTACCTCGACGGTGTCGCGGTCTCCTCCGCCGCGACCACCGTCAAGGCCAGGGACCTGCTGGCCGGTTCGGCCACGGCCGCCGGATACATCGGCAAGTCCTTCTACCAGGACCCGCTGCTCAAGGGCGCGATCGACGACTTCACGGTCTGGCACTCGGCGCTCACCGCCGAGCAGGTCGCCGGCACGGTCGGGACGCCGCCCACCCTCCAGCAGCTCTCGCGGACGTCGTTCGACGTCCGTACGACGACCGGCACCGCCCCCTCCCTGCCCGCCTCGGTGCGTTCCGCCTTCTCCGACGGCTACGACCGCGACACGCCGGTCACCTGGGACGCCGTACCGGCCGAGAAGTACGCCCGGCCGGGCACGTTCACCGTGGCCGGAACGGCGGCCGGACGAAACGTGAAGGCAACCGTCACCGTGGTCCGCGAGGGCGCTCTCACCGTCGACCTCGGCTCGGACACCGGTGCCTTCCACGGCGGCGCGTCCGGCACCCTCTACGGCGTGTACGGACCGGACGTCCCCACCAACAACCTCATCGAGGGGATGGGCCTGCGCACCGTCTCCACCAAGGCGCAGGACGGCCCGCAGCACCCCGGTGCCGACGCGCTGGACGTGGTGAAGCCGCTGGCCGACTCCACCGACGGTGATGTGTACATCTATATGACGGACATCCACCGCGGATTCCCGTACGAGTGGCCCGGCGACACCCCCGCGGAGAAGCTCGATCTCTACGAGAAGAAGCTCGCCGCGCAGGTCGACCAGGTTCTGAAGCTGCCGAAGCAGTACCAGGACAACATCGTCTTCGTGCCGTTCAACGAGCCCGAGGGCAACATGTTCGGCACCGGCCAGTGGAGCTACGACAAGGTCAGCTGGCTCACCGACCCCAAGGACTTCTTCGCCGCCTGGGACTCCGCCTACAAGCTCATCAAGGGCAGGATGCCGGACGCCCGCATCGCCGGGCCCAACACCAGTGTCCTGTACGACCAGGTGAAGGGCTTCCTCACGCACACCCTGGCCGCCGGCACGCTCCCCGACGTGATCACCTGGCACGAGCTCAGCCACCCGGAGGCGGTGCGCCAGAGCGTCGACAAGTACCGGGCGTGGGAGAAGGATCTGTTCAAGGGCACCGACCGCGAGGGCACCCGACTCCCCGTCAACATCAACGAGTACGCCTTCAACTACCACACCTCCGTGCCCGGTCAGATGATCCAGTGGGTGTCCGCGATCGAGGAGTCCAAGGTGGACGCCGACATCGCCTACTGGAACATCGACGGAAACCTCTCCGACTCCGCGGTGCAGTCCAACCGCGGCAACGGCCAGTGGTGGCTGATGCACTCGTACGCCTCGATGAGCGGGCACACCGTGAAGGTGACCCCGCCGTTCCCGGGCGAGAACTACACCATGCAGGGCGTGGCCACCCTCGACGTGACGAAGAAGCAGTCCCGGCTGGTCTTCGGCGGGTCCGCCGGCGAGGGGCACATCACCTTCGACAACGTCCCCCGGAAGGTCTTCGGGGACAGCGTCCACGCCTGGGTGCGGGAGATCGACTGGAGCGGGCAGGTCGGCGACAACTCCGGCCCGAAGCTCCTGACCGAGACGAACCTGAAGGTCGGTGACGACGGCAAGGTGATCGTCGACTTCGGCGACGGCACGCTGCCGAAGCTCAAGGAGTCCTCGGCGTACGAGATCGTCCTCAGCCCGGCCGGCAAGGCGAAGGGCACGCAGTCCGCGCCCGTGCGCTGGCAGGGCTCGTACGAGGCGGAGGACGCCGCGCACACGGGATCCGGCTACTCCAAGAACGGCCCGGAGGGCTCGACGAGCGACGTGTCGAAGTTCTACACCTCCGGCGGCTATGACGTCGGCGGGCTGCGTACCGGCTCGGATGTCACGCTCGACTTCACCGTGGACGTCCCCGAGGACGGCACGTACGACCTGAGTGTCTTCGCCAACTCCCTCAACACCTTCGACAAGGTGAAGGAACAGGGCCCGACCAACGTGTTCCTGCGCGTGGACGGCCAGGCGGACAGCGAGCAGGAGCTGTACATGCCGCTCGGCTACAAGTGGGTGGTGTGGGACCACACCGACGCCAAGGTGCACCTCACCAAGGGCAAGCACACCCTGACGCTGGCCGCGAAGAGCCTCGACGGCAAGCGCGTCACCAAGGGCGACACCATCGTCGACCGTCTCACCCTGTCCCTGCCGGACGCTGCGGCAGCCACCGCGGTCTACGAGGGCGAGCTGGCCTGGACGAGCGGCGGGGCGACCCCCGTCTACGACCTGCCGAAGCACACCCCGGCCCCCGCCACCGGCTCCGGCGCGGTCCGGGTCGCGAAGAACCAGAAGGCCACGTTCTGGGTCTACTCCCCCACCGACCGCGAGGCCACCCTCGACGTCGGCACCCTCGGCGGCGCGGACGCCCGGCTGTCCGTCAACGGGCACGACGTCCTGGAGGTGACCAAGTCCCGGCACAAGGTGGCCGTCTCCCTCTCGGGCGGCGTCAACAAGGTGACGGTAACCGGCCGTTCGGATGTGACGCTCGTCGACCGGCTGAAGGTCACACCCACCGACGGCACGCTCAAGACGCGTACGTACGAGGCGCAGGACGCCGAGCTGGCGGGCTCGGCGACGCTGACCTCGCTGCCCCTGGCGAGTGACGGTACGGCGATCACCGGAATCGGCGGTGATCCGGGCAACGGCAACACGGCGACGTTCACGGTCGGCGCGGACAAGGCCGGTCTGTACGCGCTGCGCATCCGCTACTCCAACCCGGAGCAGTCGGAGGCCACGCACTACAACCCGGACCCGCTGGCCCGCCACGCCGACATCACCGTCAACGGCGGCGGCGTGCAGCGCGTCGGCTTCCCGCACAGCTTCCACCAGAACAACTTCTGGGAGCTGACCGTCCCGGTCCGCCTCGAGAAGGGACAGAACACGATCTCGTTCCGTTCCGAGGAACTGCCGAACTTCGACGGCACCACCTACGCTTCGGACACCTTCCCGGGGGTGCTGCTCCGTTCCCGCTACGCACCGCTGATCGACCGGATCGCCGTCGCGCCCTACGCGCGGGAGGTGCGGTGACGTAACCCAGGTCCACAGCAGACGCCCGGATCCGTCACGGTTGACGGATCCGGGCGTCTGCTGTCACCGGCCGGTCCTCCATCCCCCCTCGCCGCCCACTGGCTCATCCCAGCGAGGCGAGCGCCCCACCGTCGAAGAACTTGCCGGCGCTGTAGACCATGGGCGGGTGTTCGGTCACCGCGGCGTGCACCACTCGGCAGACGAAGATCGTGTGCGTACTGGCGCGCAGCCGCTCGCGGATCCGCACTTCCATCTGGGCGCTGCTCCGGTCGAGCAGCGGGCTGCCGTTCGGGCCCCTCCCCCAGTCCAGCCCCTCGAACTTGTCGGCGGCTTTGCTCGCGAACCTGCCGACGACGTCGAGTTGTCCGGTGGAGAGGATGTTGATCGCGAGGTACTCGGCCCGGAACAGGCTGTCATGGGTGGACGAGGTGTGCTGAACACACACCATCACCGTGGGAGGGTCGAGCGAGATGCTGGAGAACGCGTTGACGGCCAGCCCTCGCGGTGTCTCTCCGTCCATCACGGTCACGACCGTGACCCCGGTGACGAACTGCCGGTTCACCTGCTTCATCACGTCGATGCCGGGGGTGGGGGCAAGCGCGGCCATGAGGGTGCTCCTTGTCATCTCGGTCGTCAGTCCTGTCCCACGCTGATGATGCCCAGCGCCACGAGCAGAGCCCGGGGATCCCATGTCACGTGCTCCTCGACGATCAGGTCCCCCTCGAAGCGGGCGAACGTGGCGCCGCTGATGTCGACGCGCCGCTTGGTGGCGGGGACACCGAGGAAGGAGTTCTCATGGGTCCCGCTGCTGTGCCAGCGAATCGCGGCCCTGTCGCCTTCGATCACGGTCTCGTCGATGGTGGTGGCCAGGTCCGGGAAGGCTGCTCGGGTGGAGACGATCGCCGCCTTGAAGGTGTCCAGGTTCTCCGGGTGCCGGTCCGTCCCGTGGCGCAGGTAGGCGGGGCTCAGCAACGCGTCGAGCGCGTCGACGTCACCGCGCCCCCAGGCCTCGGCCCATACCTTCTCGATGAGTTCTCGGCGGGCGTCGGGATGCACCATCTCTTTCCCTTCCACGACGACGGCTTTCCGGAGTGCGCGGTCGGTCGGGGCGAACGGGAGCGTTGTCTGCTCGACCGCTGGGTCCTGCCTTCCGGGCAGCACTGGCATACAAGAAGCAGTAAGGCACGCCACAGCAGGAGCGTCAAGGGGTGAGTGGTTCCGGATCGTGCCCGATTCCGTAGATCAGCAGATTGCAAAGTTCAAGGGCCGTTTGGCGACCGCAGTCCGCAGAATCCGGGAGGCACGAAGGCCGCTCCGATCCAACCCTTGACCGGTTTGCACATGCGTGCTTATCGTCCTGTGCCATGCAAGAGAGCTTGGAACACACTGACGCAAGCATCGGTCTCCGCAAGCTCGTGCTCTACCGTGACGTCGTCCTGACCGAGGCCGGCGAGGCCCCCGTACGGCCCGCGCACCGGGCCAGCGTCGCCGCCGTCATACGGAATCCATGGGCGGGATCCGGTCCCTCGGCCGATCTGTCCCCGGAACAGGCCCGTATCGCACCGGTACTCGCGAAGCTGCTGACCGACCGGCTCATCACGTCCCTGGGCGGCGCGGACGAGATCGAGTCCTTCGGCAAGGCCGCCGTCGTCGGCACCGCGGGCGAGATCGAGCACGCCGGGGCACTCATCCACACGCCGTACTTCGGCAACCTGGTGAGAGAGTTCCTCCGGGGCGAATCCGTCATCTGCTTCGCCGACACGCGTGCCGAGGCCGGAGAGTCGCTGATCATCCCCCTCTGGCACAAGACCCAGGCCGCGACACGCAGCCACTACCAGACCATCAGCGCCCGTGTGTCCGACGGGCCACGCGCGGACGAGATCGTCGTCATCGCGGCCGCCTCGACGGGGCCGCGCCCGCACCCCCGTATCGGGGACCGCATGACCGACCCCGTCGTCACCACCGAGACCCTGGAGGTCATCCCCTCATGAACGTGCGCAGGATCGTGACCGTCGTCGAGGAGATCCACGCGGAGGGCGGCCGTGAGCTGACCCGCCCGGCCCGGATCGCCGTCGTCGCGGCGGTGATCGAGAATCCCTGGGCCGGCCAGGGCTTCGTCGAGGATCTGAACCCCGGTATCGACGCGAACGCCTCCGACCTCGGCGCGCTGCTGGCCCCGGCGGTCCTCGACGCCCTCGGTGAACCCGCCGAGGCATACGGCAAGGCCGCAGTCGTCGGCCTGGACGGCGAGATCGAGCACGGTTCGGCGCTGATCCACACACTCAAGTTCGGCGATCACTTCCGCAAGGCGGCCCAAGCCACCACCCTGCTGCCCGCGGTCGAGAAGCGGGGCCCCGCCGGTGTGGGCTTCGACATCCCGCTGAAGCACATCACCGACGCCACGATCCGCTCGCACCACCAGAGCTTCGAGGTCCGCGTCAGCGACGCCCCGCACCCGAACGAGATCGTCATCGCTCTTGCCGCCGCCGCTCAGGGGCGCCCCCAGCAGCGCCTGGCGCCGCTCTCGACCGAACAGTAGGTGCCCATGAGCAAACCGACCGTGGTCCTGCTGCACGGCGTCGGCCTCGACCACACCATGTGGGAGCCCACCACCGCGCTCCTGGCCGATCGCTTCACCGTGATCGCCCCCGACCTGCCGGGGCACGGCACCCGCCCGCCGGTGAGTGACGAGGTGATGCTCGCAGACCTGGCCGACGGGGTGGCGGGTGAGATCCCGGCCGGCTCTCACCTGGTCGGATTCTCACTGGGGGCGCTGGTGGCCCAGTACCTGGCTCTGCACCGGCCCGAGCTGGCGGCGACCCTGACCTCGGTCTCCTCGGTGTGCCGGCGCACCGCCGAGGAGCGGACCGCCGTCCTCGCCCGGCTGCGCACCGCGGAGGCGGACTTCACGGCCGGCGCGGCCGCGAGCCTGAAGCGGTGGTACGACGGCACGGACGTCGACGCCGACCGGGTGGCCCGCACCGAGACCACGCTGCTCGCCAACGACGTCGAATCGTTCCTCGGCTGCTATCGCGTGTTCGCCTCGGCGGACGCGGAACTCGGGCCGCACCTGGGCCGCATCACCGTACCCGCACTGGCGGTGACGGGCGAGAACGATCCGGGCTCCACCCCCGAGATGACCCGTCGACTCGCGGCGGCACTCCCCGACTGCCGGGCGGTGATCGTGCCCGGCGCGCGTCACATGCTGCCCGTCGAGCGTCCCAGGGCGCTGGTCGACTCCCTCACCACCTTCCTCGGAGAGCGTGCTCATGTCTGACCTCACCACGTTGCAGCACTTCATCGGCGGGGCGCGCACGGAGCCCGCGTCGGGCGAGTACTTCGAGAGCACCAACCCGGCCACCCGCGAGGTCCTCTACCGCGCGGCGCGCGGCGACGCGACCGACATCGACCGGGCGGTCGCCGCCGCGCGGAGCGCCTTCGAGGTCCCGCGCTGGCGCGATCTCAGCCAGACGCGCCGAGGGCACCTGCTGCGCCGCCTCGGTGAGCTGATCGCAGAGAACGCCGAAGAGCTGGCCCGGATGGAGACGCTGGACAACGGCAAGCTGTTGCGCGAGATGCGGGGACAGCTGGCCGCCCTGCCCGAGTACTACCACTACTACGCCGGGCTCGCCGACAAGATCCACGGCGACTTCATCCCCACCTCCGACCGGCAGGTGCTGAACTACACGGCCCGCGAGCCGCTGGGCGTCGTAGGGGCCATCACTCCGTGGAACTCCCCGCTGACGCTGACCAGCAGCAAGCTGGCACCGGCCCTGTGCGCCGGCAACACCATCGTGATCAAGCCGTCCGAGTACACCTCGGCGACCGTCGTCAGGCTCGCCGAACTGGCCCTGGAGGCAGGTTTCCCACCGGGCGCGGTCAACGTCGTCACCGGATACGGGGCCGAAGCGGGACAGGCGCTGGTCGACCACCGCGACCTGGCGAAGATCTCCTTCACCGGGAGCACCGCCACCGGGGCACGGATCGCTGCGGCGACCGCGAGCCGGTTCATCGGCTCCACCCTCGAACTCGGCGGCAAGTCCCCCAACATCGTCTTCGAGGACGCGAACATCGCGAACGCGGCGATGGGCGTCGTGGCCGGCATCTTCGCAGCCGCCGGACAGACCTGCATCGCGGGCAGCCGCGTCTTCGCCCACCGGTCGGTCTACGACGAACTGCTGGAACGGGTCGCCGAGCGCGCCAGGACCATCCGGATCGGCGACCCCCTGGACGCGCGGACCGAGCTCGGGCCGCTGGCCTTCGCCGAACAGCGGGACAAGGTCGCCGGCTACGTCGACCTCGGGCGCCGCGAAGGCGCCCGGGTGCTGACCGGCGGGCAGCCGACCGACGGCGGGCTCGGCGGCTGGTTCTACGAGCCGACCGTCCTCGTGGACGTCGACAACGACATGCGCGTCGTCCGGGAGGAGATCTTCGGGCCCGTGCTCGCCGTCATGCCGTTCGACTCCGAGGAGGAGGCCGTCCGGCTGGCCAACGACACCGACTACGGGCTCGCGGCCGGCGTCTGGACGACCGGCCTCGCCCGGGCACACCGGATGGCGGCGCGCCTCGACGCCGGGACGATCTGGGTCAACACCTACCGGGCCATGTCCCCCATGTCGCCGCGGCAGGGCTTCAAGACCAGCGGCGTCGGGGTCGAGCACGGCACCGAGACCATCAAGGAGTACACGCGCCTGAAGAGCGTGTGGATCAACACCAGCGAAGAGCCGGTGGCCGACCCGTTCACCATGCGGAGCTGACATGCCACAGGTCTCCATCACCCTCGCCGAGGGCCGCACCCCCGAGCAGATCCGGGCCCTGCTGCGCGACGTGCACGCCGCGGTCCTGCGCACCACGAACACCCGGCCCGAACACATCCGTGTCGTCGTTCACGAGGTTCCCCGGTCGCACTGGGCGACCGGCGACGTCACCCTCACCGAGATGGACGCCACCGCGTCAGGCAAGGAGCCGCAGTCATGAGGTTTTCGTTGTTCGTCCACATGGAGCGCTGGGACGAGGAGGTCGGTCACCGCGAACTCTTCGAAAATCTCACCGAGTTGACGCTCATGGCCGAGGCCGGCGGCTTCGGCACCGTGTGGATCGGCGAGCACCACTCGATGGAGTACACGATCTCCCCGAGCCCCATCCCGCTCCTCTCCTACCTGGCCGCACAGACCTCGACGATCCGGCTCGGCGCCGGAACCATCGTCGCCCCGTTCTGGAACCCGATCCGCGCCGCCGGTGAGTGCGCCCTGCTGGACGTCATCAGCAACGGCCGGATGGAGGTGGGCATCGCCCGGGGCGCCTACCAGTTCGAGTTCGACCGGCTCGCGGGCGGGCTGTCGGCCCGTGACGGCGGCAAGCACCTGCGCGAGCTCGTGCCCGCCGTACGGGCGTTGTGGCAGGGCGACTACGCCCACGACGGTGAGATCTGGCAGTTCCCGACGTCGACCAGCGTGCCCAAGCCGGTGCAGCAGCCCACCCCGCCCATGTGGATCGCGGCCCGCGACCCCGACTCGCACGACTTCGCCGTCGCCCAGGGCTGCAACGTCATGGTCACCCCGCTGATGAAGGGGGACGAGGAAGTCGCCGCCCTGAAGGGGAAGTTCGACACGGCGGTGGCCAACCACCCCGAGGTGGAGCGGCCCGAACTGATGGTGCTGCGGCACACGCACGTCCACTCTTCCGACGAGCCCGACGGGTGGCGGCCGGCCGCGGAGGCGATCAACCGGTTCTACCGGACCTTCGACGCCTGGTTCGGCAACCGGACCACCCCTGAGAACGGCTTCCTCGACCCCAGCCCGGAGTCGAAGTTCGAGGACCGCCCGGAGTTCACACCGGAGTCGCTGCACAGGACGGCGATGCTCGGCACCCCCGCCGAAGTGATCGAACGGCTGCGCGCCTACGAGGAACTCGGCGTCGACGAGTACAGCTTCTGGATCGACACCAGCCTGCCGCACGAGGAGAAGCGCAAGTCGCTGGAGCTGTTCATCAAGGAAGTCGTACCGGCGTTCCGGTAGGCCGGCAGACCCTCGGCCCGCAGCCTTCTCTCCCCCTCCCCAGGAGCACCCATGACGCACGATGCTTCGGCGCCCCGGTACGGCAGTTCGGTCACGAAGATCGAGCCGTTCGGTGTCGACCACATCCCAGACAACGAGCGGCACGGCAAGCCCAGATCACAGTTCTTCGTCTGGTTCGCGGCCGGCCTGAACTTCCCGATCATCCTGCTCGGCTTCTCCGCGGCCTGGTTCGGACTGAGCTTCGCCGGCGCGGTCACCGCCATCGCGATCGGCGCCGCGCTGGGCTCGCTGCTGATGGCGATCATGTCGAGGATGGGGGTGCGGCTGGGGGTGCCGCAGCAGATCCAGGCCCGCGGCCCGCTCGGTTTCTTCGGCAACTTCCTGCCCGTCGCCTACATCAACGTCTTCGCCGGCGTCGGCTGGGCCGCCGTGACGGTCATCCTGGGCGGCAAGGCCTTCGCCGAACTGACCCACCTGCCGTTCTGGCTGTGCGCCGGGGCGCTGACCGCGATCCAGCTGGTCGTCGCGATCTACGGCTACAACATGATCAACTACCTGCAGCAGGTGCTGACCTATGTCCTCACGCCGCTCTTCCTGCTGATCACGGTGGTCGCGGTGGTCCGCGGCGGCAGCCTCTTCCATGCCGATGCGAAGGCGGCCGGCTACATCGGCTCCACCGGCGGCTGGATCACCTTCAGCGGCTGGTTCCTGTCCTTCCTGGTCGCCTGGGCCCCCTTCGCCTCCGACTACTCCCGCTACCTGCCCGACACCCCCGAAGTGGTCACCCGCACCGCCTGGTACACCGGCCTGGGCAACTTCGTCACGATCTGCTGGCTCGGCATCCTGGGCGTGGTCGTCGGCGGGAGCGCCACCAGCTCGGACACCATCACCGCCCTGCACCAGCTCGCCGGCCCCTTCGCCGTCCCCGCCCTCGTCGCCGTCGGACTGTCGGCCCTCGCCCAGAACTTCCTCAACGTCTACGGCGGCGCGATCTCCGTCCAGACCCTGAAGATCCCCGTCAGCCGCTCCCAGGCCGTCACCGTGATCTGCCTGCTCGCCTACGTCATCAGCCTGTGGGGTGCGTCGGGTACGGAGGACAAGTTCAAGGTGTTCCTCAATCTCACCGCCTATTTCATCGCCCCCTTCGCCACCGTGCTGCTGCTCGACTTCTACCTGGGCGGTCGCTCCGACCCCTCTCGCATCGCCGAGCTGTACGACCGGCGCCGGGTGCTGGACTGGGGCGTGGTCGCCTGGGCCGGAGGTGTCGCCGCCTCGGTGCCGTTCTGGCAGTCCGACTTCTACACCGGCCCCTTCTCCAAGGCCCACCCCGGCGCCGGCGACCTGAGCATGTTCGTCGCCGCCACCGCGGGCGCCGTCCTCTATCTGCTCACCTACCGCCTCAAGCCCCTGTGGGTACGCGACGGCGCAACCACGGCCGGGTCACCCGCCCCGAACCCGACTGTTCGTACGGGCTCCTGACGAGGCCTCGGCAGTGAGGTCGGGCGCCGGGTGCGGCACGGTGAGTACGTCGAGCAGGCGGTCCGCGCCGACGGGAACGGGCAGCGCACGGCCGCCGAGGTCGGCGGGGGTTTCGGGACGGTCCGGATTGACGCGGACGAGGCGTGCCGCGGGGAAGCGGCGGGTGAGGTGTTCGCCCGGCCATCGGATCACACCGGGGGTGTTGAATCCGGCGCCGAACTCCAGGATCAGCAGGCGGGTACCGGCCGGTGCCGTACTCAGCCAGTCCTGGAGGCGGCGGCCCGCGGGGCGGTACGGGGTGTCGACGAACTGAGGGCCTGTGCGGACGTTGATCTCGACCTCGCCTCCGCAGTTCGGGCACCGGGGCAGGGCCTCGGGGTCGGTCACGGCACCGGTGCCGGGGTCGTAGGCGGCGAGGAGCTGTGCGACGAGAGGGCGGCTGTCCCAGGTCGCGGGGGCGCAGGGGGTGCCGCACTGGTAACGGCCGTAGTCGCCCTGCGGGGTGAAGATCCGGTCGGGGGCGAAGCCACTCCGGGCGAAGAGGCCGTCCACGTTGGACGTCATCACCCAGTGATCCTTGCCGTCGACCAGTGCGCGCAGCCGCTGGTAAAGGGGGTTGGGCGCGGTGGAGAAGCGGATGTCGTCGATATGGACGGCCCAGTAGCCCCACAGCAGGGCGGGCGGCAGGGGTACACCGACCAGGTAGCGGGAGCGAAGGCCGTGGCGGTGCAGGGCGGGGAAGAGCTCCTGGAAGCGGACCTCGTCGCCGTAGTCGTACCCGGCCGCGGCGCTCAGGCCCGCCCCGGCGGTGATCAGGACGCGATCGGCGTCCGAGAGCCAGGTGCGTAGCGTGCCGACCGCGGCTGCCGGTTCGAAGGGGGGCTGGTTCATCGGGACGGGGATCCTCCGGTCAGTGCGTGGGCGTAGGCGGCGAGGTCGTCGTCCGCGTACACGTTGAAGATCACGCGGTCCAGGCGTCCGGGGTGGGTCTCGAGCCAGTCGGCCACGGTGTCCAGGGCGGTGCGGGCGGCGAGCTTCTTCGGGTAGCCGAAGACGCCGGTACTGATGCCGCAGAAAGCGACCGTGCGCAGGCCTTCGACTCTTGTGGCGAGGTCGAGACAAGCACGGTACGAGGCCGTCAGCGCCCTTGTGTGCGCCGGGCGCAGGGGACCGTCGACGACGGGGCCGACGGTGTGCAGGACGTAGCGGGCGGGCAGGTGGTAACCACGGGTGATCTTGGCTGTGCCGGTCGGTTCCGGGTGGCCCTGCAGGGTCATGATCCTGTGGCAGTCGGCGCGCAGGCGTGGGCCGGCCGCGGCGTGGATGGCGTTGTCGATGCACAGGTGCATCGGGACGAAGCAGCCGAGCAGGGCGCTGTTGGCGGCGTTCACTACGGCGTCGGCGCCGAGGGCGGTGATGTCGCCCTGCCAGAGGGCCGTGCGGTCGGCGGCCCGGTACGTGGTGCGGGGAAACATGTCGCGGATGGTGGGCTGCGAGGCGGCGTCGGTGGCGCCGCGCGCCAGGCGTTCGCCGGACAGCAACGCGTCCAGCACACGGGCGGCCCCGCCGGGCAGTGGGCGGGCTTCCCGGACGGTCAGCACAGCGCGCAGCAGCCGCCGGGCGGCGGCATCGTCGATCCCGTCCGCCGCGCCGGGGCGCAGCCCGGTCCGCACCGCCACCGGGTCGTCGCTCAGCAGGCCGAGCGCCTCGCGGACCAGGTCGGCGGACCGCCAGCCCGGATCATGGCCGAGGGCGGGCCGGAACGGCTCGTCCAAGGCGACGGCGGCGCGATAGGAGGCGATCGGCAGCGCGGTCGCGTTCACGGTTGTCCTCCGGGCGGTGGGGCACGTGGCGGGTCGTAGGTCGCTCGGCGAGTCCCGGCCCCTGTCGCCACGGTGTCGGAGTCGAGCACGGTCGTGACCCGCGCATTCACGTTATGGGCGAGGCATGGGTCGAATCGGATACGTCGGCGACCTGCGATGGTCGAAATGCGACACGATGCCGGTCGCGGGATGCCGGAGGCACTCCCCATCACGCACCCCAGTATCATCAACGTCACTCTCGGTGTGCGGAATCCGGAACCGGCCGCACGGAACGTCGAACTGATCAGGCCGGATGTGCCCGAGGAGTACACGCCTGGAGGGGGTTCGCAGTGTCCCTTACGGACAAGGCCATAGAACAGATCCGTGAGCTGATCCGGACCGGCGCCCTCCCGCCTGGCTCGAAGCTGCCGCCGGAACCGGAACTGGCGGCCCAGCTGGGGCTGTCCCGCAACCTGGCGCGGGAGGCGGTGAAGGCACTGGCCGTCGCCCGGGTGCTGGAGGTCAGACGAGGTGACGGCACCTACGTCACCAGCCTCCAGCCGAGCCTCCTGTTCGGAAACCTCGGCGGTGCGGTGGAACTCCTCCAGGGCGACTCAGGAGCACTGCTCGACCTGATGGAGGTGCGGCGGCTGCTCGAACCCGCGGCCACCGCGCTGGCCGCCACCCGCATCTCCGACGAACAACTGACCCAGGTGAGGAAGCACCTCGACGCCATGCGTGCGGCCCGCGACGACGTCGAGGCGCTGAACGCCCACGACGCGGCCTTCCATCACGCCGTCGTCTCGGCCACGGGCAACGAGTCCCTGCTGACCCTTCTGGAGGGTGTCTCGGGCCGTACTCTGCGCGCCCGTATCTGGCGCGGTCTGGTCGACAGCCGGGTAGCGGGCCGGACGATCGAGGAGCACGAGGCGATCTTCGCGGCACTTTCGGCCAGGGACCCCGCGCTGAGCCAGGCGGCCGCCCTGCTGCACGTCAGCAATACCGAGCGGTGGCTCAGGGAGCACCTCGAGTCAGCGGCATGATCGCCAAGGGGAACCCGACCGCGCCGAAGCCCGGGCCGACCAGCCCGTCGACCGGTACATGCCGACGGGGCCGAAGTCGCCAGGACTACCATGGTCATGCCGCTGAGCTGCGGTGCGAGGTGCGGGACACGTCTGGGAGGACTCCTGAACAAGGTCACCATCAGGGATGTCGCCGAGCTCGCCCGGGTCTCCCAGTCGTCCGTGTCGAACTACTTCCACAAGCCGCACAAGCTCTCCGAGGCCACCCGGGAGCGGATCCGGCAGGCGGTGGACGCACTGGGGTTCGTTCCCAATGACGCGGCCCGCATGCTGCGCACCGGGGTCAGCCCCGTGGTCGGTTATCTCGCGTTCGAACTCGCCAGTGCCACGACTCCCGAGATCGCCGCGGCGATCGAGCAGCGTGTGTCCGCGCGCGGTATGTACCTGCTGATGGCCAACGACACCGGCTCCCGTCAGCGCGAACGGGAGTACTTGCAGCTCTTTGAACAGCAACGGGTCGGGGGCATCATCATCTCGCCCGTGGGCGATGTCGAGCCGGAGCTCGACCGGCTGCGCCGACGCGGCATCGCCAGTGTGCTCAGCGCACGACGCGCGGTCTCCCCCGGGCAGGCCTCGGTCTCGACGGACCATGTCGCCGGAAGCCGTCTGGCGGTCCGGCACCTGATCGAACTGGGCCGGCGAAAGATCGGCTTCGTCGCGTCCTCACTGGACCTGCAGCAGGTCGCCGATCGGCAGCGCGGTGCCCTGTCCGTGATCGAGACCGTGCCCGACGCGAGTCTGGAGATCATCTCCGTTCCGGAGCGGTCGGTGCAGGCGGGCATCGCCTGCGCCGACCGGCTCGCGGCGCGCGACCCCGCGGACCGTCCCGACGCCCTCTTCTGCGCCAACGACCTGCTGGCCATCGGCGTCATCCAGTCCTTCGTGGCCGGTGGACGGGTGCGCATACCGCAGGACATCGCCGTGGTGGGCTACGACGACATCGAGTTCGCGCAGTCGACGGTCGTGCCCCTGACCTCGGTGCGCACACCGCACGCCCGGCTGGGCGCCGCCGCCGCCGACCTGCTGATCGACGAGATCGCCGCGCTGCGCGAACCGGGCAAGGCGGGTGCGGAACGCAGGGTGCCGCAGATCGAGTTCTCACCCGAGCTCGTGGTGCGCGCCTCCACCACCGGCGCCTGAACACCGGACTCCCCCGGTCGTGCCGTCCGATCCGGGGCGACTGGTAAATCGTTTCACTATTTTACTGCTCGCCCTCTTGACCGCCGCTTGCAGCTTCATGCCTCATGTACGGAACCCAGGTAAAACGTATTACCTAGAGGGCAGGGAACTGCCTCCGTGCAGAATGGAGCACCTCATGGCGCAGACGAAAGCACCGCCACCGCAGCTCGACCGCAGACACTGGATGCTGGCCGTGGCGGCGGGCATGGCGTCGTTCCTGGACTCCGGCGCCATCATCTCCGTCGGTCTGGGACTCGCCCTGTGGCAGGACAGCTTCGGACTCGACGTCTGGACGGTCGGTCTTCTGGGGTCGGCGCTGACGCTGTTCATCGCCGTGGGGGCGCTGACCGGAGGACGGCTGGCCGACCTCTTCGGCCGCGGCCGGGTCTTCTCCCTGACGATCCTGCTCTACGCGGCGGCCGCGCTCGCCGTGACGTTCGCACCGAGCGCCGGAGTGCTCGTCGTCGGTGTCATCGTGATCGGTGTCGCCGCCGGAGCGGATCTGCCGACCTCCATCGCCGTGCTCTCCGAGCGCGCACCGGCCGGGGCCGGGGGCAGGCTCGTCGCCTTCACCCACGTGATGTGGACCGCCGGCGTGGTCTTCGCGACCTCCCTGGGCTTCGCCGTCTCCACGCTCGGCACCCTCGGCATCCGGCTGATCTTCGCCACCCTCGCGCTCCTCGCCGTCGCGACCTTCGCCTTCCGCGCGTTCTACCCGCCGTTCCGGCAGTTGGAGTCCGAAGCCGACGCGCGGCACACCGCCGAGGGGGTCGACCCCTTCCGCGCGATGCCCCTGCGCACCCTGTTCCGCGACCGCGGCCTGGCCGCCATGATGCTGCTGACCGCGCTCTTCTACCTCTTCTTCACCCTGGTCGCCAACACCTTCGGCTCGTTCAAGACCTACTTCCTGGTCACGGTCGGCGGCAGCTCCCAGACCTTCGCGACCGCACTGTCCTTCGTCACCACCCTCATCGGCCTGGCCGGCACGATCGTCTTCACCCGCATCGCCGACACCAGGTGGCGTAGCCGATTCTTCGCTGCGGGCGTCGTGATCTTCACGTCGTGCCAGCTCCTCATCGCGGTCACCGGCGGTGTCGTCCTGCCCGTCATGATCGTCGCGCTCGTGCTGTACAACATCGGCTTCCCCTTCGTCGGCGAGGCGCTGTACAAGATCTGGACCCAGGAGTCGTTCCCGGTGAACGCGCGGGCCACGGTGCAAGGGGCGACCATGGCTGTCGCCCGCCTCGTCGCGTCGGGGTTCGCTCTCGTGACCCCGGCACTGATCGAATGGAGCCCGTCGGGCCTGTACGTCCTGCTGACCGTCTTCGCCATCGTCTCCGGCGCGATCGGCATGCTGATCATCCGGCGAGTCCAGCGGCCACCGGCCGAGGCATCGGCAACGACCGATGCCCTGACCGCCACCGCCGCCGGAGACGCCCGATGACCCATGCCGACCAGGTGCACGCCGACGCTCCGCGTATCGGCCACAGCGACGAGCCGTTCATCCCCGCCTCCCGCCCCCCGCTGTCCTGGAAGACCACGACGGAACTGCACTCGTGGACACAGGCCGCCGCCGACATCACGGTCACCCGCGACGGCAGGACCGCCACGGCACGGGTCGACGGACCCCAGTCCGTGCTGGTCGACTGGCCCTTCGAACCACTCCAGCCGCTCGAGACGGTCCTCGTCCGCGTGCGGGTGCACGGCAAGGACGGTTCCGTCTCCGCGTGGAGTGCGAGTTCCGAGGCGACCGCCGGATTCCTGGCCCCCGATCAGTGGCGCGCACACTTCATCGGCTCAGGATCCGACGAGCCGCATCTTCTGCGCACCACCTTCGACGTGGCCCGCCCGGTCCGTCGCGCCCTGCTGCACTCCACCGCGTTCGGCGCCTACGACCTCCTCGTCAACGGCGCGCCGGCCGACGACGCCGAGCTCAAGCCCGGCTGGAGCAGTTACCAATGGCGCGTCGATCTCGATGTCGCCGACGTCACCGAGCTGCTCCGCCCCGGCCGCAACGCGCTCGGCATCACTGTGACCGGCGGCTGGTACACCGAGCGTTTCGGGTTCCGCGACGCCGCCGCGCGCTTCTACGAAGGGCCGCCGGCCGCCGCCGCACAGCTCACGCTCGAGTACGAGGACGGCAGCGTGGACACGGTGATCACCGACGAACGGTGGCGCTGGACACGGGCTCCGGTCGTGTCGGCCAGTCTGTACCAGGGCGAGACCTACGATGCCCGCCTGGCCGCCCCCGGTTGGTCCGGCCCGTCCTTCGACGACTCGCGCTGGAGTCCCGTTCGACGGCCCGGTGTGCCCGAGGCGACGCCGACGCCCCGCTCGGCACCACCGGTTCGGGTGACGGAGCATCGCTCGGTCGAACGTGTCCTGACCTCACCGAGCGGCAGGACCATCCTCGACTTCGGCCAGAACCTCGTCGGCCGGGTCCGGATCCAGGTCACGGGGGAGGCAGGCCACACCGTCACCCTGCGCCACGCCGAAGTCCTCGAGCACGGAGAACTCGGAACCCGGCCCCTGCGCAACGCCGCCGCCACCGACCGGTACATCATGAGCGGCGACGGGGAGGAGGTCTGGGAACCGAAGTGGACCTTCCACGGATTCCGCTACGTCGAAGTCGACAACTGGCCGGGCCCGTTCGCACCCGAACACGTGACGGCGGCCGTGCTGCACACCGACATGGCCCGGACCGGCGACTTCACCACCTCCCACCCGCTGCTGCAACGCTTCCACGACAACGTCGTATGGGGCATGCGCGGCAACTTCCTCTCCATCCCGACCGACTGCCCACAACGCGACGAACGCCTCGGCTGGACCGGGGACATGCAGATCTTCGCCCCGGCCGCCGCCTTCCTCTACGACTGTGACGCCTTCCTCCGGTCCTGGCTGGAGGACGTCAGGCTCGAACAGCGTGTCGCGGACGGGGTCGTGCCGATGGTCGTGCCGGCGGTGATCCCGCAAGTACCCGGCCTCCTCGAACCGGTTGCAGCCTGGGGAGACGCCATCACCGTGGTGCCGGCCGTGTTGTGGGAGCGCTTCGCGGACCACCAGACGCTCAGGGACTGTTACGCGTCCATGGCGGCCTGGGTGGACGTGGTGCGCGACCGGGCGGGCGGTTCCCTGCTGTGGGAGGAAGGGCTGCAGTTCGGCGACTGGCTCGACCCCGACGCGCCGCCCGAGCGGCCCGGTGACGCCAAGACCGACGCCGGCATCGTGGCCACCGCCTACTTCCACCGTTCGGCACTGCTGACCGCCCGGACCGCCGCTCTCCTCGGGCTCGAAGCCGACGCCCGCCACTACGGCGACCTCGCCGAGCGGATCGCCGAGGCCTTCCGCGGCGCCTACGTCACGCCGCACGGGCGCATGATGTCCGACTCCCCCACCGCGTACGCGCTGGCGATCGTCTTCGATCTGGTCCGCGACGACCGACGGCAAGCCCTGGGCGACCGCCTGCGCGACGTGGTCCGCGCCGCCGGCTACCGGATCGCGACCGGCTTCGTCGGGACTCCGATCATCTGCGAGGCCCTGACGAGGACGGGGCACGCCACCGCCGCGTCCCGTCTGCTGACCCAGACGGAATGCCCTTCCTGGTTGTATCCCGTCACGATGGGTGCGACCACGGTGTGGGAACGCTGGGACTCCATGCTGGAGGACGGCTCGATCAACCCGGGCCAGATGACGTCCTTCAACCACTACGCCCTGGGTGCCGTCGCCGACTGGCTGCACCGCGACGTCGCCGGACTCGCACCGCTGGAACCGGCGTACCGGGTCATCCGCATCGCACCGACCCTGCTCGACGACCTGGACGACGCCTCGGTCCGGCACGAGACACCGTACGGACGCGCGGAGGCGGGATGGCGGCGCGACGGCGACGAGGTGTCCTTCCACGCCCGGGTCCCGCCGAACACGCGGGCCGTGGTGGAGCTGCCTTCCGGAGCGCGCCATGCAGTGGGCAGTGGTACGTACACCTGGGTGGAGCGCCACCCCCGGCCGTCGTCACAGCGCGGTCGGCTGACTCTCGGCAGCGGCCTGGACACCGTCATCGACGACCGGGCGGCGTACCAGGCCGTGCTGGACGCCATCCGCGGGATCGACGAGCGGCGCGCGGAGGCGTTCCGCCGCACGACGCGGTGGTGGCGCGGCCGGGAACTGCGCGAACCTCTGGACAAGGCACCGTTGCCCGTCCTCGCGGCGGTGGAGCAGGCTCTCGCCGACCTTCCGGCCCACGACCGGTGATCGGAACGAGGTCACCGCAGTACTGCGGTGACCTCGTCGCCGACCGTACCCACGAACCACCTTTTCGCCGCGTGTGTGTCCCCGAAGGGGCCCCGCGGAGGGCAGGGATGATGACGAGCCTTGCATCCCGTCATAGTCACCTGTCAAGATGGTGATGTGAATCTTGACCATGTCTTCGTGTGCGGGCACCCCGCGCTCGACTTCGCAGCGACGTTGCGCGCCCGGCGTTCGACCCGGTTCGAAATGTTCGTCACGCCGGACCGGCTCAACGCCTGGTATCTGGAGTCCGGACTCGTGGACACGATCACGCCCGGCGGGGAGGACGACGTACGGGATGCGATCGCGGTACGCGAGGCCGTGTACCGCCTGTTGACCGATCGACGTCTCGGCGAGGACTTCGACCGGCAGGCGCTCGGGGTGCTCAATGCCGCCGCGCGCCAGGTCCCGGCGCCCCCTCAGCTCACTCAGGCGGGCCGGCACACAGACGCGACCCCCGCGCAGGCCCTGGCCACCGTCGCCCGGCAGGCCGTCGAACTGCTCAGCGGCCCGGACGTCGTCCTCCTCAAGGAGTGCGGCAACCCGGAGTGCACGCGCGTCTATGTCGACCGCTCCCGTGGGATGCGGCGTCAGTGGTGCGGCATGGAGTCGTGCGGCAACAAGATCAAGGCAGCGGCCTATCGCGCCCGCAAGAGGACGGCACCGGTCGCGACCGGGCACTGAGCCCGGCCACCACCGGTGACGAAGCCCGCCGGCCGCCTACAGCCCCGGGTCGAGGGCGAGGCAGGAGAAGTACTTCCACGAGCCCTCGGGGTTGTACGGGGCGGCCCCGCGCGGCCCGCCGTCGGTCTCCGCGCTCATGTCCTCGGGGCGGACGCGCTCGGGAAGCCTGCCGAAGCGCTTCTGACGCCCCGCGGCCGCGGCGGCTTCGGCGGCGGCGTGCTCCCGAGCGGTGTCAGTGTCGGTGCCCGTGGCAGTGCCCGCAGCGGCGTGCGCGGCGCGTTCCCTGTTCATGCCCGTACTCCCCTTCGTCGGTCGTCGAACGAGGCCCCGGCGGCGGCCACCGCGCGGTCCCCGTCCGCCGGTTGCGCCTGAGCGGCCCGGCCGATCAGCGAACGGTCGTGGACGATCATGTCTGCACTCCTCCTCCGGGGCGGCGCGCGCTCACAGACGGTCGGCGTCGATGACGGCCTGCGCGAAGGTGGCCGGCGCCTCTTGCGGCAGGTTGTGGCCGATGTCGGCGATGGTGCGATGCTCGTACGGGCCGGTGAAGTGATGGCGGTAGCCGGAGCCGTCACCGGGCGGGGTGAAGGGATCGAGGGCGGGGTCGAGGGCGATCGTGGGGACCCGGACGGGCGGCTGGGCTGCGAGCCGCTCCTCGTAACGGCTGTATCGGCGGTCGCCTTCGGCCAAGCCGATGCGCCACCGGTAGTTGTGGAGCACGATGGCCGCGTAGTCCGGGTTCTTGAAGGCCTCGGCGGTGCGCTCGAAGGTGGCGCCATCGAAGTCCCAGCCGGGCGAGACGAGGGTCCACACGTAACGGCACAGCGCGATGCGTTCGTCGACGTTCTCCATGGCCTGCTTGCCGCGCTCGGTGGCGAAGTACCACTGGTACCACCATGTGCGCTCGACGGCCGGGGCGGCGGGTCTCTGCTGGGCCTTGCGGTCGGTGATGAGGTAACCGCCGGTCGAGACGAGCGCCTTGACCCGATCGGGCCACAGGGCGGCGATGATGTCGGCGGTCCGTGAACCCCAGTCGAACCCGGCGAGCACCGCCCTGTCGATCTTGAGGGCGTCCATCAGGGCGACGATGTCGAGCGCCACGGCGGACTGTTCGGCGGTCCGGGGCGTACGGCGGGACAGGAACCGGGTGCCACCGTGGCCACGCAGATACGGGACGATCACGCGGTACCCCTGGCCGGCGAGGAGCGGGGCGACGTCGGCATAGCTGTGGATGTCGTAGGGCCAGCCGTGCAGGCACAGGACGACCGGGCCGTGCACGGGCCCCGCCTCGGCGTAGGCGACGTCGAGGACGCCGGCCTTGACCCGCTTGAACGTGCCGAAGGTGGTCAGCGGGCCGGACGTGCCGCCCGGGAGGGGCCCGCCCGCCGCGCCGGATGTGCCGGATGCGGCCCCCTTGGCGGAGGCGGTGGACCGCAGGCCGGTCAGGGAGACCGCGGCGGCGCCGGTTCCCAGCCCCACGGCCTTGCCGAGCGTACGTCTGTTGATCATGACCAACCCCTCCGTCGCGCACTTCCGGTGACCGGCTCGCGGGCCGGCCGACGACAGGGCGACCTTCACACATGACTCGTCACCTGTCAAACCGGTGACGCACGTAATCGCGACCGCGGCGCATGGAAGACACCCCCCTGGGCCGTCGCCACGCCACCACCCAAGACCGCAACATCTCGAACGACCGGGCGACCTCGGCATAATGCTCCGTCACGCGCGACGAAGCGTGCCACCCATGACCCCCACGACGGGCCATGAATGAAGACGAAGCATGGCTGCATCACCGGTCAGGGGTGATCTTCGAAGACTTAATGTCCGCGGTCCGACCCGGACCCCGAACCGGACTCCCTTGCGGCGCAGCACTGTTGCCGTTTTCGAACCTCCTTGCCGTCACCATCTTGACCAGTGACGCGCAGCTTGCCATGCTGACGTCACCACCTCACCCGGTGACGCCCTGTGGGTGTACCAGCCTGAGCCCCATCGAGCCGTCACCTCACATGGGGAGCACTGGTCATGGCAGTCACCCACACCGCGCATGCGGTGTCGCCGCCTGACCCACCGCAGATCAATCCGATGCGCCGATATGAGTCGGCTGAGAAAACGAAGGAGACGGTAGTGAACGTACACAGGACAGCGTTGAGGCTCGCCGTGGGCGCCGCCGCACTGGCCGGGGCCATCGCCGCCACGACGACGAGCGCGAGCGCTTATGTCCTCACCGACATTCAGACAGGAGCCGGCAAGTGCCCGGCGAACTGGGT
Organism: Streptomyces sp. NPDC006372; assembly: GCF_040612515.1. Taxonomy (NCBI): domain Bacteria; kingdom Bacillati; phylum Actinomycetota; class Actinomycetes; order Kitasatosporales; family Streptomycetaceae; genus Streptomyces; species Streptomyces sp. NPDC006372. Next base: position 129,785 of record NZ_JBEXQJ010000022.1, on the reverse strand, counting down.
GTGCTTGTGGAGCGAGAACGATTTCGTCAGGGGAAATCCGGCGGACGGGTACGACTACGGGGCGGTGGGTTCGGACGCGGATGTCTCCGACATGGGGAAGTTCTACTTCGAGAGCAAGTACTGGCGCTGGAAGGGGATGCAGGATTCCGCCTCGTCGGTCGTGAACAACACCGGACGGAGCGTCTGTTTCTACGAGCACAACGGATATGCCGGCGCGCAATTCAGGATCGGCCCGTGGGAGAAGTGGGCCTCCGTCCCGTCGTGGATCAACGACAAGATCAGCTCCTTCAAGTTCTGCTGATCCGCCACCACATCGGAAACGACCAGTCAGCATTCGGCAGAAAGAGAACACGATGAAGTCGACCGCGAAGATGGCCAGGTCAGGGCTGTGTGCTGCGGCCGTCACCGGGTTGATCATGACCACGGCGACCTCCGCCGGCGCCACCACCGTCTTCGACATCGGCCACGGGGCCGGCTCATGCCCCGACGGCTACGTCTGCCTGTGGTCGGAAGGGAACTTCGTCCAGGGGAAGTTCACCTATGACCGCAAGTTCGGTTCCATGGCGTCGAATCAGAACGTCGGCGACATGGGGAAGCTGGCCCGCACCCCCACCGGCGACAAGGGAATGCAGGACGTCGCCACGGCGGTGCTGAACAACACGGGCAGCAGCGTCTGCTTCTACGAGAACAACTGGTACGGCGGCCTGGAATTCAGGATCGGCCCCTGGGAGCACTGGCCCTCCGTCCCGTCATGGATCAACGACAAGATCAGCTCCTTCAAGTACTGCTGACCACTCCCCCAGAGCTGAACGGACGGTAATGAAATTGCCCAGGAAAGTGGCGAAACTCGGACTGTGTGCCGCAGCCGTCACCGGGTTGATCATGACCACGGCGACCTCCGCGAGCGCCACCACCCTTCTCGGCATCGGACAGGGGTCCGGAGCGTGCCCCGGCAATTACGTCTGCCTGTGGTCCGAGAACAGCTTCATCGGGGCTGCCGGCGGCTCCAAGTTCGGCGCCATCGCCTCGAACCAGAACGTCGACGACATGGGCAAGCTCCAGCGGGAGGGAGCCCTGTGGCAGGGCATGCAGGACACCGCGTCGTCCGTGGTCAACAACACGGGAAGCAGCATCTGCTTCTACGAGCACAACTCGTACGGCGGCCCGCAGTTCAAGATCGGCCCGAGGGAGAAGTGGCCCTCCGTCCCGTCGTGGATCAACGACAGGATCAGCTCCTTCACGTACTGCTGACCTGCCCGTAGAACCAGCCGTGTGCGTTTCCGGGACGCAGACTCCCGGCGCGTGACCAGTGATCCGTCATCCCGACCACGCTCGGGGTGACGGATCCGCCGTTTCGGCCGACGCCTGCCGGACCCTAGCGCCGGTGGTTTCCGATGGTGATGATGCCCTTTGTCCTGGCGCCGGTCCTGTTGTCGTAGAGGACATCGCCGGTGGACTTCTTCCAGATCCTGATGCGGAAGGTGTCCGGGCCGTCGGTGGCGGTGACTCTGAAGGCGTAGCCGCTCCTCCCGCCGACCGTGCCGGTGCCCTGGTAGACGGCCTGGGAGCCGTTCACCACGAGCCAGTCGGAGCCGGTCGAGCGGAAGGTGAGCCGGGCGGAGCCGAGGACGAACGTGGCCTTGCCGGTGGGGACGTCGGCGCCCTTTCGGTACTGGGCGCCCAGGGTGAACGCCGCCTTGCCGGTCAGCCCCGGCTCGGCCGGGTAAGCACCGGCCGGTGAGGTGATCGTGCCGGCGCCGGCAGCCGGTCCGGCGGCGCGGTCGTAGACGATCAGCTCTGCAAGGGTCGTGGTGTCCGTGCCCCCGTCGTCGTCGGTGACCGTGACGACCGGGCGGTGGATGCCCGCGTCGTCGTAGACGTGTGTGGCGCGGCAGCCGGAGTCGGTGACCGTGCCGGTCGTCGTCCGGCTGCCGTCCTTCCAGTCGACCGTGCAGCTGTGGCGGTCGGACGTGCCCGGGTCGTCGAAGGAGGCCGTGACGACGGTGGCCTTGCCCACCGGGACGGGCGAACCGGGGCCCTTGGCGGAGGTGATCGACGGGGCGGCGTTGGACACCTTGACGGTCGTGGTGTCGGTGCCGCGCCCGCCGGTGAGGGTGACCTGGAAGGTGCCGTCGTCGGTGCAGGTGAGGGTCGTCCGGGCCGCCGCCGGGTTCTGGACGGCGCACGGGGCGCCGTCCTCAACGGTCCACTTGGGGGTGGCGGCCCCGGAGACGGTGCCGGCGAGGGTGATCGCCTCGCCCTCGGCTCCGGTGGTGTCCGGGCCGGCGTGGACGACGGTGACCGGGTCGATGCCGCCGAGGGTGGGGACGACCTTCTTGATCAGGCCGTCGGAGTCGAACTCCAGCCTGTCGATGGTGGTTTCGCGGTGGGTGCCGTCACCGCCGGGAATGGCGAAGCGGTGGTAGGCGATGTACCAGTCGTCGGTGTTCGGGACGTGGACGACGGAGTGGTGGCCCGGGCCCTTGATGCCCAGGGAGAGGTCCTTCTCCAGGATCACGCCCCGCTTGGTCCACGGGCCGGTGGGCGAGGGACCGGTCGCGTAGGCGACGCGGTAGTTCTCGTCCCGGGTGTCGTTCTCCGACCACATGAAGTAGTAGGTGCCCTTGCGCTTGATGACGAAGGTGCCCTCGTTGTAGCCGCTCGGGGTGATGTCCTCGACCTTCGCGGTGTCGATGGAGGTCATGTCGTCGCCCAGCGGGACGACGTAGGCGCGGCCGTTGCCCCAGTACAGGTACCGCTTGCCGTCGTCGTCGGTGAAGACCGCCGGGTCGATCATCTGGCCGCGGAAGTCACCGGCCTTCAGCAGCGGCTTGCCCAGGGCGTCCTTGAACGGCCCGGTGGGCGAGTCGGACACCGCGACGCCGATGTTCGCGTCGGCGCAGAAGTAGAAGTAGTACTTCCCGTCCTTCTCCGTCATCGTCGGCGCCCAGGCCCGGCTGTCGGCCCAGCCGACGTCCGGCCCGAGGTCGAGGATGACGCCGTGGTCCTTCCAGTGGACCAGGTCCGTGGAGGAGTAGGCCTTGAACTGCGTGCCGCTCCAGCCCTCGAAGCCGTCGGTCGTCGGGTAGATGTAGAAGGTGTCGCCGAAGCGCACGATGTTCGGGTCGGCGTTCAGCCCCGGCAGGACCGGAGTCCTCATGATCAGTGCCGAGACCTTCCAGGTGCGCTTCTTGCCGTCCGACCCGGTGACCTCGTACGTCACCGGCCGGGTGAAGTCCCGCACGCTGCCGGAGGCGGGGCTGATCGTCGCGCCCTCGGCGAGGGTGAACTCCGGTGCCAGGGTGGTGAGATCGGTGCCTTCCCGCATCGGCAGGGTGATCGTGCCGCCCGCGTTGTCGAGGAGCGCGTCTACCTTGAGCGCGGGATGGGTCGCCTTGGCGATGCCCGTCGTGTTGCCGCTGAGTTCCATGACCTCGGCGCCCGTGAGCGCACGGTCGTAGATGCGGAAATCGTCTACCTCGCCGCCGAAGTACGGGTCCGCCGAGTACAGGGACCGGCCTATGTAGCCGCTGTAGTCCTTGGCCGCGCTGTACAGCTCGGACGGTTTGATGGTGGTCGTGGTGCGGGCCGCCTCGACGCCGTCGGCGTAGAGGACCATCGCGCCGGTGGCGCCGTCCAGCGTCACCGTGACGTGCCGCCACTGGCCGGGGGTGAGCTGCGAGCCGGCCGTCAGTTTCGACTCGGCCGACCAACTCGCCTTCGTGATGGCCGAGTAGAGGCTGGAGCCGCCGTTGGACGGAGTGGCGAACAGGTACTTGTCGCTGTCGGGTCCGAGCCCGAACAGCCATTGGAAGCTGCTGCCGCCCTTCCACTTGGCGTACGTCGACACCGTCACGCTGTCCGCGTTCTTCAGCACACCGTTCGGGATCTTCACGTACGGCGAGCCTGAGTCGCCGGACATCTTGAACGAGCCGCCCTCGACACCGGTGCCGAACTCGGGCGTGCGTACATAGGTGCCGTGGTAGCCGTGCCCGCTGGTGTCACGGGCGATGCTGCCGCCCGTCTCGTCGAAGTCGTAGCGCAGCAGCAGATCGGCCGGGGTGTCCGGCCCGTCGTCGGACACGGTGACCTCGGCCCGGACCGGGATCGCGGCGCCGTCCGGGAGACTACTGGTCAGGGTGAAGGTGCCGGCCTGGGCGTACTTGGATGCCGGTACGTCTTCCCAGGTGACCGCGACGGGGCGCTTGACGCCGTCGGCGTACTCGGCGATCACCGTGGCCGGCAGCACCGGCGCCTTGCCGATCCCGGTCTTCACGGAGACGTCCTCGACGCTCTTCACGACCTGGTCCGGCTGGTAGGCGCGCAGCAGCCGGTCGTACTCGGCCTGGGTGACCGGCAGCACGGTGCCGTGGCGGGGCTTGGCGGGCAGGTCGTAGCCGGTGGAAGGGGTCCAGGTGCCGGAGTCGAGGTCGGTCGTCTCGAACGGGATGTAGCCGCGGCCGCCGAACTCGTCGAGGAACGCGTACCACTTCTTCTCGGCGTTGGACTTGAACACCAGCGGTCCCTCGGCCGCGTTCATCGCGCCCTTGCCGATGCCCTCGGCGACCGGTGTCCAGGACGGGTTCAGGATCGAGTCGCTCTTCTCCTCGAAGATGAACTTGCTGTTGGGCGTGGAGGAGGTGTTGTTCCGCTCGTCCTTCGACAGGCGGTAGTACGTGCCGTCGTGGCGGATCATCGTGGAGTCGATGACCGAGTAGCCCCGGTCGATCCAGACCTTGGGCTCGCTGAAGGTGTAGAAGTCGCGGGTGGTGGCGTACATCATGCGGTTGTACGTGTCGCCGGAGTGGTCGGCGTTGTCGTACAGCTTCGACGCCCAGAAGACGACGTACTCGCCGCGCTCGGCGTCGTAGAACGCCTCCGGCGCCCAGGTGTTGCCCGCGCTGTCGGGTGAGACCTTGACCAGCCGCTGGTTCGTCCAGTGCACCAGGTCCGTGGACTCCCAGACCATGATGGACTTGCTGCCGGTGCGCTGGGAGGCGTCCCAGTCGCCGTTGCCGTAGATCCTGAGGTCGGTGGCGATCTGGTAGAACTTGTCGCCCTCCGGGGAGCGGATGATGAACGGGTCGCGCAGGCCCTTCTCGCCGAGCGTGGAGGTGAGGACCGGCTTGCCGTCGTTCAGTTCGCGCCAGTGCAGTGGGTCGTCGCCCTTGCTGAGGGCGGCGTAGAGCTGTTCGCCGTCCGAGGTGCCCTCGCCGGTGAAGTAGCTGAACATGTAGCCCTTGAGGGCCGCCGCTGCGGGCAGTTCGGGCACCTTGGCCGTCAGGACGCGGGTCGTCTTCGCCTCGCCCTTGGTGACGGTGGCGGTCAGCTCGACGGTGGTGGCGCCGTCGCCGTGGGCGGGGCGGTGGACCTCGCCGTCTGCGGAGACGAGGTCCGGCTTCGCGGAGGACCAGGTGACGGCCGTGCCGTACTTGCCGCTCTTGGGCAGGGTGAGGTTGCCGCGTACGTCGTCGAGGTTGTGGACCGTGAGCGCCTCGGCGGCCTCCCGGGTGGCGGCGGCGTCGTCGAGCGCGGGCCGGACCGTGACGTCGAAGGTCTTGGTGCCGGTCACGGTGCCCTTCTTCAGGGTCGCCGTGAGCGTGGCGCGGCCGTCCGGTGAGCCGGCCTCGGGACGGGTCACCTTGCCGGTGCCGGACACCACGGACGGGTTGTCGCTGGCCCAGCTGATGGCGGAGCCGCCCGCCGGGCCGGTCTTCGGCAAGTCCAGGTCGGCGGTGACGCCGCTGGTGTCACCGAGGCTGAGGGCGTCCTTGTCGTCGGCGACGCCCTGGGTGGCCACGGGAAAGGAGAGCTGCTCGACCTCCGAGCCGTTCAGCGCCCGGTCGTACACGCGGAAGTCGCGGATCCGGCCCTTGAAGAGTTTGTCGCCGTCGTAGACGGACTTGCCGATGTAGTTGGCCTTGGTGGTGCCGGAGCCGATGGCGCCGGGTGTGGTGGTGACCGAGGTGTTGCGGCCGACCTCCACACCGTCCTCGTAGAGCACGCCCGTGGAGCCCGTCTGGGCGTAGGTGATGTGCTTCCACACCCCGCGGGTCAGGTTGTGCGAGTCGGACGGCTTGGTGGTCTGCTCGGTCGACCAGTTGCCCGTGGCGACGGAGGTACGGAAGGAGTTGCCGGTGGTGAACAGGTAGCCGTTGCCGCTGCCCGCGCTGGTGTTGCCGAAGCCGTAGAGGAAGTAGGGCGTGCTCTGGGTGGAGTCGATCAGCACGTCCATGGAGACGGTGATCGAGTCCATGCCCTTCATGATGTCGTCCGGCACCTTGATGTAGGTGTCCGACCCGTTGAAGGCGAGCCCCTGACCGGAGGCCGACCAGTCGGCGGTGCCGCTGACCGTGCCGTTCCGGCCGTTGCCGGAGGCGTCGGTCACGGCTGCGCCGGAGCCGGAGTCGAGCCGGTACCACAGGGCCAGGCCGTCGGTGATGTCCGCGGCTTCGGCCGCCGGTGCGGCCTGGTCCGCCTGTGCGGAGGCGGTGGGTCCGGCGAGGGTGAGCAGCATCGAAGCGGCGGTCAGTCCGGCGAGAGGGCCCGCCAGGCGTCTCGCGCGGCTGCGAAGTCGTGCGACGTGCGTCATGTCGAGATTCCCTGCTGAGGCATGGCTGAGGACGGACAAGGCGGAACGGAGAACGAGGAGCCGACGAGGCGACGGCAAGTCCTTGCCGTGGGCCTGCCGTTACACGCAGGTGAAGTGTGTGGCGAGAGTCTCAGCCGATGCCCGGGGCAGCGTCAAGAGGTTCCGAACAATGTCCGACGGGTCGAACGGCCCAGCGGCAAGATCCCCTGCCGGGTCGGCGAGTAATGTCTGACTTGGCATGCCCGTTGCAGTTGAACCTAGGGAAGGAACGACCCGTGGTCGAGCAGGACGAGCGATTCGATGTTGTCGTACTCGGCTCTGGCCCCGGCGGCTATGTCGCCGCCGTCCGCGCCGCCCAGCTGGGCAAGCGCGTCGCGGTCGTCGAGGAGAAGTACTGGGGCGGAGTCTGTCTGAACGTGGGCTGCATCCCCACCAAGGCCCTCCTGCGCAACGCCGAACTCGCCCACATCTTCACCCGTGAGGCGAAGACCTTCGGTATCAAGGTCGACGGCCAGGTCTCCTTCGACTACGGCGAGGCGTTCCGCCGCAGCCGCAAGGTCGCGGACGGCCGCGTCAAGGGCGTCCACTACCTGATGAAGAAGAACAAGATCACCGAGTACGACGGCCGCGGCACCTTCCTCGACCCGCACACCCTCCAGGTGGCCGGCTACGACGGCGAGACCCGCACCATCGGCTTCGACCACTGCATCATCGCCACCGGGGCCACCCCGAAGCTGCTCCCCGGCACCAAGCGCACCTCGCGTGTGGTGACGTACGAGGAGCAGATCCTCGCCGAGGACCTCCCACAGTCGGTCGTCATCGCGGGCGCCGGCGCGATCGGTATCGAGTTCGCCTACGTCCTGCACAACTACGGCGTGAAGGTCACGATCGTCGAGTTCCTGGACCGCGTCGCCCCGCTGGAGGACGCCGAGGTCTCCGCCGAACTCGCCCGCCAGTACCGCAAGCTCGGCATCGACGTGCTCACCTCCACCCGTGTCGACGCCATCGACGAGTCCGGGCCCCAGGTCCGCGTCACCGTCACCGGCAAGGACGGCGCCCAGCAGATCCTGGAGACCGACAAGGTCCTCCAGGCGATCGGATTCGCCCCGAACGTCACCGGCTACGGCCTGGAGAACACGGGCGTGAAGGTCACCGAGCGCGGGGCGATCGACGTGGACGGCCGCTGCCGGACCTCCGTCCCGCACATCTACGCCATCGGCGACGTCACCGCCAAGCTGATGCTCGCGCACGCCGCGGAAGCCATGGGCGTGATCGCCGCCGAGACCCTCGCCGACGCGGAGACCATGGAGCTGGACTACGCGATGATCCCGCGCGCCACCTACTGCCAGCCGCAGATCGCCAGCTTCGGCTACACCGAGGCCCAGGCCCGCGACCTCGGCTACGACGTCAAGGTCGCCAAGTTCCCCTTCACCGCCAACGGCAAGTCCCACGGCCTCGGCGACACGACCGGCTTCGTGAAGCTGATCAGCGACAACACCCACGGCGAGCTGATCGGCGGTCATCTGATCGGGCCGGATGTGACCGAACTTCTGCCGGAACTGACCCTGGCCCAGCAGTGGGACCTCACCGTCCACGAGGTCGCCCGCAACGTCCACGCCCATCCCACCCTGGGCGAGGCCGTCAAGGAGGCCGTGCACGGACTGGCGGGGCACATGATCAACATGTGAGCCGAGGCGCCCGGTGTGACGGACTCCTGGGCCGTGCCGAGCACGGGACCGGCCGATGGATCGGAGTCGGCTCAGGAGAGCACGCGGTAGGTGAAACGCGTGACCCGGCTCGGCGGCCTGGATGTCACCTGGTCCGGCTTCAACGGTGGGACGCCGTCGAACAGCCGTGTCGCGGCGCCGAGTGTGGACGGCACGCTGTGCAGCCGCAGCTCGTCGATCGGGCCGGCGGTGAGGAACTGGTTGACGGTGGTCGCGCCGCCGAGGATCAGGACGTCGCCGTCGTCGGCCGCCGCACGCGCCTGGGTCAGAGCCGACGCGATTCCGTCGGTGACGCAGTGGTACGTGGTGCCCCCGTCCATCGGCTGCGGTGCGCGGGCGTGATGGGTGAGCACCAACACGTGTCGAACATCCAGGAGTGCGGCTCGCCGCCCGAGCCGTCGTCGCCGAAGGGGCGTTCCTCGGTCTGGCCGGGCCCGGCCCATCACCCCTTCGTCCGGTCATCCCGGTCGCCTCTCGGACGAGTCAAAACCGCGACCCGGCCACCCGCTTCGGTGGCGGGTAACGTGGAGCACACGCGGCGGTCAGTTCCCGGGAGCTTGCCCTCGCGAGGTTTCCTCGGTTCGACCCCGAGCCGAGGAAGCCGCTCACGGTGCCGAGCCTTCAGGGCTCGGTCGGCGCTCCCAGGACCACGGTCGGATCCAGGACGCGGCTGACCAGGGCGTGGGCGGTTTCGACGAGGCTGACCCGGTGGTGGCCTGCGTACCCGGTGAGCAGGCGCCCGGCGTCACTGATGGTGACGCCCGCGTACTCGGCGATCATGCCCTTGGCGATGTCCAGGGTGGCCTTGGAGGCGATGGCGCTCTGCACCCGGGTGGTGACGTCGTCGGTGCGGTCCGGTTCGGTCGACCAGTGCATCAGCGCCAGTGCGGAGGAGTCCGCCAGTGCCTGTGCGAGGTACACGTCGTCGTGGGGCATGCCGCCCATGTGTGCGTTCAGCAGGGTGAGGGCGCCGAGTGGGCGGTCGTGGAGCCGGACCGGAACGGTCTGCAGGGCCTGGTACCCGGCATGGGACATGGCGGACGCGAGTTTGGGCCAGCGCTCATGTTCGGCGGTGATGTCGGGGACGCTGGCCGCCTCGCCGGTGCGGAAGCAGTCCATGCAGGGGCCGCTCCCGGTCTGCATCTGCATCAGCTCCACGAAGGCGGCCTCCTCGTCGGTGGCGGCCATGGTCTTGAGACCGCCCCGGGCGTCGGCGACCATCACGGCCACGGCATCCACCTGCAACAAGCCCTTGCAGGCGTGGACCAAACGGTTGAACAGATGCAGCGGGTCGAATTCGGGCGCATACGTGTCCGACAGGTCGACGAACGCCTTCGCCAGCTGTCGCTCGCGGTTCATGCTCGCCTCCCCGGCGGTGCCGTCCTGTGTGCGGGTTGTTCAGTCATGGCGCATGTCCAAGCTGCGGTCGAGGATCCCTTGCGCGATCTCGGTCGTGGTCCGGCCGTCTGCGAAGGCACGGGCACGCAGCCGTAGCAGGGCGTCCTCGGCGCTCACTCCCAGTTGCACCATGATCATTCCGGTGGCCTGGTGGATCTCCTCCCGGTCGGATTCGGCCCCCTCCAGCCACGTTACGACTCCTTCCGACGTTGCAGAAGTGTGGTCCAGGGCGGTGACGGCCAGCGTGATCGCGTCGGCGACCAGCAGCGCGGTGCGTACCTGGTCGCCGCTCATCGGGCCGGCGGTGCTCCGGTACAGGTCGAGGGTGCCCAGTGCGCCCACGGCGCCCGCCAGCGGGAGGGAGAAGACGGCCTGCGCGCCCGTCTTGGCCGCCTGGTCCGAGAACAACGGCCAGCGGCGGGCGTCCGGGGCCCGGGTCAGATCGGCTGCGAACACGGGAGCCCGCAGCCGGACGGCCTCGGTGCACGGTCCTTCCCCGAGCGTGAACTGGATCTCCGCCAGCCGTACCGCCACATCATCACTGGCACAGAGCAGGACCGCCGCGCCCGAGCCGCTTCCCAGCACGGACATCGACAGTCCCGAGACGTCCGGCAGGAGGGCCGAGCAGGCACGGCACAGCGCCTCGGGCACGTCGGAAGGGGGGAGCCCGCGCACGCCGACGATGAGCTCGCGGGCGATCCGGGCCCGCCTGACCCGCGTCTCCTGCTCGGCGTCCCCGTCGCCGAGACCGTGATCACGAGCCACCGTCCTCACCTCCCCGGGCCCGTCCGCCATGGCCTGCATCCGATCTTGCCCGATCGGCGGGGCTTCGTCTTCATTTGCATCCGGTTCTCGGGTGTCCGGCGCGTCGGGTGCCCGTCGGTCGGCCCGGGAAACGCGGTGCGGCCCCGGCGGAACGTGATCTCCGAGACGGTTCCGGGACGGGTAGCGCCTCGCCCCACCGTGCGGCCTCGGCCGCGTTCAGCAGGGCCGGGTCACGCCGTGCCGTCCCGCCAGGAGCAGGCCGCCGTCGCCCGGGCCGGTACGGGGATGCCGAGCACCGCGCCGGAGGCACGGGTCGGGTTCCGCACCCCGTACCGGGCCGTGGTGACGAGGAGGCGGTTCTCGGTGGGGTGCAGGCACACCGAGGTGGGGTGCGGGGCGGGCACGGTGACGACCTGGAGCAGGCGGCCGTCGGGGTGGTAGCGGTGCACCGTGCCGGCGCCCCACATCGCGACCCACAGGCAGCCCTCCTCGTCGACAGTCATGCCGTCGGGGCCGCCCTCCCCCTCGCCCGGGCGGGCGAAGGTCTCGGGGCCGCCGGAGAGGTCGCCCGAGACGGGGTCGACCCGGCAGCGGAGGATCGTGCCCGCGGCCGTGTCGGCGAGGTACATGATCGTGCCGTCGGCGCTGAAGGCGGGACCGTTGACGATGGTCAGGCCGTCGAGGACACGTACCACGGTGCCGTCGGGATCCGTCCGGTAGAGCGAGCCGGCGCCGTGGGTGGCGTCGTAGGCCATGCTGCCGGCCCAGAAGCGGCCGGCGGGGTCCGCGACGCCGTCGTTCATCCTGCTGGGCAGCGGGGTGCGGTCCTCCGGGCGGTCCAGCCAGTCCAGTGTGCCGTCGGCCGAGAGCAGGGCGATCCCCGTGCCCGCAGCGGCGATCCACCTGCCCGGCCGGTTCTCCACCGGCGCGACGGCCCCCAAGGGCACGTCCAGGACGGCCAGTTGGGACGGCCCGGTGGCGTCGCGCAGTTCGAAGAGCCGGCCGCTGAGGATGTCGACGTACACGTACCGGCCGTCGGCCCAGCGGCCGCCCTCGGCGAGTTCGTAGCCGCCGTCCACGACGACCGTCGCCGCCGGTGCTGTCGTTGATGTCATGTCCGGTCTCCTGGCTCAGCGGATGGTCGTGCCGTCGGGCTGGTCGAACAGGCCGAGTTCGTCCCGCGTGGGAAGGCCCTCCCAGTCGCCCCGGGTGGCGACGGCGAAGGCCGCGGTGGTGACGGCACGGTGCAGACGGGCGGGGACGTCCGCGCCGTCGAGGAGCCCGGACAGGTACCCGGCCACGAAGGCGTCACCGGCGCCGACCAGATCCACCGCGTCGACCTGCCGGGCGGCCCGGTCGTTCACCCCGGCGGCGGTGTGGCTCGTCGCCCCGCGTGCGCCGCGTTTGACGACGACCTCGCCGACGCCCGCGGCCAGGAGGCCGGCCACCGCCTCCGGCTCGTCCGCGCCGGGCCTCTCCTGCACCAGCGGCAGTTCGTCCTCGGACGCGATGAGCAGGTCGACATGGGCCAGCAGCGGGATCAGGACCGTGCGGGCCCGGTCGGCGGACCACAGCCGGGAGCGGTGGTTGACGTCGAGGCAGACCGTGAGGCCGGCCTCGCGGGCGGCGGTGGCGGCGGCCAGGACCGCCTCGGCCGCCGACGGGCCGAGGGCCGGGGTGATGCCGGTGAGATGCAGGACGCGGGTTCCGGCGGCCAGGGCGGGCAGCACGTCGGCGGGTGAGACGGCGGATCCCGCCGAACCGGCACGGTAGTAGCTGACGCGCGTCAGCGTGCCCAGACGCGGTTCGGTGAGGAGCAGGCCCGTGGGCCGGCCGGAGTCGTCGGTGACCGCGTGGCCGGTGTCGACGCCCTCGGCGCGGAGCGTGCGCAGGACGAGCGCCCCGAGTTCGTCCGCGCCGACCCGGCCCGCCCAGCGCACCCGGTGCCCGAGGCGGGCGAGGCCGATGGCGACGTTGGACTCGGCCCCCGCCACGGACAGGCCGAGGCTGCCGCCCAGCCGCAGCGCGCCCTGCGCCCGGAACGCCGCCATGGTCTCGCCGAAGGTCACCACGTCGGGCGCGGCCCGGCCGTCCGCTGCCGTCACGGCGCCTCCCCCGCCGCCACCTCGCGGAACTCGGCCGCGCGGGCACGGAGCCGGTCCAGGTCGCCGCCGTCGGCCGCGTCCCCGACGAGGGGCGAGCCGACGCCGACGGCGATGGCGCCCCGGTCGAGGTAGTCACGGGCGGCCTGCGCGTCCACTCCGCCGACGGGCACGAAGGGCACCTCGGGGAACGGGTCGCGCAGGGCCTTCAGATAGCCGGGGCCGCCGAGGGAGCCGGGGAAGAGTTTGATCGCGTCGGCGCCGCGCGCGAGGGCGAGTTCGATCTCGCTCGGTGTCAGGGCGCCCATCAGCACGGGTACGCCGCAGTGCTCCAGCCCGTCGACGAGTGCGGGGGTGACGAGGTAGGAGGCACCGGCGTCCACGGCGCGGGCGGCGTCAGCGGCCGAGCGCACGGTGCCGGCGCCGAGGAGCGCGTCGGGGCCGAGTTCCTCGCGCGCCCGCGTGATCACGGTCAGGGCGTCGGCGGTGGTCAGCGAGACCTCGACGGCCGCGATGCCCTCCTCGGCGAGGGTGCGTACGGTGCGCAGGGCGGCGGCGGGGTCCTTGCCGCGCACGATCGCCAGCAGGCGGTGGGCTCGGAGCGATTCCACCAGGTTCATGGGTGCGGGCTCTCCTTGGGCGTGGGGTGCGGGGGCCGGTGGGTGGTCACCATTCGGTGAACGCCCCGTCGGCGCCTCGCCACACGGGGTTGCGCCAGCGGTGGCCGGTCTCGGCGGCGCGGCGCACGGCCTTCTCGTCGATGTCGACGCCGAGGCCCGGGCGCGAACCACGGGCGGCGTAGCCGCCGTCGAAGCGGAACGGCTCCGGGTCCATGACGTACTCCAGCAGGTCGCACTGCTGGTTGTAGTGGATGCCCATGCTCTGTTCCTGGATGAGGAAGTTCGGCACGGCGAAGGCGATCTGGAGGCTGGCGGCCAGGGCGATCGGGCCGAGCGGGCAGTGCGGGGCCATGGTGACGTCGTACGTCTCGGCCATGGCCGCGATGCGGCGGACCTCGGAGATGCCCCCGGCGTGCGACAGGTCGGGCTGGGCCACGGCGATGCCGCCGGCCAGGACGTCCCGGAAGTCCCAGCGGGAGTAGAGGCGTTCGCCGGTGGCGAGCGGAACGCTCGTGGACTCCACCAGGCTGCGCAGGTTGTTCGAGTGTTCCGGCGCGACGGGTTCCTCGACGAACAGCGGATGCAGGGGTTCCAGCAGGGGCAGCAGACGGCGGGACATCGCCGTGGAGGCCCGGCCGTGGAAGTCGACGGCGATGTCCCGTTCGTCGCCGAGCACTTCGCGGACGGCCGCGACGCGGTCGACGACCTCGGCGGTGCGGGCCGGGGTGTCGATCGGGGCGAGTTCGGCGGAGGCGTTCATCTTCACGGCGGTGAAGCCCGCCTTCATCTGTTCCTCGGCGAGCTCCGCCACGTCGCTCGGCCGGTCGCCGCCGATCCAGGCGTACATGCGGACGCGGTCGCGGACCGGGCCGCCGAGGAGGCGGTGCACCGGGACTCCGTAGGTCTTGCCGGCGATGTCCCACAGGGCCTGGTCGATGCCGGCGACCGCGCTGGAGAGGACGGGGCCGCCGCGGTAGAAGCCGCCCTTGGTGAGCACCTGCCAGTGGTCCTCGATGCGCAGCGGGTCCCGGCCGACGAGGTAGTCGGCCAGTTCGTGGACCGCGGCGCGCACGGTCTCGGCGCGGCCCTCGATCACGGGCTCGCCCCAGCCGGTGATGCCCTCGTCGGTGGCGATGCGCAGGAACAGCCACCGCGGAGCCACCAGGAATGTCTCAAGTCCGGTTATCTTCAAGGGGCTTCCTCCGGAAGCGTGTCGTTCGCGGCGGGGTCGGGGTCTTCCCGGGCGCGCACGGCCGCGAGGTCGTCGGAGGCCTGCGCCAGCAGTGACTCGACGGCCGCGGCGGCGGCGTCGGGATCACCCGCTTCGACCGCTCGCAGCAGTTCCTGGTGCACGGGGATGGAGTCGGAGTGGTGCCGGGCGCCGTGCACGATGCGGTCGCGCACGCGCAGACCGGCCTCGATGACGACCTCCATACGGCTGAGCAGTTCGTTGTGGGCGGCGTCCAGCAGGGCACGGTGGAAGGCCAGGTCCGCCTCGACCATCGCGTCCGCGTCGGTGCCCGCCGCCGCCATCGCGTCGAGCGCCTGCCGCATGGCGTCCAGGTCGGACGGGGTGCGGCGGGTCGCGGCGAACCGTGCCCCGGCGGGCTCGACTATCGCGCGGACCTCGGACAGGTCCTCGAGGAAGGCGTCGGTCGGCGCGCTGCTGCCCTGCCAGCGCAGCAGGTCGCTGTCGAGGAGGTTCCAGTCGGCGCGGGGCCGGATGGTCGTACCGCGCTTCTGTTTCGACTCGAGCAGGCCCTTGGACGCCAGCACCCGCATGGCCTCGCGGACCACTGTCTTGCTGACTCCGAGCTCCGTCTCGAACTTGACCGGGTCCACCACGGAGCCCGGGGGGTAGTCGCCGCGGATGATGCGCCGGCCCAGCTCCTCCACGGCCTGGCCGTGCAGCCCCTTACCGGGATGGGTCACCACGTTCTCCGTTTCCGCTCCGGTCCTCTTCGACGGTGCCGCGCACGGCCCCTGGCACAGTACGCGCCGCTCACGAGGACTCCTTCATGACGCTCCATCCTCCATCGACCACGAGACTGGCACCGGTCACGTAGGAGGCGTCCTTTGATGCCAGGAAGGCGACGGCGGCGGCCACCTCCTGCGGCTGTCCGAACCTCCTGGCCGCCGTGGCCGCCACGCTGCGCGCCCGGTCGGGCTCCGGGATCCCGTCCCAGGCGGCGGTGAGGATGGGTCCGGGCAGCACCGTGTTGACGCGGATGTCGGGCCCGTACTCGACGGCCAGTTGGCGGCCCAGCGAGCACAGAGCGCCCTTCGCGGCGGCGTAGGCGGCGTGGCCGGGCAGGCCGATGACCGCGTGCACCGAGGAGGTCAGGACAACGGCCCCTCCGGCCTCGCGCAGCATGGCCGCGAAGGTCTTCATGGCCCGCCAGGCCGGCTTGAGCAGCACGGCCATCTGGCCGTCCCACTCCGTCTCGCTCAGTTCGTGAGCGGGCTTGTTGAGCTGGGCGAAGGCGTTGCTGTGCAGTACGTCGAGCCGCCCGTGCCGCTCCTCGACATGGCGGGCCAGGTTCTCCCAGTCGGCGGCCGAGGTCACGTCGCAGCGCACGTACTCCGCGCGTCCCCCGCCGGCCTCGATGTCCGCCGCGAGCGTTTTGCCGGTCGCGTCGTCCACGTCCGTGACCACGACCGTCGCGCCCTCGGCCGCGAGCCTGCGGGCCGTGGCCGCGCCGATTCCGTGCGCGGCGCCGGTGATCACCGCCACCCGCCCCGCCATCCTGCGGCATTCCGTCATCGCGCGCCTCTCCCCTTCACTGCCTGCACCCGTCGGCTCTGCACCCGTCTGCTCTGTACCTGTCCGGTCTGCTTCTGTCCGGGTGCCCGGAGCCAGCATAGCTGTTTCAATTAATAATGGATATATCTTGACGGGACGGCGGCGGCGCTCCAAGACTGACCGCCATGCGACAGGCAGACTCAGTAGCGATCGACTCCCGGCGGCGCCTGCGCCCGGCCGGTATCGCCTTCGGCGGCGACTACAACCCCGAGCAGTGGCCCGAGGAGGTGTGGGCCGAGGACGTCACGCTGATGAAGGAGGCGGGCGTCTCCTTGGTGACGGCCGGGATCTTCTCCTGGGCCAAGGTGGAGCCCAGGCCCGGCGAGTACGACTTCGCCTGGTTCGACCGGGTGATGGACAACCTGGCCGGGGCGGGTGTGGCCGTGTGCCTGGCCACGATGACGGCGTCTCCGCCGCCGTGGCTGTCCCGGCTGCACCCCGAGATCCTCCCCGAGACCGCAGACGGCCGACGGCTGTGGCCCGGCGGACGCCAGCACTACTGCCCCTCCAGCCCCGTCTACCGCGAGCACGCCGTGCGCCTTGTCGAGCGACTGGCCGCCCGTTACGCAGACCACCCCGCGCTGGAGATGTGGCACATCGGCAACGAGTACGGCTGCCACACCCCGATGTGCTGGTGCGACGAGTCGGCGGCCGACTTCCGGCGCTGGCTGGCCGAGCGGTACGGCGACGTCGACGCCCTCAACGACGCCTGGTCGACGGCCTTCTGGGCCCAGCGCTACGACAGCTTCGACGAGGTGCTGCCGCCCCGGCTCGCGCCGACCTTCCCCAACCCCGCCCAGCAGCTGGACTTCGCCCGGTTCTCCGACGACGCGCTGCTGCGGTGCTACCTGGCGGAGAAGGAGGTCCTGCGGCGGGTCACTCCGGACGTGCCCGTCACGACGAACTTCATCGGCGTGCACAAGCCGGTCGACGCCTTCCGCTGGGCCGCCGAGGAGGACGTCGTCTCGGTCGACGTCTACCAGGACCCGCACGACGAGAACACGCACGTCTCGGCGGGCTTCATCTTCGACGTCACCCGCTCCGCCCGGGACGGTCAGCCGTGGCTGCTGTTGGAGCAGGCACCCGGCGCGGTGAACTGGCGCGACCGCAACGGGCCCAAGCCTCCCGGGCGGATGCGGCTGTGGAGCTGGCAGGCGGTCGCCCAGGGCGCCGACGCGGTGCTGTACTTCCAGTGGCGCCAGTCCCGGGGCGGCGCTGAGAAGTACCACTCGGCGATGGTCCCGCACGGCGGCACGGACACCCGCACCTTCCGTGAAGTGAGCGAGCTGGGCCGTGAGCTGGCTTCCGTGCCGCAGATCGCCGGCACCCGGTCCACCGCCGACGTCGCGGTGGTGCTGGACTGGAACAGCTGGTGGGCGCTGGAGCTGGACTCGCACCCGTCCACGGCGCTGAACCAGATGGACATCGCGCTCGCCCACTACCGGCCGCTGTTCGAAGCCGGCATCCCGTGCGACGTCGTACCCCCCGACCGCGACCTGTCCGGCTACCGCCTCGTCGTGGCGCCCAACCTGTACCTGCTGAAGGAGCCGGACGCCGAACGCCTCACCGAGTTCGTGCGCGGCGGCGGCCATCTGCTGGTGTCGTTCTTCTCCGGCATCGTCGACGACTGCGACCGGGTGCACCTGGGCGGCTACCCCGCGCCGCTGCGCGAGGTGCTGGGCCTGCGCGTCGAGGAGTTCTGGCCGCTGGCCGACAAGGAGACGGTGGACGTCCGGCACCCGGACGGCAGGGTGGGCCGCGCCGACCTGTGGTCGGAGGCCGTGGTGCCCGAAGGGGCGCGGCCGGTGGCCCACTTCCGTTCCGGGCCGCTGGCGGGCCGGCCTGCCGTCACCCGCCACTCCTTCGGTGCGGGAGAAGCATGGTACGTCGCGACGCGTCTCGCACCGGAGGCCATGCGCGCCCTGACGGAGGACGTGTGCCGCACCGCGTCCGTCACCCCCGTGCTCCCCGGACTTCCCGAGCACGTCCAGGCGACCGTGCGCGAGGGCGCCGGCGGACGGTTCGTCTTCCTGCTCAACCACGGCCGGGAAGAGGCCGACATCAGGCTGCCCGAACCGATGACGGACGCCCTGGCCCGTGCGGCCGTCCCCACCGACCGCCTCACGCTGCCGGCGGCCGGAGTGGCCGTGCTGGTCGAGCCGTAGACAACCGAACACCGGACAAGGGACGCACATGAACAGCTCACCGCCCTCGCGCAGATCCGTGCTGCGATGGGGTGCCGGGGCGGCCGGGGCACTCGCCTCGGTCCCGGCCCTCACCGCCTGCGGCCAGACCGTCGGAGCCGCCCGCGCCACCCGGCAGGCACCCACGCGCCGCGGCCAGAAGGTCAGGCTGGTCTTCTGGACGTGGGTGCCGATGCAGAAGACCGTCGACCTGTGGAACCGGACCCACCCCGACATCCAGGTCGAGATGCAGACCATCCCCCAGAACGTGACGGGCGGCTACCAGAAGATGCACGCCTCGCTGACGGCCGGGAACCCCCCGGACCTGGCGCAGGTCGAGTACCACGAGCTTCCCGGGTTCATGCTGGTCAACGGCCTGACGAACCTGAGCGAGTACGGCGCCGACGCACTGCGCGACAGCTATGTGCCATGGCAGTGGAAGCAGGGCGTCTTCGACGGCAAGGTGTACACCATCCCTCAGGCGTCCGGCCCGATGGGACTCTTCTACCGCCGCGACCTGTTCGCGAAGTGGGGCATCGAAACGCCCGCGACCTGGGCCGGGTTCGAACAGGCCGCCCGCGTCGTCAAGGCCCGCGGCAACGGGGCCAGGCTGTGCGCGTTCGCGCCCAACCAGCCCAGCTGGTTCGCCGCGATGTGCTGGCAACGCGGCGCACGGTGGGTGCGTACCGAAGGCGACACCTGGGCCGTCGACATGGACGACGATCTCTCCCGCGAGGTGGCGGAGTACTGGGAGAGGATGGTCCGCGACGACCTCGTCTTCGTCGAACCCGACATGTCCAACGCCTGGTACAAGCACATCCAGACCGGACAGATCTCCGCCTGGGTGGGTCCGCAGTGGGGCGACGCCCTGCTGCGCGGCAACGCGCCGGGCACCGCGGGAAAGTGGCGGGTGGCCCTGCTGCCCCAGTGGCAGGCAGGACAGAAGGCCTCCGCCAACTGGGGCGGATCGTCCACCGCGATTCTCCAAGGCACCCGGCATCCGCGCGAGGCGCTGCAGTTCGCGCACTGGGTCAACACCGACCGCAGGGCCGTCGACCTGAACGTCTCCGTGGGCTACGGCTGGCCCGCGGCAGCCGGCGTCTTCCGCGGATCGGCGCTCGACAAGCCCGACCCGTTCTTCGGGGGGCAGCGCTACAACGACGTGTTCACGGTGTCCGACCGGGCGATCGACACCTCCTGGAAGTGGTCCCCCACCACGGACGCCGACTTCGCCCAGCTCCAGGACGCCTTCGGTGCCGCCATCGACGGAGAAGGCAGCCTCGCCGGTGCGCTGGCCGACGCCCAGAAGAGCACGGTGGACAACCTGCGGGCGAAGGGCCTGAAGGCAAGGAGCGCGCGATGAGCACCACGATCAGCCCGACGAGGAAGTCCGCACCGGGCAGCCCCCGGCGCTCCGCTCGCCCCGACCGGGCGGCATGGGGGTTCCTGTTCCCCTTCGTCGCCCTCTTCCTGTTCACCTTCGTCCTCCCCCTCGGCTACGCGGTCTACCAGAGCCTGCTCACACCGGTCCGCTCCGGTCCGCTGGGCCTGGGCCGGGCCACGATCGGCTTCGCCGGTCTCGACAACTACAGCCTCGCCCTCCAGCAGTCGGCCTTCCTGGAGAGCTTCGCGCGGGTGCTGCTCTTCGGCGTGGTGCAGATCCCCGTGATGCTGCTGCTGTCCACCGCGCTGGCACTGGCGCTCGACACGCTCTCCCACCGCTGGGCAGGCATCCTGCGTGCCGCCTACTTCCTGCCGTACGGCGTCCCCGGCGTCATCGCCTCGATCCTGTGGGGCTTCCTGTACGTGCCCGGAGTGAGCCCGATCACCGACCTGCTCGGCAAGGCCGGGCTCGCGCCCGACTTCCTCGGCTACGACACCGCGCTGTGGTCCATCGCCAACATCGTGATCTGGGAGTTCGCCGGCTACAACATGCTGGTGATCGTCGCCCAGCTCAAGTCGATCCCCCAGGAGCTCTACGAGGCCGCCCGCATCGACGGGGCCGGTGCGTGGCAGACGGCGATGCGGATCAAGCTGCCGCTCGCCCGGCCGGCTCTGGTGCTCACCGGCGTGTTCTCCATCATCGGAACGCTGCAACTGTTCGCCGAACCGTTGGTCATCAAACCGCTGACCCCGGCGGTCACCAACTCGTACACACCCAACCTGAGCGCGTACAACGAGGCGTTCGCCAACAACAACATCTACCTCGCCGCGGCCGAGTCGGTGATCCTCGCCCTGGTGGCGAGCGTGCTGTCCTTCGGCTTCCTGAGCCTGGTGAACCGCAAGGAAAGAAGGGATGCACGGTGAGCGTGTCCACTCCCCCCGCCAAGAAGCCGGTGGCCGACTCGGCTCAAGCCCCGTGGGCGGCCGGGGCGCGACGTACCGGAAGCCCGCGACAGCGGGGGCCGAAGCCCTCCCGGATCCTGCTGGTCGCCCTGCTGACCGTCGCCGCGCTCTACTTCCTGCTGCCCGTCTACTGGCTGGTGGTGGCCTCCACCAAGAGCAGCGCCGATCTCTTCGGCACCTTCGGACTGTGGTTCTCCGACCCGCGGTGGCTGGACAACCTGTCGAAGGTCTTCTCCTACGCCGACGGCGTCTTCTGGAGCTGGACCTTCAACAGCATCCTGTACGCAGGGGTGGGCGGTCTGCTGGCCACCCTGCTCGCGGGCGCCGCCGGCTACGCCCTCGCCGTGTACCGGTTCCGCGGTCGGGAGGCGGTCTTCAAGGTCGTACTCGCCGGTGTGCTGCTGCCCAGTACCGCCCTCGCGCTGCCGCTGTACCTGCTGTTCAGCAAGGTGGGGCTGGCCAACACCTACTGGGCGGTGCTGATTCCCAGCGTCGTCAGCCCGTTCGGGGTGTATCTGTGCCGGATCTACGCGGAGGCCGCGGTACCGGCCGAGATGCTGGAGGCGGCCCGCGTCGACGGTGCCGGAGAGTGGCGGATCTTCGGCACCCTCGTGCTGCGCACCATGACACCCGCGCTCGTGACCGTCTTCCTCTTCCAGTTCGTCGGCATCTGGAACAACTACTTCCTGCCGCTGGTCATGCTCTCGGACGACCGCAAATACCCGATCACCCTGGGCCTGACGACCTGGCAGGCGGCGGCCAACCGCATTCCCGAGCTCAACCAGCTCACGGTGGGCGGAGCGTTCCTCTCGGTCCTTCCGCTGGCCGCGGCGATGCTCGTCCTGCAGCGTTACTGGCGGTCGGGCCTGACACAGGGCAGCGTCAAGGGCTGACACACACGGTGGCCCGTGGCCGGCGCTGCACGCCGGCCACGGGCCGCCGTGTGTGTCAGGCGCCTACGGCCTGGGGTTGGCCGCCTTCCGGAACGCCTCGTGGACGAGCTTGGGCCGCTCCTCGGCGAAGGTGAGCAGGCCCATGACGGAGATGCCGTTGTGGTCCTGGTTGTACCCGGCCCGCTGCTTGTAGTCCTTCAGGACCCAGTACGTGAACCCGGCGACGAACGCGCTGCGCTCGGCCACCTGGTTCCAGTGGGCGGTGAAGCTCGCCGCCTGCCATTCCTCAGTGCCCTGTGTGGTGTCCGGTCCGTGGGTGCCGGCCTCCGACCACGTGCCGTTCTCCGTGATCAGGACCGGCTTGCCGGGATACTTGGCGTGCACCGCGTCCAGCGTCGGGCCGAGGTCGGCGTCCTTGCCGTAGAAGTAGCCGAAGTACTCGTTGAACCCGATCACGTCGGCGAGGTCGAAGGCGGGGTCGTTGCTCGTGTTGGAGGCCCAGGTCACGGGCCGGGCCGTGAGGTCGACCGCCTTCACCGCCGCCTTCATGTCGGCGAGCCAGGCGCGGTAGACCGGCGCGCCCTCGGGGTCGATCTCCGACTCGTTCTGCAGGCCCCACAGGATCACCGACGGGTGGTTGTGCTGGTTCCAGGCCATGGTCAGGGCCAGGGCACGGGCGAGGCCGTAGCGCTCCGTCTGGAGCTTCTCCTGGGCGGTGTTGAGCCACATGGTGTCGATGTCGTCCATCACCAGCACACCGTGCTCGTCCGCCCAGTCGTAGACGTACGGGTGGCGGTTGTAGACGCAGTTGCGGATGAAGTTGGCGCCCACCGCCGTGATGTGGCCCAGTTCCCTGTCGTACTCCGCCGGTGTCATCGCCCTGCCGTGGGCGCCGGTCTCCTCGTGCCAGTTGAGGCCCTTGAGGAACAGGGCCTCGCCGTTCAGCCGCAGCTGGGCACCGGCCACGGACAGGTCACGCACGCCGTAGCGCGTGGACAGGGTGTCCACCCGCGGGCCACCGGGCTTCGTGGCGGTCAGCGTGGCGCGGGCGGTGAGTGTGCGCGGCGCGGCCGGGCTCCACCGTGGCGCACGGGGCACGGGGACCGAGACGCGTACGACGCCGGCCGACCGGGCCGTGATCCGGGCCTCGACCACCGTGGGCCGCGCGCCGCTCCCCGGGCCGGGGTCCAGCGTGAGGAAGCCCTCGAAGTCCGAGGAGTCGTGGTTCTCGACCACGGCCCGTGCCTCGAGTCTCCCGTTCGCGCCGGACACGAGCAGCTTGGCGATGGTGACCGGCGGAACCGCCTCGATCCAGACGGACCTGGTCAGACCCGCGTAGGGCCAGTAGTCGACCGGCTTGTACGGGATCTCATGGCCGTCGGTCACCGGCTGCGGGGACGACGCCGTGTAGTCGGTGAAGGACGCCCTGCGGAACACCCGCACCGCGATCGTCTGGCGTGCACCGGGCCTGAGCGCCTTCGCCGCCGGAAGCGCGAAGGGGGAGTTGGCGCCCTCGTGCTTGCCGAGGTACGTGCCGTCGAGCCAGACCTCGGCGCTGTAGCCGGCTGCCAGGAAGGCGATGCGCACATGGCGGGCCCGCCAGGAGCCGGGGACGTCGACGGTGGTGCGGTACCAGGCGTAACCGTCGGCGAACGCGGTGCCCTTGCCGAAGGGGCCGGTCTCCGAGGCGAACCCCGGCGTGTCCAGCAGGTCCCAGGCCGACGGGACACCGATGCGGCCCCAGGCCCTGTCGTCGAAGCGCGGGGACTGCCAGCCCTCGCCGAGCCCCTTGTTGCCGGGGTCGAAACGGAAGCGCCACCGCTTGTCCAGGGACAGGTACTCGCGGGTGGGCTCATGGGTGCGCCAGCCGTCGAAGGCGGGGAGTACCGCGCCGTACTGGAAGACGACGTCGGTGCCACCGACGTCTCGTACATGGGTTCCGGAGGGCTCGGTGGCCGGGTGGGGGTCGAGCACAGGGCTGTCCGCGGCGTTGTCCGCGGCGTGCGCCGTGTTCGGCCAGGCCGGCAGGGCGACGGCGCCCGCCACGGCGAGTGCCGCGACGACGGTACGCCGGGTCGGGTGGACAGGTGGGTTCATGGCGGCTCCTCAAAGGCGCGCAGACATTCGTTCGACCCCAGAGCCTGGACAGCCGCATCACCGCTGTCAAGGATTATTCATAATTAATGGAAATTGAGCTAGCGTGGCCGCATGACCTCACACCGACAGGCCCCCACGAGCCGACTCGCCATCACCCTCTGGGACTTCAGCTGGTACACCCAGGCAGGCCCCGGCGAGCCCTTCGCCGACCTCGATCACGCCTTCGCCGAGGCCGTGGAGCGGGGCTTCAACACCGTGCGGGTGTGCGCCATGCCCTTCCTGCTGTTCTCCGGCCGGGTCCCCGCCCCGGAGTCGGTGCGGGTCCGCGGTCTGGGCGAGGAGTTCGGGCAGCGCACCCGCTGGTACAACGTGCGCGGCGGCTACGCCCTGGACGGCCGCCGACGGCTCGTCGAGCTGTTCGAGGCGGCCGCCCGGCACGACTGCCGGGTGATCGTCTCCTCCTGGGAGTACCAGCAGTCCCCGAGCTTCGCCGACACCGACGCCTGGCACCGCGCCCTGGCCGCCGTTCCCGGCCCGGACCGTGCCGAGGTGGTGGCCGACGCGCTCGCCGGGCTGCTGGACTTCCTCACCGAACGCGGACTGGCCGACCGTGTCGCCTACGTCGAGGTGCACAACGAGGTCGACAACTGCTCCCTCGTACCGGATGACGGCGCCACCCACTACGCCCGGCTGCGCGACCCCCTGGACCGTGCCGTGAGGCTGCTGCGGGCACGCCACCCCGGCATCCCCGTCACCTACTCGCTCGGCGAGCCCTGGCCGCACGAGCTCGACGAACTGCCGGAGCAGGCACAGATCGCGCACTTCCACTTCTACGTCTACGGCGTGCTCGGCGCCCTGTACGAGGCGGTGGGGCTGGGACACGGCACGGAGCCGGCGCCCCGGACTGCCGCCTGGCCCACCCCCGAACTGGCCGGCATGCTGCGCCCCGACGCCCCCGCCTTCGCCGACTACCAGCCCGACGAACCCTGGCGCCTGGCGGCCACCGGGATCCCGCGCGAACTGTTCTACGCGCACGACTGGGTGGACCCCGAGCGCTGGGACCTGTGGCTCTACGAGAACTACGCGGCCCACCGGCAGTCCATGCGCGCGACGCTGGCCGAGTGGGTCGACGCCGTGGCCGCGTTCGCCCGTGACCGCGGCATTCCCGCCGTGCTCGGCGAAGGCGTGGTGGGCTACACGCCTCTCCTCACGCGCTTCGAGGAGGACCCCGTCGGCAAGGACATCGCCGAGTTCGTCGTCGACCGCTGCCTGGCCGCCGGTTTCCACGGCGTCGTCCTGACGTCCAACGCGGCCCCCCACCATCCCATGTGGCACACCGACCGGGACTGGATGCGGCGGGTCAACGCCCGTGTCACCGTGGGCTCGTACGCGTCGGACTGAGAAGCCTGACCGCCGAGCTCCCCGGGGCGGACCCGCCGCGACCTCATCGCAACGCGGCGGTCAGCCGGTACCGGCCGGACGGCAGGCGGTACGAGGAGACTCCCTCCGCGGATCCGAGGAAGCGCACTCCGGGCACCCTGGCCAGCGGGAGGCGTCCCTCGCGGACGGTGTCGGGAGAGGTGGCCGGAAGGCGCAGCGTCGCCGCGCTGTTGGCGGGCACCTCGGCCTCGTACCGCAGGGTCCGGCCCGACTCGACGACCTGCCAGGCGCTCACGATCTCCCCGTACGGCGACTCGTACCTGCCCGAGACCCGCGTGACCCGGCCCGTGGGATCGGGGTGGGGCTGGAGCAGGAAGTGTTTGAAGCCGGGGCTGTCCGGGTCGCGGGCGATACCGGCCATGTGCGTGTACATCCACTCCATGATCGCGCCGTAGGCGTAGTGGTTGAAGGAGTTCATGCTGACCGGGCCGAAGCCGGCGTCCTCGGAGTACGAGTTCCAGCGCTCCCAGACGGTGGTGGCGCCGTTCTTCACCGAGTACAGCCAGGACGGCAGGGCGTCCTGGTGCAGCAGCTCGTACGCCAGGTCCGCCCGGCCCTCGTCGGTGAGGACGGGCGCGAGGACGTTGACGCCCAGGAAGCCGACCGACAGCGTGTTCTCGGCGTACCGGACCCTGCTGCTGTCGGGGTGGGCCGCCTTGTAGGCCGGGTCGTTGCCGATGTTGTCCGCCAGGAGGCCGACGAGCGCGCGGCGTTGTGCCTCCGTCTCGTAGAACCCGAGTTTGAGGACCCACAGCAGCGCTGTCTGGCTGTTGTCCTCGGTCTTCTGGGAGGGGTCGGCGCCCGGTTCGATCGGGGAGGCGTCGCCCAGGCTGGACTTCACCGTGACCCGGCCGTTGCCGGTGTCGAGGTACTTGGTGACGAACGCCTGCCTGATGCGGGTGAAGAGGCGCTCGTACCGCTCGGCCTCGGCGGTCCGGCCGATCGCGTGCGCCATCCGCGCCATCAGCCGCGCTGAGTACCCGTAGTAGACGTCGCTCATGAGCTGGGCACTGGTCTTCTGCGGCGCCAGCCAGTCACCGGTGAGCGAGCCCTGCCCGGCGTAGGTGTCACCGGTCTGCTCACGGATCCAGTCCAGATAGCGGGTCATCGCCGGCCAGTTGGCGTGCAGGACGGTGGCGTCGCCGGTCATCTGCCACACGGTCCACGGGAGGACGACACCGCAGTCGGCCCAGCCGCTGCCGCCGTCGGGGAAGTTGTAGCGTCCGCCTGGAGCCACCCCGGTGAACTGGGCCTTGTCCGTGCCGTAGACGGTCTGGGAGTCGGCGACGGTGTCATGGAAGTGGCTGAGGAAGGCACCGGCGTCGGCGTTGTACAGGCCGGTGGTGGCGAAGACCTGGGTGTCGCCGGTCCAGCCGAGGCGTTCGTCGCGCTGGGGGCAGTCGGTCGGTACCCAGAGGTAGTTGCCGCGCTGGCCCCACCGGATGTTGCTCGCCAGCCGGTCGACGTCGGGGTCGTCGGTGGTGAGGGAGCCGGTCTCGCGGATCGCGGAGGTGGCGACCCTGCCGGTCAGGCCGGTGATCGTGACGGTGTCCGTGGCGGTGACGGACACATGGCGGAAGCCGTAGAAGGTCAGGGAGTCCTGATGGGTCTCGCCGTGCCGGTCACCCTTCAGGACGTACGTGCTGGTGGCCTTGGCGCTGCGGAGGTTGGCCCGGTAGACGGAGCCCTCGGGGCCGTCCGCGCCGGCGCTGTCGTCGTTCAGCATCTCGCCGAACCGGAACTCGACCCGGGCGCCGGCCGGGCCGCGCAGGCCGTAGCGGGCGACACCGACCATGTTCTGTCCGAGGTCGAAGATCGCCGTCTCGCCGCTGCCGATCGTGACGGAGGCGGAGGCGGCCTGCTCCGGGTCGGTCACCGTCCGGGCGGGATCGACGACGATGCGGCCCTTTCCGTTGGGGCTGCCGTCCTGGCCGCTCACCCCGGTGGCGACGGTGATCGACCGCGGCCGGCGGTCCCACTTCGGCATCAGACGGGCCGTCTCGGCCGGATAGGCGAGGAGTTGCACGTCCGGGTACCTGTCCTCGAAGGCGACGCGTTCCACGTCAGCCCAGGCGGAGTCGTCGAACCCGTGCGACGTCCAGCCGGGCAGTTCCATACGGGCGTCGTATGTCTGGCCGTCGTAGATGTCGTCCGCCCGATAGGGGCCGGTGTCGGTGGCCTTCCAGGAACCGTCCGGTTCGGTGACGACCGTCCGCGTCGTGCCGTCGGCGTACCTCAGCAGCAGTTTGGCCTTGACCGCGAGGGCGTTGCCGTCCTTCGACCAGTACGTGCTGCCCTCGGAGATCCGGCCGTTGTACCAGCCGTTGCCCAGGACGAAGGCGAGGGTGATCCGGTGCTGCCGCCGTACCAGGTCCGTGACGTCGTACGTCGTGTAGTTGACGCGCCTGTCGTAGTTGGTCCAGCCCGGGGGCAGCAGTTCGACCGTGGTGCCGCCGTCCTGCGGAACGGTGACATGCTGTCCGTTGACGTAGGCGTCGTGGACTCCGAGGGCCGAGACGTACAGCCGGGCCTCGCGCACCTGTCGTGGGCCGCCGCCCCTGAGGGGCGTCTCCGTCCGCAGCAGGGGCGCTCCGGCCGAACGGGGGGCTTTGCCCTTCATCCCGATCCACCGTGCCCCGTCCCAGCCACCCACCCCGTCGGTGCTCATGAGGCCGGTCTCGAAGGTGGCCGGGAAGGCGACTCCGACCAGACGGTCCTCGGTGTCCCAGACGGTGACGGACCAGTGGTAGCGGGTCGACGCGCTGAGCGGCTCGCCCGCGTAGCGGACGGCCACGGATTCGGCGGAGCGGACGCGCCCGCTGTTCCAGACGTCCGCGCGGGTGCCGGAGAGCTTGTCGGGCGAGCTCGCCACGAGGATCTGGTACGACCCCTGGCGCCGGCCGCGGGTCGCCGACCGCATGCGCCACCCGAAGCGCGGCCTGCTCGCGTCCATGCCGAGGGGGTCGGTGCGGTGTTCGACGGTCAGCCCCCACACCGCGCGAGTGTCCGGGCGGCGGGACGCCTCCGCCGCGGCGCTGCTCCCGCCGCCCGCGACAGTGGCCCCGAGCGACACGGCACCGGCCGTCGCCGCGAGCACAGTCCGGCGGCGCACCGCCGCGTGGTGCCCGCCGGGCGGTATCACTGCGCCGTCGTCCGGGGTGGCGCCGTCCGCACCGCTCTGTTCCTGAGTCACGCCTGTGTCCTTTCGCTCTGACAAGTACCGGCAGCGCATCGCTGCATTGAAACGATTCAAAAATGCTGCCGTCCGAGTCCCTGGCTCGGCATGGCACGGGAGACGCGCGCCGTCGTCCGTTTCGTGGGTGATGCGGTCGGGTGAGGCCGGAAGGTCGGGGACCGCTCATGGGTAACGTTTCCCAAAGACGGCGTGGCCAGACCTTAGAAAGCGCCCCGCATGGCGTCAAGAGTCCCGGCATACACTCGGCGGCGTCGATTCCCGAAAGAGGCAAGGGGCCGGATGGAGCCGCCAGCACCGCGTCGCAGAGTCACCATCGTCGACGTCGCGCGCCACGCCCAGGTGTCCACCACCGCCGTGTCCAAGGTGCTGCGCAACGCCTACGGGGCGAGCCCCGAGATGCGCGCCAAAGTGCGCCGCGCCATCGACGAACTCGGTTACCGTCCGCACGCGGGCGCCAGGGGCATGCGCGGGCAGACGTACACCATCGGTGTGATGCTGCCCGACATCCGCAACCCCTTCTTCCCCGAGATCCTCGACGGCATCACCGACTCGCTCCAGGGCACCGACTACCAGGTCCTCCTCGGTCCGGGCTGCAACGGCGAGAAGGCGGAGGCCCAGGTCACCGAGGCGATGATCGACCGCGGCATGGACGGCATCGTCCTGGTCGCCCCCGTCTCGTCACGCACCCGCCTCGAACAGGTCGCCTCCGCCGTGCCGACCGTCGTCATCGGGCGGCACGGATCGTCCACGCGGTACGACACCGTGGCCGACGACGACATCGAGGGCGCGTCCCTCGTCGTCGGCCACCTCGCCGGCCTCGGGCACCACCGCATCGCGCACATCGAGCACCACGAGACCGATCCCGCCCGCCTCGAGGAGATGCCCAACGCCCGGCGCGCCGACGGATACCGGCTGGCCATGCGGGCGCACGGCCTGGAAGACCGGATCGACGTCGTCTCCACCAGCTACACCCAGCAGGGCGGCCACGAAGGCGCGAAGCTGCTGCTGAGCCGACCGCACCGGCCCACTGCCGTCTTCGCCGGGGCCGACATCGTCGCCATGGGCGTACTGGAAGCGGTCGCCGAAGCCGGACTTGCCGTCCCGGACGACATCTCCGTGGCCGGTTACGACAACACCACGTTCGCCGCGTTCGGCCCGATCTCCCTGACCAGCGTCGACCAGGCGGGGCACGAGATGGGCCGGAACGCCGTGCGCCTCCTGCTGGAGCGGATCACCGACCGGCACCGGCCCGCGACGCGGGTCATGCTCTCCCCCACGCTCGTACCGCGCCGCACGACCGCCCCGCCACCGGCGTAGGTCACCGGGCCAGGGCAATGGCCGTGCTCAGGGGCATTCGATGGGAAACGTTCTGCATGGAACGAACCTTCCCGAGCTGACGCTTTACACCTCCGAGCCGGGCACCAGCCTCCACGAGGCCCGACTCCGGCTGCTCGCGAGCGGGACGGCCTCCCAGCCCCGGAACGCGGCCGTGCGGCCGGAGCGGCGTCCGGGTCAGGGGCCGGCCTCGCCGTCCGCGAGGCCCGCGGTCACCAGGCCGAGGGCGTGGGCGAGTTGTTCGCGGTGTCCTGCCAGCACCTCGGGGGTGATACCGCGACCGGCCGTCTCGCGGGCGAAGTCGTCGGCCGCGACCTTGAGTACGGCACTGATGGCGGCGGCCTGCACCCGGACGTCCAGCGTGTCGGCCGAGGTGCCCAGGCGGTCGGCGAGCACCTCGGCGAACGTCTCCTCCGCGCGCTCCCGGAGCACGAGGTAGGCGGCGCGCAGCGCGGGCTCGTCATGGGTCATCCGGACCACGGCCAGCACCGCGTCGACGTCCTCGGCGGACGAGGAGTCGAGGACCGGCTGGTAGGCCGCGCGCAGATGCTCGATCAGGCCCAGCTCGGCCGGCCAGGCGTGCAGCACCGCACGGAAGGCGTCGATCATCTTCGTGAGCAGCGGCTCGACACAGCTCTCCTTGCCGGGAAAGTAGCGCCACAGCGTACGTTCGGAGACCCCGGCCGCCCGCGCGATCTGCTCGCCGGAGGTGGCGGCCACACCCTGCTCGGCGAAGAGCCGGACCGCGTGCCGCGAGATGTCGAGGCGCTGTCTTCGGCGTTGCTCGTCACTCACCGGCGGCCGCCCCCGGCGGGGCACGGGTCCGCTGTCCACCACGGAGTCCTCCATCAGGCGATCCAACCATGCCGAAGCGGCCGCCCGACTGTCCGAAACTTTAATGACAGTTACTGCCAACAAACTGCTACGGTCGGGACGGCTCGAAGATCGCATGCGGAGATCCCAGGAGGAACGCCATGAGCGTTGCCACCGAGCGTCAGCA
The DNA here is from genome assembly GCF_040612515.1 of Streptomyces sp. NPDC006372. Classification (NCBI taxonomy): domain Bacteria; kingdom Bacillati; phylum Actinomycetota; class Actinomycetes; order Kitasatosporales; family Streptomycetaceae; genus Streptomyces; species Streptomyces sp. NPDC006372. The sequence goes on along the minus strand of NZ_JBEXQJ010000022.1, from coordinate 99,288 downwards.
GCTGCCCTTCCCGAGGCCGAACGTGCTCGACCTCGCCCCCTTCTACGACGTGCTGCGCCGGGAGGCGCCCGTCACCCCGGTCACCACACCGGCCGGAGACCCCGCCTGGCTGGTCACCCGTTTCGAGGAGGTGCGCGACCTGCTCGGTGACAGGCGTTTCGGCCGCTCCCACCCCGAGCCGGAACGGGCGTCACGCCTGACCAGCGCCGCCGTACTGGACGGACCCACGGGCAACTACGAGACCGAGGAGGCCGACCACACGCGGATGCGCCGGCTGCTGACGCCGGCGTTCTCGGCCAAGCGGATGCGGATGCTCTCCGATCACGTCCAGCAGCTGGTCGACCGCTGTGTGGACGAGCTGGTCGCCGAGCACGCCGGCGCCCCGGACCGGGTCGTCGACCTGCAGTCCGGGCTGGCCTTCCCGCTGCCGGTCGCGGTCATCTGCCGGCTGCTCGGGGTCCCCGAGAGCGACCGCGAGCGTTTCGCCTCGCTGTCCGAGCGGATGTCCAACTACGCCATCGGCGACGCGGCCCACCAGGCGCGGGACGAGTTCAACGAGTACATGACCGCTCTGGCCGAGGCCAAGCGCGCCCAGCCGGGCGAGGACGTCATCTCCGACCTGGTGCAGGCACAGAGCACCGACGCGGACTACGACTACGACGACATGATCCAGCTCTGTGTCGGTCTGCTGTTCGCCGGACACGAGACCACGGTCAACCGCATCGGCCTGGGCACGCTCTTCCTGCTCACCCGCCTGGACCAGTGGGAGGCACTGACCGCCGACCCCGACGGCCGGGTCAACGCCACCGTCGAGGAGATCATGCGCCTGGGCGCGCCCGGCGACCTCGGCCTGCTGCGGTACGCCCACACCGACGTCGACATCGCCGGTGTCACCATCCGTCGCGGTGACGCCGTGGTCCTGTCGATCAACTCCGCCAACCGCGACGCCTCCGTCTACCGCGACGCCGAGACCTTCGATCCCGACCGCGCCGAACGCACGCACCTCGGTTTCGGCCACGGTGTGCACTTCTGCATCGGCGCGAGCCTGGCCCGCGTCGAACTGCGCATCGTCTTCGCCACCCTGGCCCGCCGTCTGCCCGGTCTGCGGCTCGCCAAGGGACTGGACGAACTGGAGGTGCGGACCACCCTCACCGGAGGCGTCACGGAGCTGCCCGTGACCTGGTGAAACACCCGAGGTGACCCGGTGTCAGTGCGACTCGCGGGTCACCTCGGAACCGCTGGAGCCGACGAGGAAGTCGAGGTCGGCACCGGTGTCGGCCTGCAGGACGTGGTCGACGTAGAGGCGTTCCCAGCCGCGGCGCGGGGTGGCGTAGCCGCCCACGGTGGCCTCGCCGGGGGCGCGGCGGGCGAGTTCACCGGCGGGTACGTCGACATCGATGCGGCGGGCGTCGACGTCGAGGGTGATGAAGTCCCCGGTCCGTACGAGCGCGAGGGGGCCGCCCGCCGCGGCCTCCGGGGCCACGTGCAGGACGACCGTGCCGTACGCGGTGCCGCTCATGCGGCCGTCGCAGACGCGGACCATGTCGCGGACGCCCCGGGCGAGGAGTTTTCTCGGCAGGGGCATGTTCGCCACCTCGGGCATGCCCGGGTAGCCCTTGGGGCCGCAGCCGCGCAGGACGAGGACGGAGTCGGCGTCGACGTCGAGCCCGGGGTCGTCGATGCGGGCGTGGAAGTCCTCGACGGAGTCGAAGACGACGGCCCGGCCCCGGTGCCGCAGCAGGTGCGGGGAGGCGGCGGCCGGTTTGATCAGCGCGCCGTCGGGGGCGAGGTTGCCGCGCAGGACGGCGATGCCGCCCTCGGCGACCAGTGGTTCGGCGCGGGTGCGGATGACCTCGCCGTCCCAGATCTCCGCGTCGTCGAGGAAGTCGGTCAGCGGCCGGCCCGTGACGGTCAGCGCCTCGGGGTCGAGCAGGTCGCGCATCTCGCGCAGGACGGCGAGCAGTCCGCCGGCGCGGTGGAAGTCCTCCATGAGGAAGCGGCCGGCCGGCTGGAGGTCCACGAGGACGGGCACCCGCGAGCCGATGCGGTCGAAGTCGTCCAGCGTCAGGTCGATGCCCAGCCGGCCCGCGACGGCCAGAAGATGGATCACGGCGTTGGTCGAGCCGCCGATCGCGGCCAGCGCGACGATCGCGTTCCGGAAGGACCCCTCGGTGAGGAACGTCCCCGGTCGCCGGTCGGCGCCCACCATCTCCACCGCCAGCCGGCCGGTGTGGTGCGCGGCCTCCAGCAGGCGGCTGTCGGGGGCGGGGGTTCCGGCGGTCCCGGGGACGACCGTGCCGAGGGCCTCGGCCACCAGCGCCATCGTCGAGGCGGTGCCCATGGTGTTGCAGTGGCCGCGACTGCGGATCATCGCCGACTCGGAGCGGGTGAACTGTTCTTGGGAGAGCGTGCCCGCGCGGACCTCTTCGGACAGTTTCCACACGCCGGTGCCGCAGCCCAGCAGGCCGCCGCGGAACGTGCCGTTGAGCATCGGGCCGCCGGGGACCACGACCGCGGGGAGGTCCACCGAGGCCGCGGCCATGAGCAGTGACGGGATCGTCTTGTCGCAGCCGCCGAGCAGCACCACACCGTCGATCGGGTTGGCCCGCAGCATCTCCTCCGTGGCCATGGCGGCCATGTTCCGCCACAGCATGGCCGTCGGCCGCACCTGCGTCTCGCCGAGGGACACCACGGGCAGGTCCAGCGGGATGCCGCCCGCCTCGTACACACCGTTGCGGACCGAGGCCGCGACCTCGTTGAGGTGCGCGTTGCACGGGGTCAGGTCCGAGGCGGTGTTGGCGATGGCGATCTGCGGCCTGCCGGTGAACGCGTCGCCCGGCACTCCGCGTCGCATCCACGCGCGGTGTATGTAGGCGTTGCGGTCCTGTCCCTCGTACCACTGTGCGCTGCGGAGCCTCTCCATGGAGCCCTTCCGGGAGACGGTACAGGGGTCTACATTCTGGAACGCCATGAAGCAGCATAAGGAGAGCTCAGGAGGTTCGACAGCCCCCGGCCGGCTGGTCGGCTCGGGCCGGGTGCTCGCGGTCCTCAGGGAACTCGCGCGCCATCCGGGCGGGGTGGGCCTGGACGAGCTGGCCCGGGTGATCGGCAGTCCCAAGCCGACCGTGCACCGGGCGCTCGGCGCCCTGCGGCGGGCCGGCCTCGCCGACCAGGACGAGAGAAGCCGCTATGTGCTCGGCGACGAGTTCCTGCGGATGGCCTTCGCCCACCACGAGGCACGCCCCGACCACGTCCGGGTCCGTCCGGTGCTGGAGGCGCTGGCCCACCGGTTCGGTGAGACGGCGCACTACGCGGTGCTCGACGGCCGCGAGGTCGTGTACCGCGCCAAGGTCGACCCGCCCGCCGGTGCCGTCCGACTGACCTCGACGATCGGCGGGCGCAATCCCGCCCACACCACCGCCGTCGGCAAGCTGCTGCTCGCACGGCGGCTGACGTCGCCCAAGGACCTGGAACGCTGGATCGGTGAGTGCCCGCCGGCCCGCAGGACACCCCGGTCGCTGTGCACGACCGCCGGGCTGTTCCGGGAACTGGCGGCCACCCGCGAACGGGACTACGCCGTCGACGACCAGGAGAACGAGGACGGGGTCACCTGCCTTGCCGTGCCCGTCTACCTCACCTCCCCGACCACGCCGTCCGGAGCCGCGAGCGTCAGCGCGCTCGCCTATCGCACACCCCTGTCCTCCCTCGTCGCCGCGCTCGACGAGATCCGCGAACTGCTCGGCCCGCTCGGCGAGCCCCACTCCTGAGGCGATGTGATGCGCGCGTTCATCCTGACCGCCCCCGGCGCGTACGAGGTCCAGGACGTCCCGGCACCGGTGGCCGGACCCGGCGAAGTCGTCGTCGACGTCGAGCGGGTCGGCGTGTGCGGCACCGACGTGGAGTTCTTCACCGGCGCCATGGCCTATCTCCACCAGGGACACGCCGCCTATCCGATGCGGCCCGGCCACGAGTGGGCGGGGCGGGTCGCGGCGGTCGGTGACGGCGTGGACCCCGGCTGGCTCGGCCGTCGCGTCATGGGTGACACCATGCTCGGCTGCGGCGGCTGTCACCGCTGCCTGCGCGGTCGGCAGCACGTGTGCGAGAAGCGCCAGGAGGTCGGCGTCCGAGGGGACCGGCCCGGTGCGCTGGCGGAGCAACTCGCCGTGCCCGCCTTCTCGTTGCACGCCCTGCCCGACTCCGTCGACCCGGTCCTCGGCGCACTGGTCGAGCCGGGCGGCAACGCCCTGCGCGCCGCCCGGGCCGCCGCGCCCGCTCCCGGGGACCGGGCCCTGGTCCTGGGCCCGGGGACGATCGGGCTGCTGGTCGCGATGTTCCTGCGCGCGTCCGGAGCGGAGGTGCACCTGATGGGCACCACCGAGAGTTCCCTCGCCTTCGCCCGCTCCCTGGGCTTCGCGCACGTGTGGACGGAGGACACCGTGCCGGACGTGCCCTTCGACGCGGTCGTCGACGCCTCGAACGCCGCCCGGCTCCCCGGCGTGGCCCTGGAGTCGGTCGAACCCGGGGGCCGTCTCGTGTACATCGGGCTGGCCGGCGAGTCCAGCGGCATCGACACCCGCACGCTCGTCCTGAAGGACGTGACCGCGACGGGTGTGCTGTCCGCCTCCCCCGGCCTCGACGCCACGATCCGGGCGTACGCCGACGGTTCGGTCGACCCCAGGCCGCTCGTCGCGGCCACCGTGGGACTCGACGAGGTCGGCCCCGTCCTCGCCGGCGGGCGACCGGCCGGCGCGGGTCCCGGCCCCAAGATCCATGTCGAACCCTGAGGGGCGCCGTCCCCGGTCACCGACGGGCGGTGACCGCCTTGGCGGTGGGGGTGCGCAGGGCCAGCAGGGCGACATCGTCGTCGTTGGCGGCGGGGCGGACCCGGCGCAGCAGGTGGTCGGTGAAGGAGGCGAGGGGGCGGTGAGCGAGGGCGGCCGCGTGCCGGCTCAGCCGGTTCAGGCCCTCGTCGAGGGTGTGACCGGGCTCTTCGATGAGGCCGTCGGTGTACAGCACGAGGGTGGACCCGGGCGGAAGCAGGGTCACGGCGTCCGGGCGCGGGGCGCCGGCTCCGGCGCCGAGGACGATGCCGTGACCGTCGGTGAGATAGCTGGCCAGGCCGTCGCGGCTGATCAGCAGGGGCGGGGGGTGGCCCGCGTTGGTCCAGGACAGCTGCCACTGGCCGTCGGCCGCCGGTTCGATCCGGGCGAACACCATCGTGGCCATGGCGACGTCCGTGATGTGCTGGAGCGCTTCGTCCAGCCGTGTGACGATCCGGCTGGGTGGCTCGTGCTGGGACCATGCGTAGGCGCGGAGCATGTTGCGCACCTGCGCCATGCCGGCCGCCGCCTCCAGATCGTGTCCCACGACGTCTCCGACGGCCAGGGCGGTGGACCCGTCGGGCAGGGGGAAGGCGTCGTACCAGTCGCCGCCGACCTGTGAGGCGTCGGGCGCTGGCAGGTAGCGGACGGTCATCTGCAGGTCCGGGACCCCGGGCATCTGGGGCAGCAGATGGTTCTGCATGGTCTCGGCGACCTTGCGCTGACGCTGGTACAGGCGGGCGTTGTCCAGGGCGAGGCCGGCCCGGCGGGCGATGTCCTCGACCAGGGGGAGGTCGGCGGGGGTGAAGGCGACCGGGTCGTCGGCGCGGCCCAGGGTCAGGGCGCCCAGGACCGCGCGAGTGCTGCGGATGGGCGCGATGGCCGCGGAGTGCATCCCCGTCATGTCGAACAGCCGGCGTTGCTCGACCGCGATGCCGGAGTCAGGTGTCCGCTGGTAGGTGCTGGGCCCGGCCACCGTGGAGGCCACGCCGCGCAGGGCTCTCGACAGGGGCATCGGCGATTCCTCCGGGACGGGCGGCATGGGGCCCTGGAGGTCGTCCCGGTGCACGAGTGCGCCGTCGTCGGCGTGGACGACGGCGGTACGCCACACCTCGTCCCGCTCCGTGATCAGGTCGATGACCACCCAGTCCGCCAGCCGGGGCACCACCAGATTGACCAGGCGTTCCAGTGCCTCGTCCACGTCGAGCGTGGAGGTCAGCTGCGCGGTGGCCTCGGCCAGCAGGGCGAGCCGCTCGAGTTCGGGCAACGGCCCGGCCGCCGGCTCCGGCCGGGGTCCGGTCGCCTGCGCGGGGTCGGCGACATGGAAGAGCACGAGGGTGGCGGCGCCGTCGTCCTCGATCTCGTAGGGGGTGATCAGCCAGGAGATGGGAAGCAGCGAACCGTCTCCGCGAGCGAAGTGGTCCTCCGCGGCCTGGGCGGTCCGCCCGGCGTGGAAGGCCTGCCGCATCCTGCACCGGGTCCTCGGCAGCGGCTGCCCGTGGGAGTCCCGGTGCAGCAGGTCGTGCGCGTCATGGCCGAGCATGTCGTCGGTGGTCAGGGCCAGCACGTCCCGGGCGCGGGCGTTGACGGCGAGGATGCGTCCCTCCTCGTCCACCACGTAGGCCCCGGTTCCGATGGCGTCCAGCCTGCCGTTCAGCGAGGCATCGGGTACGGCATCGGGTACAGCCGAGGATGGCGGCACGGCGGTCTCCGTACGTTCCGGCCCTGCCATGTCGTCGCCTCCTCGCTTGTCGACCTCCCCGGCCGGCTGTCTTCGCGTCCCGCGGGACGCACTCCGGCATGAATTCCCGTGTGCCCTCTGAGGCCGAAACCAGCCCCGTGTGGCTGCTGCCACTCCGAGCGGTTTTCGCGGGCGTCCGGTGACTGCCCGGGTATGCGTGGTACGCACCCGGGTAAACGCACGTCGAAAGCTGCCCCGGAAGGGGCGAACACAACGAAAGAGCCTCCGCATGGTCACTCCGCTTGGGAAGCAGGCGGCAGATCGGCAGGGCCCGGACGAGCACGCCATGCTGCGCTTCGGCGCGGCCTGGGACGACGGCGCGGCAAGCGCCTTCGACGCCCGCCTCGCCCTGCACGCCTTCCTCGCCCACGGTCCGCACACCGCCCCCGCGATGATTCCGGCATCTCTGGCCGTGGACGCAGAACTCGTCGTCAGCGAACTGGTCACCAATGCCATCCGGCACGCACCCGGCCCGTGTGAGCTGATCCTGCGGTTGTTCCGAGGAAAGCTGGCCATCACCGTGTGGGACTCCTCGGCGGTGCGGCCCACGGTGCGGAAGGAGGACCGGTGCCGCGTCGGTGGCCATGGGCTGCGTCTGGTGCACACCGTCAGCGACCGGGTCGCGGTGGCGCCTCACGCCAAGGGTAAGAGGATCACCGCCTATCTGGGTCTGGCCCCGGGCAAGGGTGCGAGCGGCGCCGTCATGGGGAGGACGGCTCTGGCGGCAGGCTGATCTCCCTTCCCGCTCCGCGCGTGCGACGGGGGATCAGTGCTGGCGGGCGTGTATGGGGCTGTTGGCGACATCGTCCGGGCATGTCGCGTGTCCCTGGCGCCTGCGTCTGTCCCGCCTCCAGTCGGACGTCGCGAGCGCCAGGGACGCCGCCATGCCGATGAGCCCGGCGCCGAGTGCGGTGACGAGGGCGCCGCGGTAGCCGCCACCGCCGAGCACGAGGTAGAAGAGGCCGGGCAGGGCGGCGGTGCCCACCGCGGCGCCGAGCCGCTGCCCGGTCTGCAGGGCGCCGCCCGCCGCGCCCGCCATCCGTACCGGTACGTCGCGCAGCGTCATGGTGATGTTGGGGGAGATCACGCAGCCGCTGCCGACGCCGCCGAGGAACATCGCGGGGGCGGCGACCCAGGGCGCGATGTCGAGGGGTGCGAGGCGCAGCAGCAGCGCGGTGCCGCCCAGACCGACGATCACGGCCAGGAGGCCGCCCACGGTGAGTACGCGGCCGAGCCGGTCCACCAGCCGGCCGGCGACCGCGGCCGCGCAGGCCGAGCCGAGGGCGAAGGGCGTCACGGCCAGGCCGGACCGGAGCGGGGAGAAGCCCAGGCCGTCCTGGTAGAACAGCGCGAAGACCAGCCAGACGCCGCTGAAGCCGACGAAGTAGAGCGTGCCGACGCCGGCCCCGACGGCGTAGCCGCGCACCGTCGTGAACAGACGCGGGTCGAGCAGCGGCTGGCTGTCCCGGATGACCAGGCGGCGCTGCCACCAGGCGAAGACGGCGAGGACGGCGGCGCCGGCGGGGAACAGCCACCACAGCCGGCCGATGCCGCCCGCGCCCGCCTGGACCAGCGGGTACATGAGCGCCAGGACACCGAGGCCGAGGAGCAGGACGCCCGGCAGGTCCACGTGCTGCCGCCCCGCCGGCCGGGTGCGGGGCAGCAGGCGGCGGCCGAGGAGGACGGCGAGGATGCCGATGGGGACGTTGACGTAGAAGACCCACCGCCAGCCCTCGGCGCCCGAGGCCAGGGCGAGGATGACGCCGCCGGCGAGGGGTCCTACGGCGGAGGAGATGCCGACGGTGGCTCCGAAGAAGCCGAAGGCGCGACCGCGCTCCGCGCCCCGGAACATCTGCTGGATGAGCGCGGAGTTCTGCGGGGCCATGAAGCCGGCCGCCAGTCCCTGGGCGAGGCGGGCCACCACCAGCATCGTGATGCCGGTGGCCGCCCCGCAGGCCGCGCTGAAGACCACGAAGCCGCTGAGGGCCAGCAGGAAGATGCGGCGCCGGTCCAGCGCGTCCCCGAGGCGGCCGGCGGTGACGAGCGCGAGGGCGAAGGCGAGGGCGTATCCGGAGACCACCCACTGCACCTGAGCGGGTGAGGCGTGCAGACCCCGCTGGACCGAGGGCAGGGCCACCACCACGATGGAGACGTCCAGCAGGCTCATGAAGCCGGCCACGAGGGTGACCCACAGGGCATGCCACCGGCGCGGATCCGGCTCGTAACCGGCTTCCTGCGCGCCCTGGTCCCGGTCGCCCGCCGCTGACGCTGCCACATGGGCTCCTCTCACCAGGTGCGCACCACGGCCAACCAAGTTCCCCGGCGGGACACGGGACACACCATGGCCGGCACCCGGCAGTCTCTCTCACCCATAGCGCCCGTTCGTCACTCCGCGTGATCATCCGGGCGCTGCGCGAAGGGGTTCGTTTGAGCGCGCGAGATCTGTGCAGGCGTTGTGCTTGGGAGAGATGACCGGCGAAAGGAACGACTGATGGCGGCGCCCGACAACGAAGAGTCGGTGGATCCCGCAGCCGTGAGACGACACCGGAAACTGTTCCGGGCGATCGAGAAGCGACGGCACCCGAAGCTGCGCCGCAGCGACATCACCGTGACCGACGAGGCGGCGGTCAAACGCGCCACGAAGGCCGCCGCCCTCGGCAACGCGATGGAGTGGTACGACTTCGGCATCTACAGCTATCTGGCGTCGACCATCGGGAAGGTCTTCTTCCCCTCGGGGAACGACACCGCCCAACTGCTCAGCTCGTTCGCGACGTTCGCGGTGGCCTTCCTGGTGCGTCCCCTCGGTGGGATGGTGTTCGGACCGCTCGGCGACAAGGTCGGCCGCAAGCGCATCCTCTCCCTCACCATGATCATGATGGCGGTGGGGACCTTCGCCATCGGCCTCGTCCCCTCGCACGCCGTCATCGGTCTGTGGGCCCCGGCTCTGCTGATCTTCTTCCGGCTGGTGCAGGGCTTCTCGACCGGCGGGGAGTACGGCGGCGCGTCGACGTTCATCGCGGAGTACGCACCCGACAAGCGGCGCGGTTACTTCGGCAGCTTCCTGGAGCTGGGCACGCTCGCCGGCTACGTCGGGGCCTCCGGCCTCGTCGTCGTCCTCAACAGCCTCCTCAGCGCGGACCAGATGCTCCAGTGGGGCTGGCGCATCCCGTTCCTGGTCGCGGCCCCGCTCGGCCTCATCGGGCTGTACCTGCGGCTCAAGCTGGACGAGACGCCGGCCTTCCAGAAGCTCGAGGGCGGCCAGGTCAAGGCGAGCGAGGCGGCCGAGGCGGTGGAGACCTCGGCCACCGGTGACCTCGGCAGGATCTTCACCCGCTACTGGCGGCCGCTGCTGCTGTGCCTCGCGCTCGTCGCGGCGTACAACATCACCGACTACATGCTGCTCTCGTACATGCCGACGTACCTGTCCGACGAGCTGGGATACGGCACCAATCACGGACTGCTGATCCTGCTCCTCGTGATGGTGCTCCAGATGTGCGTCATCAACCAGGTCGGGCGGCTCTCGGACCGGTTCGGGCGCAGGCCGCTGCTGATGACGGGGATGCTCGGGTTCCTCTTCCTGTCCCTGCCGTCCTTCCTGCTCATCCGGCAGGGCAGCGTCGTGCTCATCACCCTGGGCCTGTTGATGCTCGGGCTGTCGCTGGTGACGATGCTCGGCACGATGTCGGCGGCGCTCCCGGCGATCTTCCCGACCCACGTGCGGTACGGGTCGCTCTCGGTGGCCTACAACCTGGCCACCTCGGTGTTCGGCGGCACGACGCCCCTGGTGATCACCGCCCTGATCAGCGCGTTCGACACGACCCTCATGCCCGCCTACTACGCCACGGGCGCGGCGGTCATCGGCGTCATCGCCGTGCTGTGCATGCGGGAGACCGCGAACAAGCCCCTGGCGGGCTCTCCGCCGTCGGTCGAGACGGAGGCGGAGGCAACGGAACTCGTGGAGGCGCAGGCTCCTCGCCCGAAGTTCTGACCCCGCCCGGACAGTGACAACCTGTCGGCCGTCGCCGCGGAAGCGGAGGCGGCCGACCGGCTTGTCCGACGGACGGCGCCTGCCGTGCCGTTGACCCTCGGCGCACCGCTGCTGTCCCCACCGCGCACGGCGGGCACCGACGCCCGCCGGTGCCCGCGCCGGCTGCCTAGCGTGAGGGGCGAACCGGACGAACGCCGGTCTCAGCCCAGCCGAGGAGAGGCTCACCCGCATGGTCGACATCGCCGAGGTCACCGCCGCCCCCAGCCCGGACCTGCTCACCCCGGACAACTGCGCGGTGCTGTTCGTGGACCACCAGCCGCAGATGTTCTTCGGCACGGGCAGCGGCGACCGCACCGCCATCATCAACTCCACCGTGGGTCTGGCCAGAGCCGCCCGGGCCTTCGACGTGCCGGTGGTGCTGAGCACCGTGGCCGCCGAGTCGTTCTCCGGTCCGCTACTGCCGCAGCTGGCCGAGGTGTTCCCGGAACAGAAGATCGTCGACCGGACCTCGATGAACGCCTGGGAGGACATGGAATTCGTCGAGGCGGTCAAGGCCACCGGCCGGGAGAAGCTCGTCATCGCGGGTCTGTGGACCGAGGTCTGCGTCGTCCTGCCCGCGCTCTCCGCGCTGGCCCAGGGCTACGAGGTGTACGTCGTCACCGACGCGTCCGGCGGTGTCAGCCCGCAGGCCCACGAGCACGCGGTCCAGCGCATGCTCCAGGCCGGGGCGGTCCCGGTCACCTGGGTGCAGGTGCTGCTGGAACTCCAGCGCGACTGGGCACGCTCCGACACCTACGAAGCGGTGACCGAGGTGGTGACCCGGCACGGGGGCGCCTACGGTCTCGGCATCGTCTACGCCCACGCGGTCATCGGCGGACACGCGGCGGGCTGACCTCCCCCAGGGCGACGAGAAGGAGGGCGTCCGGCTGACCGACGTATGATCGCGCGGTGGGCAGTGGTGGGGGGCTCGCGGGGCCGTTCGGGCGGTTGCTGCGGGAGTTGCGGCAGGACCGGCGGCTGACGATCGAGGAGCTGGCCGAGGCGTCGGGGGTCTCGGGGCGGGCCATCGGGGACATGGAGCGGGGCCGGAGCCGGCGTCCGCACCGCGGGACGGTCACCGCGCTCGCCCAGGGCCTGGAACTGGACGAGCCCACGCACGCACGGCTGCTGGGCGCGGCCCGCGCCGCCCGGCCCGGGCCGCAGCCCGCGGAGTCCGTCAGGGTCTCGCCCCACACGCTGCCGAGGGGCGTGCGGGACTTCGTCGGCCGCCAGGGGGAACTGGCGGAGCTGCGCGCCCTCGCCCGGGAGGCGGCCGAAGGAGAGGAGCGGCGAGGCGCCCCCGCTCCCCCGGCCGCCGTCGTGTGCGGCCCGCCCGGAAGCGGCAAGACCACACTGGCGGTTCGGCTGGCCGAGGGGCTGGCGTCCTTGTGCCCCGACGGGAGGTTCCTGGTGGACATGCGGGGCCTGGACGAACATCCGCTCCCCGTCGACCAGGTGCTGCCGGGGCTGCTCGGCTCCTGGGGCGTGCCGGACGCCGAGCTGGCCGGACTCGGCGCCGAGGAGCGTCTCGCCCGCTACCACGCGCTCTCCGCCCGGCTCCGCGCGGTCCTGGTGCTGGACAACGCCGGCGGCGAGGACCAGATCAGGCCGCTGCTCCCGCGCGAGGGGCGCCTGCTCGTGGTGGTGACGAGCCGCCGTACCCTCGCCGGTCTCGAGGGGGTACGGCGCGTCGAACTCGGGGCGCTGACCCGGCAGGAGTCCGCCGCGCTGTTGCGGGCCGTCGTGGGCCCGGGACGGGTGGACGCCGAGCCCGCGGCCGCGAACGTCGTGACCGAACTGTGCGGCCATCTCCCCCTGGCCCTGCGGGTGGCCGCGAACTGGGCTGCCACCCGCACAAGTTGGAGCATCGGCCGGCTCGCCGACCGGCTGGCCGACGAGGACCGCAGATTGGACGCGCTGAGCGCGGGCGACCTGCGGGTCAATTCCGCCTTCGCACTGTCCTACTCGCGTCTCGCGCCCGAAGCCGCCCGGATGTTCCGGCTGCTGTCGCTCGTACCGGGCAGCGACTTCGGTGTCGCGCCGGCCGCCGTGCTCGCGGGGGTCTCCCTGCCCGACGCCGAGGACCTCCTGGAGGAACTGCTGGAGGCGGGACTGCTGATGACGTCCCGTCAGGACCGCTATCGGCTGCACGATCTGCTGCGGCTGTACGCGGGAGCCCGCCACCGTGCGGAGGACGGTACGCAGAGGTCGCTCGCCGCGCGGTCCCGGCTGCGGCACTGGCTGCTGGACACGGCCGTCCTCGCGGGCCGCTGGTACGAGCCGGACTACGGCATGCCGCCGGCGGATCCCGGCCGGCTGGTCGCCCTCGACGACCGGGAGCAGGCGGCGCGCTGGATCAGGACCGAGGGCGACGCCTGGCTGGCCGCGTTCCGCGAGGCGGCGGCGTACGGCGAGCACGCCAGGGTCGCCGACGTCGCGGAGGCCATGCACTGGTTCTCCGACCACTGGGTGTCCTGGGGCCACTGGGTCGAGGTCTACGAGCGGGCCGCCGCTGCCGGAGCCGCGCTCGGGGACGCCGGGCTGGAGGCGACCCACCGCAACTACCTCGCCTGGGCGTACTGGGCCTGCGCCCGCCGGCACGACGAGGCGATGGACGCGGCCCGGTGCGCGCTGCGTCTGGCCGAGGCGGCCCAGAACCTCCTCCAGCAGGCCTGGGCACACGCCTATCTCGGCTGGCTGCGGGACGCCGTGGACGACCTGCCACCCGCCACCGGCCACTACCGGCGCGCCATGGAGCTGTTCACGGAGGCGGACGATGTCAACGGGTATCTCCAGGTCTCCTGCGGGGTGATCAGGCTGATGCGTGCGACGGGCCGCCCTCACGAGGCCGTCGAGACCTACCGGGGCATCATGGAGACGCTCGCGGACCCCCGGCACCGCGACCGGATCCCGCCCAACGTACGGGACTTCACCGCTCTGTCCGCCGTCTACTCGGTGTCGTTCGTCCATCTCGACCGGCGGGACTGGCAGGAGGCGGCCGACGCGCTGCGCGGCATCCGCGGGCAGTTCGACGCACGCGGCTGGCAGAAGCAGGCGAGCAAGGTCCACCTCCACCTGGCCCACGCCCTGACCCGTCTCGGGGAGCGGGCCGAGGCCGCCGCCGAGTACCGCGCGGCGCTCTGGATGGAGGGCCTCGTCCCCGCGGAGGTCAGGGAGGACGCCCGCGCCGGCCTCGCCGCTCTGGCCGAGGGCCGGCCGGCGCCACCGCCCCGGTTCACGCTGTGACGCGGGGGCGCCGTACGGCGGTTCATTCGACGGCGCCCGCCCGGCGGCCCGTGCCGGAGGCGAAGCCCAGCCAGGTGTGCCGGTTGTTCCACCAGCACCAGCCGACCTTCGGGGCGTTGCGGCGCTCGCGGCCGTCGCGCCCGGTGCCGTTGCTGATCCAGACGGCCGGGGTGCGGGCGTCCAGGTTGCCGTTCGGCTTGCGCAGCCGGGAGCCGATGGTCATGAAGCAGCGGTTGCGCTCCAGCGCCTCCGGCTGCTGGAGGACCCAGTGGATGCCTTCGGTGAGCAGCAGCGGGGTGCGGTCCTCCTTCGTGAGGGCGGGCAGTGCCTCGTCCGGGCTCCAGTTGGACATGTGGTCGCCCCGGTCGACGCCGGTGACGATGTAGAGGGGGGCGTCGGGGAGTTCGACGGCTTCGGGCGTGAACGAGTCGACGTCCTGCATGTCGGCGACGACGAAGCCCGGTTTGCCGTCGCGGCGCAGCAGTGGCGCGAGGGCGGAGGCGGGGGCTCGGTCCGGATGCACGGCCAGCAGTGCACCGTCGCCGTCGGCCTCGGCGGCGAAGCCCCGGATTTCGTCCGCGGACAGCCCGGCCGTCTCGTGCACGCCCAGCTCGATCAGCCGCTCGGCCTGCGCGCTCAGGTCCGGGAGTTCAGGGAGTTCCGGGGTGTCCGGGAGGACGGTGGACGAGTCGGGCGTGGTGTCGGGCACGATGCTCCTCGGGTCGGCGACGTGGCGAACTCCTGTGCAACGAGTCCGTTCGCGGAGGCGTTCCCTCCGTCTCACCGGTGCCTTTGCCCCACGCCGGACAGGCCGTGCGCCTGCCATTCGCGGGGCGTCACACCGTAGGCCGAGCGGAAGGCACGGCTGAAGTGGCTGGGGCTCACGAAGCCCCAGCGGCGGGCGACCGTCGCGACGCCCTGCCCGAGGGCCGCGGACCGCAGCAGGTCCTGGCGGCAGCGCTCCAGCCGTTGGGTGCGGATCCACTCCCCCACCGTCGCCCCCTCCAGCTGGAACAGTTTGTGGAGGTAGCGGACCGACATGAAGTGCGCGGCGGCGATCCCGGGCGGTGACAGCTCGGGGTCGGAGAGGTGCCGCAGGATGTGGTCCTTCACGCGGACCAGGGTGGCGGCGGCCGTCTCCGGGGCGTGGGGCGCGAAGCGGCCGCGTCGCTCGTTGATCAGCAGTGCCAGCAGGTCGAGCGCGGTGGCGGCGAACTGCCTGCCGACGACGGCGTCGAAGCTCCCCGCCTCCCGGGCCAGGCGCGCGAAGTAGGTCGCCACCAGTGCGGCGCCGCCGTCCCGGCCGGAGAACGCGGTGGCGGTCAGGGCGCGCAGATCGTCGTCCCGGACACGGAGGTCGGCACGGGGGAAGTGGAACGAGGTGAAGGAGAAACGGCTCTGGACCTCCTTTTTGAACAGCCGGGAGGAGTCGGAGAGGGAGAAGTCCCCGGGTCCGATCAGTGCCTGTCTGCCGTCCTGTTCCTTGAGTGCGCTGCCCCGCTGCTGGAGGGTCAGGATGAGGAACTGCTTCCCGTCCCGGACCAGCCGCCTGCTGCGCGTCACCACCTGCGGGCCCGCCTGGACGTGCGCCACCCGTAAGGAACCCAGCTGGTCGCTGACGATTCTGCCGGGCGACGGACGGTCCTCGTGGAGTTGCACGTCGAGCGGTACGAAGGTGCCGGACACCGCGTGGTGCCAGCGTTCACCCCGTTCGGCCGCCGGCAGTGACGCGGTGGAAAGGACGACGGACACCGGATTCTCCCCCTGGACCTCGTTCAGGGCCGGCGGTTCTGGTCAGTTGCCGGCCCTGTCGATGTCACCACCCCGGACCTGCGGGGTCCAGGAAGAATCGGAGGAAGAATTCACTTCGCCAGGAAGGCGAGCAGCGCGGAGTTGACCTCCTCGGCGTGGGTCCAGAGCAGTCCGTGCGGGGCGCCCTCGATCTCGACGTAGTCAGCGGCGGGCAGAGCCTTGTGGAACGGTCGCGCGGTGCCCTCCACGGGCAGGATGCGGTCGCCGGTGCCGTGCAGGATCAGGGCCGGCACGTCGATCGCCGGGATGTCGGCCCGGAAGTCGGTGTACCAGGTCGACGGGGCGGCGGCCGCCGCATGGAAGCCGCCGCCCGCGGCGACGTTCCAGCTGTTGCGGACGGCCTCCTCGCTGATGCGGCTGCCGAGGTTCTCGTCGAGGTTGTAGAAGTCCTGGTAGAAGGCGGTGTAGTACGCGTAGCGGTCCGCCTTGACGGCCGCGACGACGCCGTCGAAGAACTCCTTCGGGGCGACGCCTTCCGGGTTGTCGCCGGACTTGAGCAGGCAGGGTTCCAGCGAGGCGAGGAAGGCGACCTTGGCGACCCGGGCGGAGCCGTAGCGGGAGACGTACCGGGCGACCTCGCCGGTGCCCATCGAGAACCCGACGAGCACGGCGCCTTGCAGGTCGAGGGTCTCCATCACGGTGTTCAGGTCGGCCGCGAAGGTGTCGTAGTCGTAGCCGGTCGTCGGCTGGGAGGACTGGCCGAAACCGCGCCGGTCGTACGTGATCACGCGGTAGCCGGCGTCGAGGAGCACGGCGGTCTGCCGCTCCCAGGAGTGTCCGTCGAGCGGGAAGCCGTGGATGAGGACGACCGGCTGCCCGGATCCGTGGTCCTCGTAGTAGAGGTCGACGGCGGTGGAGTTCTCCTGACCCACGGTGATGTACGGCATGCGCTGTTTCCTCGTTTCAGGATGACTGGCGGAGGGGACGCGGACACGCTAGGACGGCCGCTGGGCGGGGGCTTGCCCCGCAGCGCACCGCTCCTTGACCGCAGGCGAACTTCCGGTGATCGCCAATTCCGTCGCACCCCACGGTCGGGCGTGACACCATCGTCGGCATGTCAGAGTTCATGACGCCTGATCAGATAACCGCCCGCACGTCCCGGGCATTAGCCGCGGCCGTCGCCGCGGGCCGTGATCTGGGGCTCACGGTGACCGACGCCACGGTGCTGTACGACGTGTTCTCCGTCGTGGTGCACCTGGCTCCCTCACCCGTGGTGGTACGGGTGCCCACCGTCCTCCCGCCGTACGCCGACGCCGGCTTCCAGGCGGCGCGGCAACGGCAGGAGCTCGACGTGGTGGGGTGGCTGGCGGAGCAGGGGCACCCGGTGATCCCGCCGAGTCCGCTGGTGCCGCGGAAGCCCGTGCGACGCGACGGGTTCTCCATGACCTTCTGGCAGTTCGTCGAGCTGGACCAGAGCGTCGAACCGGACTACGTGCACAACGCCGGCCTGGTCGCCGACCTGCATGCCGCACTGCGCGCCTACCCGGGTGAGCTGCCGTTCCTGTCGACGGCGGAACCGCGGTTCGTCTCCGAGGGGCTCACCGCGCTCGAAGGGCGCCCGGACCTCCTCGACCCGGCCGACCTCGACCGCGCGCGGCGCGAGTGGGAGGTCCTGGAACCAGTCGTCAGCTCGCGCCGGGGGTTCGAAGAGGCCTTCCCCGGGATCGAGTTCCAGCCGGTCCACGGGGACTCCCCCGCGGCCAACATCGTCTCCGCCAGGGGCGGCGAGCTGTACTCCGACTTCGAGCTGGCCACCCTCGGCCCGGTCGAGTGGGACCTCGCGGCCCTCGGGCCCGACTGCGAGGCCGCGTACAACTCGGCCGCCGAGCGCCGGGGTCTGCGACGGCTGGACGACGGCGTGCTGCGCGTCGTCAACGCCGTCGGCATGTCCCGGGCCGTGGCGTGCCTCGCCCTCGCGCCGCAACTGCCCATGCTCGTGGACGCGTTGAAGCCCGCCGTCGAGCAGTGGCGGACGATGCCCTTCGCGGGCGGCCTGCAGGGCTGAGCCGGAGGCGGCCGGGCCTGCTCACTCGGGCAGGGGCCGGTCGTCGACGACGTGCTTCATGACGAGGGTGGAGTTCAGGCGCTGGACGCCGGGCAGTCGGGCGAGCCGCTGGTCGTAGAGCTGCTGGAAGGCGGCCAGGTCGGTGGTGGCGACGCGCAGCAGGTAGTCGGGGTCGCCGAAGAGTCGCTGGGCCTGGAGCACGTGCGGGACGGCGGCCACGCCCTCCTCGAACGCGGAGACCGTGTCGGCGTCCTCCCAGCGCAGGGTGACGAAGACGAGCGCTTCGAAGGTGAGGCCCACGGCGGCCGGGTCCACGACCGCCCGGTACCCGCGGATCGCGCCCTCGCGTTCGAGGTCGCGCAGTCGGCGATGGCAGGGCGAGACGCTCAGTTTCACGCGGGCGGCCAGCTCGGTGACCGTGAGACGGCCGTCCAGCTGCAGCTCGGTAAGAATTTTCCGGTCCAGGGCATCCATGGAGAAGATTCTGCCCCAGGTGGCGCGATCAAGGGGGAAACAAAGGAACACTTTCGGGCAGAATCGACCTAACCTTCCTCGTGCACTACGGCACGTGAGAAGGACCGAACCATGGACATGACGACGCTGGCGGCATTCCTGGCAGTGGATCTGCTGTTGGTGTTCACCCCCGGCGCGGACTGGGCGTACGCGATCGCGGCGGGGCTCAGGGGGCGGTCGGTCGTCCCGGCTGTCGCCGGGCTGATAGCCGGCTACGTGGGCTACACCCTGCTCGCGGTCGCGGGCCTGGTGGTGATCGTGGCGAGCTCGGCGACCCTGCTCACCACCCTGACCGTGGCCGGGGCCGGCTATCTGGTGTGGCTCGGCTGGGGCGTGCTGCGGGAACCGGCCGCCCTGACGGCCTCCGGGGAAGAGCCCGGTTCCGACGGTTCCTCCCGTCTGCGGGTCATGCTCAAGGGAGCCGGCATCAGCGGACTCAACCCGAAGGCGCTGCTCCTCTACTTCTCGTTGTTCCCACAGTTCATCGACCCCTCGGGCGGCTGGCCGGTCGCCACGCAGACCGGCCTGCTCGGCGCGCTGCACATGACCGCCTGCGCCCTCGTCTACCTCACCGTCGGCGTGCTGGCCCGTACCGTCCTGAGCACCAGGCCCTCGGCGGCCCGGGCGGTCACCCGCGTCTCCGGTGTGCTGATGATCGTCATCGGCGGGTTCCTGCTGGTGGAACGCCTGGCCGTCTGAGTCGTGGACCGGCCCTCGGCAGGCGGTGACCTGAGGGCGTGGTGAAGGGAAGCCCGCGAGGGGTACCCGACGCCTCTCCCTGACATGATGGCCGGGGAAGCCGTAAGGGCGTCACATCCGGAGGCACCGTGGAGGGACGTGTACCGGAGGACCTGGCTGTCGTCGTTGACGCCGGTGGAGCGATCACGGTGTGGAGCGACGGCGCTCGCCGCCTGCTCGGATACGAACCCGCCGAGATCGTCGGCACGGCCGTCACCGGACTGCTCGCCGCGGCCCTCCCGGAGTCCACGCGGCGGCATGTGGCCGACGGGCGGCGATGGGCCGGTGAAGTGGCGCTCCGGCACCGGGACGGCAACCGAGTGGTGGTCCGGCTGCAGGGCACGCCGTTGCTCGACGCGGCCGGCGGGCGGCTCTGGCTCGTGACCGGCACCGTTCCGGCGCCCGCGGCCGGGCGGCCCGCTGAGCGGACCGTGCCCCTGTGGGACCTCACGCTCTCCCAGCTCCCGGTACCGGTGGCGGTCTACGACCGGGAGGCCAGGCTGGTCGCCGCCAACGAGATCATGACCGAGGTGATGGGCCGGTCCGAGGAGGAGATGACGGGCCTGACCCTGTGGGAGATCGAGCCCAACCCGCCCTTCGACGAGTACGACCGCCTCCAGCGGCAGGCCCTGCGCACCGGCGAGATGATCTTCCACGAGGAACACGGCAAGGCCCCGGGCGAGACCCGGCCGCACGCCTGGTCGATGTTCATGTCTCCGCTGAGGGACGAGACCGGCGCGGTACAGGGCCTGTCCGCGACCGTCTTCGACACCACGGAGCAGTACTGGGCCCGCCGCCGGCTGGCGGTGCTCAACGACGCCGCCCTGCGCATCGGGAGCACGCTGGACGTGGCCCGGACGGCCGAGGAGCTGGCCGAGGTGGCCGTGACCGGGTTCGCCGACTTCGTGACCGTGGACCTGCTGGAGTCCGTCGCCCTGGGCGACGAGCCGCGAGCCGTACCGATGGACGCGCCGGTCACCGTGCGCCGCACCGCGCAACGGTCGGTGCTTCCGGGCTGCCCGGAGTCGGTGGTCGCCCCGGGCGACACCACCGTCTACCCCGTGGGCACGCTGCCCGCCCGGACCCTGGCCGCCGGGCGGGGCACCCGGCACCGGCCGGGCGACCCGGGCCTGCGGGAGTGGATCAGGTCCTCACCGGCCCGCGCCGAGACCGTGGCCCGGCACATGATCCACTCGGTGATGCTGGTGCCGCTGCGCGCCCGAGGGGTCACTTTGGGCCTGGTGCACTTCCTGCGGCACCGGACGCCCGAGTCCTTCAGCGAGGACGACCAGCTGCTCGCGGAGGAGATCGCAGCCAGGGCGGCGGTGAGCCTGGACAACGCCCGGCGCTACACCCGCGAACGCCGGACGGCGCTGGCGCTCCAGCGCAGCCTCCTCCCCGACCGGCCGCCGGACCTCGCGGCGATGGAGGTCGCCTACCGCTACCTGCCGACCGGTTCGGGAGCGGACATCGGAGGCGACTGGTTCGACGTGATTCCACTGTCCGGCGCCCGGGTCGCGCTGGTCGTGGGTGACGTGGTGGGCCACGGCATCCACGCCTCGGCCACGATGGGCCGTCTGCGGACCGCCGTACGGACACTGGCGGATGTCGACCTCGCCCCCGACGAGCTGCTCACCCAGCTGGACGATCTCGTCATCCGGCTCGACCGGGAAGAGGGCCCGGAGGTGCGCGGGCGGGCGGCGGAGCCGTCGGGGCAGGTCGGCGCCACCTGCCTGTACGCCGTGTACGACCCGGTGACCCGGCGCTGCACCATGGCCCGCGCCGGGCATCCGCCGCCCGCCCTGGTCACGGCCGACGGAGACGTCCGGTTCCTGGACCTGCCGGCCGGGCCGCCGCTGGGCCTGGGCGGCCTGCCGTTCGAAGCCGTCGAGGTGGAGCTGGCGGAGGACAGTCTGCTCGCTCTCTACACCGACGGGCTGATCGAAGCCGCCGACCACGACATCGAGGTCGGCATCGGTCTGCTGCGCCAGGCGCTGGGCAGCCCGGCCGGCACGCTGGAGGACACCTGTGACCAGGTGCTGCACACGGTGCTGACCGGCCGCCCCGCCGACGACGTCGTGCTGATGCTGGCCCGGACCGCCGCGCTCGACGCCGGGCGGGTGCGCACCTGGCAGCTGCCGCCGGATCCGGCGGCCGTGGCCCGGGCCCGCAAGACGGCGGGTGAGCAGCTGGCCGTCTGGGGCCTGACGGAGGCGGCGTTCACCACGGAACTGATCGTCAGCGAGCTGGTCACCAACGCGCTGCGGTACGGCGGCGCCCCCATCGAACTGCGGCTGATCCGCGACACGACCCTCATCTGCGAGGTGTCGGACGGTAGCAACACCGCGCCGCACCTGCGCCGGGCCCGCGTCTTCGACGAGGGCGGACGCGGTCTGCTCCTCGTCGCCCAGCTGTCCGAACGGTGGGGCAGCCGCCAGACACCCACGGGCAAGACCATCTGGGCCGAGCAGCCACTGCCCGACGAGACGTCTCCCTGAGCCCGGGCTACCGCGTGTCGACGATGCCGCCCGTCACCGCGATGACCTCACCCACCGTGTAGCTGGAGTCGGCGTCGGAGGCGAGATAGACGTATGTCGGCGCGATCTCCTCGGGCTGGGCCGCGCGTTCCAGCGGTGCCTCGCTGCCGATGTGGGCGAGCCCGTCCGGCGGCATGTGCGGGTCCGCCTCGTTGAGCGGCGTCCAGGTCGGGCCGGGCGCGACCACGTTGGCCCGGACGCCCCGCTTGGCCAGGTGCACGGCGACGGACTTGGTCAGGGTGATCAGCGCGGCCTTGGACGCCGCGTAGTCGATCATCGTCGTGCTGCCCTTGAGGGCCTCTTCGGTCGCCGTGGCGATGACGGCGTCGCCGGGTTCCAGGTGGGGCAGCGCCGCCATGAGCAGGTGGAAGTACGCGTAGACGTTCGTCTTGAACGTCAGGTCGAAGTCCTCCGCGGTCAGCTGCTCCAGTTCCAGCTTGCTGTTGAGGTAGGCGGCGTTGCTCACCAGGATGTTCAGCCCGCCGAGTTCCGCCACCGTCCGTTCGACGCTCTCGCGGCAGAACGCCGGGTCGGTGAGATCGCCGGGCAGCAGCAGGCAGCGCCGGCCGTGCTCCTCCACCTCGCGCCGTACCTGCTCCGCGTCCGTCTTCTCCTCGGGCAGGTACACGATGGCGACGTCCGCGCCCTCCCGCGCGTACAGCAGCGCGACCGCCCGTCCGATGCCGGAGTCGCCGCCGGTGATCAGCGCCGTCTTTCCCTCCAGCTTCCCGCTGGCCCGGTAGCGGGAAGCCCGGTAGTGCGGCTTGGTGCGCATGTCGGCCTCGAGGCCGGGCCGCGGCTGCTTGTCGGAGTCGTAGGGCGGGTCGGGCTCGGCCACGACCTGGGGTGCGGACTTTTCCTGATCGGGCTGCACAGCTTCCCTTTCGCCGGTTTCGTCCACGGCGCGACCGTTCGACCGGACCACGCCGTTCTGTCCCGCACCGCGTGCCCATTACGACGGCAGGCATGTTCCCGTTCCGTTCCCACCGGCCGTGAAGGAGGTCATGGCCGGGAGACGCGCGGTGGCGGAATGCCGGTCCGTGTGAGGGGTACCCCGCCGATCTTGAGGGCCGGCCCGTGGGCCGGACGTCGTACATCGCGAGGAGAGCCGTGAACAAGGAGAGTTATGCCTGACGAGTCGGTGAAGAACGTGTTCGTGATCGGTCTCGACGAGGCCAACCTGTCGGTGCTGCGGCAGGTGCCCGGGGCCGATCGGCTGCGCTTTCACCAGCTGTTGACCATCGAGGAACTCCAGTTGGGCGAGGTGCACCTGCCCACACTGTTCGACAAGGCCACGGGCGTGCTGGACGCGTTCGACGGAAGCATCGACGCGATCGTCGGCTACTGGGACTTCCCGGTCAGCACTCTCGTCCCCATGCTGAGCGAGCGGTACGGCACCCGCAGCACGAGCCTTGCGTCGGTGGTCAAGTGCGAGCACAAATACTGGAGCCGGCTGGAGCAGCAGAAGGCGACCGACCGGCACCCGGCCTTCGACAGGGTGGACCTGTCGGCCGAGCCGCCCCGCCCGCCGGAGAACGTGACCTTCCCGATGTGGGTCAAGCCGGCCCTCTCGTACTCCTCCGAACTCGCCTTCGGAGTCGATGACGAGGAGGAGTTCCGCAAGGCCGTCACCGAAATCCGCGAGGGCATCGCGCGGATCGGCCGCCCCTTCGAGCACATCCTCGAACGCATCGACCTGCCGACGGAGATGGACGGTGTGGGCGGCCAGGTCTGTCTGGCGGAGGCGTCGATGTCCGGCGTCCAGGTCGCCGTGGAGGGCTACGTCCACCAGGGCGAGGTGACGGTCTACGGGGTCCTGGACTCGATCCAGTACCCGGACTCCCCCTGTTTCCTCCGGCACCAGTACCCCTCGACGCTGCCGCCGCCGGTGATCGCCCAGCTCCACGACGTCAGCGAGCGCGTGATGCGGCAGATCGGCATGGACTCGGCGACCTTCAGCATCGAGTACTTCTACGATCCGCGGACCAGGGAGATCAACCTGCTGGAGATCAACCCCCGGCACTCCCAGTCGCACGCGGAGCTGTTCCATTACGTCGACGGCGTGCCCAACCACCACTGCATGCTCGCCCTCGCCCTCGGCGAGGACCCGCGCATGCCGCACCGCGAGGGCCCGTACGCGATGGCGGCGAAGTGGTACCACCGCTGGTTCACCGACGGGGTGGTGCGCCGGGTCCCGGGGCCCGAGGAGATCGCCCGCATCGAGCGGGAGACCCCCGGCGTGCGCATCGAGGTGGTGCCCGAAGAGGGCGACAGGCTCTCGGAGCTCCCCGGACAGGACAGCTACAGCTACGAGTTGGCGCACATCTTCACCGGCGGGGCGGACGAGGAGGAGCTGCGGGAGAAGTTCGACCACTGCGTGGCCGCCCTGGGCCTCGCCTTCGACGAAGCCCCGCCGGAGTGACACCCGCCGGGGTGGAAGCCGCGGGAGTGAAGTCCCACGAGAAGTAAGGAGCACGTGGGTTCCATGCGTTACGTGACCAACCTGCCGTACGCGACGAAGAAAGAAGAGCACGTCACGATCCCGATGTCGGACGGGGTCCGGCTCTCGGCGCACATCTGGCGGCCCACTTCCTCGGACCAGGAGCCGGTGCCCGCGGTGCTGGAGTACATCCCGTACCGCAAGCGTGATCTGACGGCCGTACGCGACTCGATCCACCACCCCTATCTCGCCGGGCACGGCTACGCCTGCGTCCGCGTCGACCTGCGCGGCACCGGTGACTCCGAAGGGGTGCTGCGGGACGAGTACCTGGAGCGGGAACAGGCGGACGCCGAGGAGGTGCTGGCCTGGCTGGCGGAACAGCCCTGGTGCGACGGCGGCACGGGCATGATGGGCATCTCCTGGGGCGCGTTCGCGGCGCTCCAGGTGGCGGCCCGCCGGCCGCCGAGCCTGAAGGCCATCGCCATCGCGTCCTTCACCGACGACCGGCACGCCGACGACATGCACTACATGGGCGGCGCCATGCTGTCGGACAACCTGGCCGAGGCGGGCACCATGTTCGCCTACGCCACCTGCCCGCCCGACCCGGCCGTGGTCGGCGACCGCTGGCGCGAGATGTGGCACGAGCGGCTGGAGAACACCGACCCCTGGGTGCTGGAGTGGCTGCGTCACCAGCGGCGCGACGACTACTGGCGGCACGCCTCGGTGTGCGAGGACTACGCGGCGGTGCGCTGCCCGGTCCTGGCCTCCAGCGGCTGGGCGGACGGCTACTCCAACGCCGTGACCCGGCTGCTCGGCAATCTGGACGTGCCGCGCAAGGGCCTGATCGGCCCCTGGTCGCACAAGTTCCCCCATCTCGGGGAGCCCGGCCCCGCCATCGGCTACCTCCAGGAGCTCGTCCGGTGGTGGGACCACTGGCTCAAGGGCGTCGACAACGGCGTCATGGACGGCCCGATGCTGCGCACGTGGATGCAGGAGAGTGTCCCGCCCTCCACCGCGTACGAGGAGCGGCCGGGTCGCTGGGTGGGCGAGCCGGACTGGCCCTCCCCGCACATCCGGCAGGTCGTCCACCCGCTCTCCCGGCACACGATCGAACCGCCGCGGGAGGCGGCCGGCCGGGACAGGGCTCCCGACGGCGACGCGATGACGGTGCAGTCCCCGCTGTCCGTCGGCCAGTTCGCGGGCAAGTGGGCCTCCTACAACGCGCCGCCGGACCTGCCGTACGACCAGCGCGAGGAGGACGGCGGCTCCCTCGTCTTCGACACCGAGCCCCTGACGGAGCAGGTGGAGATCCTCGGCTCACCGACCGTGGAACTCGACCTGTCGGTCAGCGAGCCGGTCGCCATGGTGGCCGCGCGGCTGTCGGACGTGAGCCCCGACGGCGCCGCGACCCGCGTCTCCTACGGCATCCTGAACCTCACCCGCCGTGACAGCACGGAGGACCCGGAGCCACTGGAGCCGGGCCGCCGGTACCGCGCCACCGTCCCGCTGAACGGAGTGGCCCAGGCGTTCCCGCCGGGCCACCGCATCCGCCTCTCCCTCTCCACGTCTTACTGGCCGCTGGCCTGGCCCCCGCCGAAGCCGGCCCTGCTGAGCGTCCACGAGCACTCCAGCACGCTCACCCTGCCGGTGCGGCCGGTCGAGGAACCCGACGAGGTGCCGGCATCGCCCTTCGGCGAACCCGAGGGCACTCCCCCGCTCGTCACCAGCCGGGTGACGCCCCCGGAGTCGCGCTGGGAGGTCAAGCGGGACCTGGTCGGCTACCAGGCCGAGCTGGACATCGTGAAGGACCGGGGCACGGTCCGCCTCGAGGACATCGCCCTGGAGACCGGCCTCCGCGCCCACGAGCGCTACACGGCGGTCGCCGACGACTTCACCTCGGCCGCAGGCGAGTCCACCTGGACCATGACGTTCCAGCGGGACGAGTGGGACGTACGGGTGGTGACGCAGACCCGGCTGAGGTGCGACGAGACGGACTTCTTCGTGGACGCGACCCTCGACGCGTACGAGGCCGGCCGCCGGGTGTTCTCCCGCACCTGGAACGAGGAGGTGCCGCGCGACCTGCTGTAGAGCACCTCGGCTACGCGGGGCGGACGGGCAGGTCGCTCTCGGTGTGTGCGACGAAGTCGTCCACGAGCCGGCGGAAGAGCACGGCGAGCTGCCGCAGGTCCCCGGCCGACCAGGCCGCCAGGGCCATCTCCATGCCCCGTTGGCGCACCTGCCGCAGACGGGCGACCGCGAGGAGACCGGCGTCCGTGAGCCGCACGCGCTGGGCGCGCCGGTCCGCCGGGTCGGGGACGCGGATCACATAGCCCGTCCGCTCCAGTTGCCGTAGCTGCCGGGTGACGTGCGACGCCTCCACCGACAGCCGGGCCGCCAGCACCCCGGGGCGCATCGGGTCGTTCTCGCCGATGTGCCGCAGGATCGCCACGGCGGCCCGGTCCAGGGAGAGCCCCGACTCGGCCATCAGACGCTCGTGCTGCCGGGACCGGCCGGCCAGGTACGTGATGCGGGTGAGGGCTCGTTCGATCTCGACCAGATCCCGCGAAACGGGCTCTTCCGCGGGTTGCGTTGTGGACATGCCACCACCCTAGGTCTACTTGCCTGAGTCAAGCAATGTAGAAGTTGCTTGACTTACGCAATAGATACCTGCTTGCCTAAGTCAAGCAACATCGCTCCCCGCCCTACGGAGGCTCTCCCATGTCCGACACCCTCGCCCGCAACGCCAGGGCGCGGGCCTCCGCCCCGCCCAGACCGAACGCCGTGGTCGCGGTGCTGGCCTTCGCCGGGATCGTGGTCTCGCTGATGCAGACCCTGGTCATCCCGATCGTTCCCGAGCTCCCCCGGTACCTGGACGCCTCGGCGTCGAACGCCGCCTGGGCGGTGACCGCCACCCTGCTGGCCGCGGCCGTCGCCACCCCGGTCGTGGGGCGCCTCGGGGACATGTTCGGCAAGCGCCGCATGCTGCTGGTCAGCATCGTGCTGCTGGTGTCCGGCTCGGTCGTCTGCGCGCTCAGCGACTCACTCGTCCCGATGATCGCCGGCCGGACGCTGCAGGGCCTGGCGGCGGCCGTCGTCCCGCTCGGCATCAGCGTGCTGCGAGATGTCCTGCCCGCCGAGCGGCTCGCCGGATCCACCGCGGTGATGAGCGCGTCGCTCGGTGTCGGCGGTGCCCTGGGACTGCCCGCGGCCGCCTTCATCGCCGACCACTACGACTGGCACACCCTGTTCTGGACCTCCGCCGCCCTGGGTGTCGTGGCCCTCGCGCTGGTCGTGCTGGTGGTACCCGAGTCGGAGGTCCGCACCGGCGGCCGCTTCGACCTGCTCGGCTCCCTCGGTCTGTCCGCCGCGCTGGTGTCCCTGCTGCTGGCGGTCTCCAAGGGCGGCGACTGGGGGTGGACCAGCGGCACGACCCTCGGGCTGTTCGGCGCCGCGATCCTGGTCTTCCTGGCCTGGGGGTGGTACGAGCTGCGCACCGACCGGCCGCTGGTGGACCTGCGCACCACCGTCCGCCGCCAGGTGCTGTTCACCAACCTCGCCTCGGTGGCGCTCGGCTTCTCGATGTTCGCCATGTCGCTGGTCCTGCCGCAGGTCCTCCAGCTGCCCGAGCAGACCGGCTACGGGCTCGGGAAGTCCATGCTGGCGGTCGGGCTGGTCCTCGCCCCGCAGGGCCTGGTGATGATGGCCATGTCGGCCGTGTCGGCGGGCATCACCAGGGCGAAGGGCCCGAAGGTCACGCTGATGACCGGCGCGGTGATCGTGGCCGCCGGCTACGGCCTGAGCCTCGTGCTGATGTCCGAGGTCTGGCACATCGTGCTGGTGGCCTGCGTCATCGGCGGGGGCGTCGGCTTCGCATACGGCGCCATGCCCGCCCTGATCATGGGCGCGGTGCCGGCCTCCGAGACGGCCGCGGCCAACAGTCTCAACACCCTGATGCGCTCGATGGGTACCTCGTTCGCCAGCGCCCTGGCCGGCGTCATCCTGGCGCAGATGACCACCGGCTTCGGCGGCCATGCCCTGCCCTCCGAGAACGGCTTCAGGACCGTCATGGCCATCGGGGCCGGTGCGGCGCTGCTCGCCTTCTTCCTCGCGTCCTTCCTGCCGCGTCGGCAGACCGCCGACCCCGCACCGCCCGTCGAAGACCCGGCCGGGCAGCCGGAGTTCTCCGCGGCCCGCTCCTAGCGCGGACCGGCCGGGCCCCTCCCCGGACGGCCCATGGTGTAGCCAGCTGCACCCCCGGTTCGGGAGCGCGCTCCCTCGTCGCGGAAGGCGGCGGGCGGGATCGTGGTGAGCGGGTCGGAAACGCCCGCCCACCCCCTCCCCTCCCCCGCATTCCCTTCCGAGAGGTACCGCCATGTCTTCGTCCCTCGCCACCGTCCGGTCCTTCACCGCGGGCCTGCTGCTCTGGAGCTTCTTCACCGTCGGCCTCGCCGCGGCCATGGGCTCCGGTGCCGTGCTCGACGGCACACAGCAGAACGTGGCCACCATCGCCGGGTCCGCCGTCGCGCTCGTCACCGGTTCGCGCCTCGCCCGGAAGCCGAGGATCAAGGCCTTCCTGTCGCGGCCGGGCACGCTGTGGTTCCTGTTCCTGTTCAACGGCGTCGCGGCCGTGGCGCTGTACTTCGCCCTGGACGGTGTGAAGGGCATCGCCGCCGCTGCCGCCATGGGGCTGGTCTCGCTGGGCGCGGCCGGTGGGATCGTCGCGAACCACCGCACGGCCGCCCACGCCTGAGAGCCGGCCCGAGCGTGTGGCTCCGGTCACGTCAGCTCGAGGTCAGGGAGCTGACCGGAAGCTGTCAGGCCGCTCCGCTTCCATACCGGTGACTCGTTCACCGCACTCGACGCCAACTCCCGGCCCCGTGCCATCCGTTCGGCCGGGCTCGCCCCCGCCCCCTCCGCTCACTACATCTGAGGAGATGCCATGTCCGATGTCCTGTCCTGCCCCGTCACCGGCGCCTCCGGGCCGCTGCCCGAGTACCCGCTGCCGCGGGCCGCCGAGTGCCCGCTCGCCCCGGCCCCGGCCGCGCAGGAGCTGCGGTCCGAGAAGCCGATCACACGGGTGCGGATCTGGAACGGCAGCACGCCCTGGCTGGTCACCCGGCACGCCGACCAGCAGGCCCTGCTGCCCGACCCGCGCGTCAGCGACGACGACCTCGACCCCGGTTTCCCGTACGTCAACGCCCACCGGGCGGCGATCGCGCCGAACTCACCGCGGCTGATCACCAACACGGACGCACCGGAGCACACCCGGCTGCGGCGGACCGTCAACGGGCCGTTCGTGGTGAAGCGGATCGAGAAGATGCGGGAGCCGGTCCAGAAGATCGTCGACGACCTGATCGACGAGATGCTCGAGGGCCCCAACCCGGTCGATCTGCTCAAGGCGTTCGCGCTGCCCGTGCCGTCACTCGTCATCGCCGAACTGCTCGGAGTGCCGTACGAGGACCACGACTTCTTCCAGCGCAGCAGCAGCCTGGTGCTGGACGGTTCCGTGTCGGCGGAGGAGGCCAGGCGGGTCAGCGGTGAACTGGCCGCCTACCTGGACGACCTGATCCGGCAGAAGACGGCCGCCCCTGAGGACGGCGTGCTGTCCGAGATGGCCGGCCGCGTCCAGGCCGGCGAGATGACACACACCGAAGCCGTCCACATGGGCGTGGCGATGCTGATCGCCGGTCACGAGACCACCGCCACGATGATCAGCCTCGGCACCCTCGCCCTGCTCCAGCACCCCGGCCAACTCGCCCTGCTCCGTGAGACCGACGACCCGAAGCTGATCGCGAACGCCGTGGACGAGGTGCTGCGCTACC
Organism: Streptomyces sp. NPDC006372; assembly: GCF_040612515.1. Lineage (NCBI taxonomy): Bacteria > Bacillati > Actinomycetota > Actinomycetes > Kitasatosporales > Streptomycetaceae > Streptomyces > Streptomyces sp. NPDC006372. The sequence goes on along the minus strand of NZ_JBEXQJ010000022.1, from coordinate 69,587 downwards.
TGTCCATCGTGCAGACCGGGGTGCGCCGGGTCGCCAAGGAGGACATCGAGATCGGGGACGTCGTCATCCGCAAGGGCGACGGCATCGTCTTCGACCTGCACGCCGCCAACTGGGACCCGGAGGTCTTCCCCGAGGCCGAGCGGCTGGACCTCACCCGGCCGGCCCGCATCCACCAGGCGTTCGGCTACGGCCCGCACCAGTGCCTGGGGCAGAACCTGGCCCGCCTCGAGCTCCAGGTCGTCTACGGCACCCTCTACCGCCGCATCCCGACGCTGCGACTGGACGCGGCGATCGAGGACCTGGAGTTCGACCACACCGGGACGACCTACGGTGTGCACGGCATGCCCGTGGCCTGGTGATCCCTCCCCCTCGAAAACACCCCCTGCATCCCCCACAGCGAGAGAACCGAGATGACAGACATGCGTGTGGAACTGGACGTGCCGAAGTGCGTGGCGTCGGGGCAGTGCGTGATGGCCGCCCCTGACGTGTTCGATCAGCGGGAGGACGACGGCGTCGCGATCCTGCTGGAGGAGCGGCCCGGTGCGGAACTGCTCGACGACGTGCGCGAGGCCGTGGCCATCTGCCCGGCCGCGGCGATCCGGCTGGTGGAGCGGTGAGGCGCGTCGTGGTCGTCGGTGCCTCGGCCGTCGGGCTCGCGGCGGTGGAGACCCTGCGCCGGGCGGGCTTCGACGGCACGCTCACCCTCGTCGGCGACGAGCCGCACGGCCCGTACGACCGTCCGCCGCTGTCCAAGCAGATCCTCTCCGGAGAGTGGACCACCGGGCGGCTGCCGCTGCGCCCGCGGGCCGACCTCGACGCCCTCGGCCTCGACCTGAGGCTGGGACGACGGCGACGGGGCTGGACATGACGGACCGTACGGTGTGTCTGGCCGACGGGGCGCGGGTGCCCTACGACGGGCTGATCGTGGCCACCGGGGTGCGCCCGCGGCGGCTGCCGGGCGACGGCGGTGCGCATGTGCTGCGCACGGTGGACGACGCGTCCGCGCTGCGCGACAGACTGCGGGCGGGCTGCCGGCTGGTCGTGGTGGGGGCCGGGTTCCTCGGTGCCGAGGCCGCCGCGGTGGCCGGGCGTCTGGGCGCCCGGGTGACCCTGCTCGAACCGGCTCCCGTGCCGCTGGCCCACGCGGTCGGCACCGAGGTCGGCCGGGTGCTCTCGCAGGCGCACCTCGACCACGGTGTGGAACTGCGCACCGGCGTCACCGTGACCGAGGTGACCGGCGGGGGCGTGCGGCTCGCGGACGGGGAGCTGGTCGAGGCCGACGAGGTCCTGGTCGCCGTCGGCTCGGTGCCCAACACCGAGTGGCTGGCGGGCAGCGGGCTGCGCATCGGCGACGGGGTGCTCTGCGACGCGTACTGCGAGGCCGCGCCGGGTGTGTACGCGGCCGGGGACGTGGCCCGCTGGGACAACCCGCTGTTCGGGACGTCGATGCGGATCGAGCACCGCACGAACGCCGCCGAGCAGGGCATGGCCGCCGCCCGCAACCTGCTCGCCGTGCCGGAGGAGCGCAGGCCCTTCGCGCCGGTGCCGTACTTCTGGTCCGACCAGTACGACATGAAGGTCCAGGCCTACGGCTACCTGCGCGGGCACGACGAAGTCGCCGTCGTGGAAGGCGACTTGGCCGAGCGCAGGTTCGTCGCCGCCTATCGCACGGGCGAGCGGCTGACCGGCGCCCTGGCCGTCGGCATGCCGCCCAAGGCCGTCCGCGCCTGGCGTCAGGCCGTCGCGGGCCGGACGGCCTGGCGGGACGCCGTGACCACGGGCACCGAGGCGGCCTGACCTCCGGACACCCCACCCGGCGGGGACGGCCCCGTGCCGCCCCCGTCCCCTCCAGCAAGGAGAGCGCAGATGCAGGACCGTACGGACGACCCGCGCGACGTGGTCGTCGTCACCGGAGCGGGCGGCATGGGAACGGCGGTCGCGCGCCGCCTGGGCAGCGGACGGACACTGATCCTCGCCGAGCACTCACGCGAGCGGCTCGATCGGGTCGTGGCGGAGCTGAGCGCGGAGGGATACGCGGCGCAGGGCGTGCCGACCGACGTCGCCGACCGTGCCTCGGTCGAGCGACTGGCCCGGGCCGCGGCGGAGCGGGGGCGGATCGCCGCCGTCGTGCACACTGCCGGGGTCGCCGCCGCGACGGCCTCGGTCCGCAGCATTCTCGAGGTGGACATGCTCGGCACGGTGTACGTGATCGAGGCCTTCGAGAAGGTGGCCGTCCGGGGCACCTCGCTGGTCTGTGTCGCCAGTCTGGCCGGGCACATGGCGTCGGTCGGCGACGCGGACGAGGCCGCCCTGGCGACGGCTCCCGCCGAGGAGCTGCTCGGGCTGGACGCGGTCAGGGCTCTCGGCGACGATCCGACCGCCGCCTACATCCTCGCCAAACGCGCCAACCAGGTACGGGTGCAGGCCGCCGCGCTCGCCTGGAACCGGATCGGCGCCCGGGTCAACACCCTCAGCCCCGGTGTCATCGCCACCGCCATGGCGCAGGCGGAGGCCGACTCGGACGCCGACGGGCACATGCTCGGGATGCTCGACGCGTGTGGCGCGGGCCGGCCGGGTACGCCCGGTGAGATCGCCGACGCCGTAGCGTTCCTGACCGGGCCCGAGGCTCGGTACATCACCGGCACCGACCTGCTCGTGGACGGCGGTCAGGCGGCCTGGATCCGCCGGCACATGCGGCGGCCCGGATGACGGTGGCCGAGCGGGCCCGACCGGCCGCCGGCCCGGTCGGCACGGTCGGCACGGGCAGGGCGGTGCGACAGGCCGGACGGGCCACGGCCCATCTGTTCGTCGCCGCCGTGCTCGCCTTCGGCCTGTACCTCTTCGTCACCGTGCTGCTGATCACGGCGGTCGCCACGGTCTCGGTCGTGGGGGCGTGGATGCTGCCCGAGACGGTGCTGCTCATCCGCCGGATCGCCGGTGCGAAGCGCAGCCTGGTGGCCGCCTGGACGGGCCGGCCCGTCCCCGAGGTGTACCAGCCGGTCACGGGCCCGCTGCGGGAGCGGCTGCGGACCGCGGTCCGGGACCCCGGCACCCTGACCGACCTGCGCTGGATGGCGGCCTCCTACGTGTACGGGGCTCTGGTCGTCCTGGCACTGCCCCTGTGGCCCTCGGGGCTGGTCGTCGACGGTGTGCGGTGCGGGCTGCTGCGCCGTGAGCCGCTCGTCCTGCCGCTGATCACCCGCCTCGCCGACCTGGAGGCCGGCTGGTCGGAGTCCTTGCTCCGGCCCTCGCCCCGGGCACGGCTGGCCGCCCGGGTCGAGGAGCTCGCCGCCACCCGGGCGGACGCGATCGCCGCGCACGGGGCCGAACTGCGCCGCATCGAACGGGATCTGCACGACGGGGCGCAGGCCCGGCTCGTGGCGCTGTCCATGCGGATCGGGCTGGCGGTACGCGCCTACGACGACGACCCGGGGGCCGCGCGGCGGCTGCTGGCCGGGGCACAGGACCAGGCCGAGGAGGCGCTGGCCGAGCTGCGGCAGGTGGTGCGCGGCATCCATCCGCCGATCCTGACCGACCGGGGCCTGGCCGGCGCGGTGCGCGCGCTGGCCGCGACGAGCGGACTGGAGGTGGCCGTGCGGGTGGAGGGTCTGGAGGACGAAGGGGTCCGGGCCCCGGCGGCGGTCGAGGCCGCCGCCTACTTCGCCGTGGCCGAGGCGCTCACCAACGCCGCCAAGTACAGCGGCGCCGACCGGGCGTCGATCGTGCTGGCACGCCTGCGCACCGGGGTGCGGGCCGTCGTCCGCGACGAGGGCGTGGGCGGAGCGGACGAGAGCGCGGGCTCCGGCCTGCTGGGCATCCGCCGCCGCGTCGCCGCCCTGGACGGGAGGGTGACCCTGACCAGCCCCGCCGGGGGGCCGACCGTGATCGAAGTGGAGCTGCCGTGCGTGTGGTGATCGCCGAGGACAACGCCCTGCTCAGAGAAGGTCTCGTGCTGCTGCTGACGTCGGCGGGGCACGAGGTGGCGGCCGTCGCCGGGAGCGGCCCCGAGATCCTCCCGGCGCTGCTGGAGCACCGCCCGGACGCGGCCGTGCTGGACGTCCGGATGCCGCCGGGCTTCCGGGACGAGGGGCTGCGCGCCGCGCTGGAGGCCCGCGCGAGGATCCCGGGGCTGCCGGTGCTGGTGCTCTCTCAGTACGTGGAGGAGTCGTACGCGGCGGAGTTGCTGGGCGGCGGGGCGAGCGGGGTCGGCTATCTGCTCAAGGACCGGGTGGGCCGGGTGGACGAGTTCCTCGACGCGCTGGAGCGGGTCGCGGGCGGTGGTACGGCCCTGGACCCCGAGGTGGTCACGGAGTTGCTGACGCGGCGCCGCGACTCGCCGGTGGATCTGCTGACACCGCGCGAGCGGGAGGTGCTGAAGTTGATGGCCGAGGGCCACGACAACACCACCATCGGGCAGACCCTCGTCATCACCGAACGGGCCGTCAGCAAACACATCGGCAATGTGTTCCTGAAGCTCGGCCTGCCCCCGAGCGACAGTGGCCACCGGAGGGTCCTCGCCGTGCTGGCCTATCTGAACAGCCGCCAGAGCGGGGCGGGCCGCCCGTAGCCCGCGCGCATACCGCGACGCATACTGGAGCACCCGCGCACACGGACCGGTTCCCGAACCACACCGTCTCCGCCAGGAGGGACCGCATGGCCACCCGCACGCGACGTGTAGAACTGACTTCCGCCGCCGAGGATGTGCTGCGGCAGCTGACCGGGACACACGGGCCCGTGATGTTCCACCAGTCCGGCGGCTGCTGCGACGGCAGTGCCCCGATGTGCTACCCGCGCGGCGAGTTCCGGGTCGGTGCCTCGGACGTCCTGCTGGGGCACGTGGCCGGGGACGTCCCGTTCTGGATGAGCTCCGACCAGTACGCGTACTGGTCGCACACCCACCTCACCGTGGACGTGGTACCCGGACGCGGGAGCGGCTTCTCGCTGGAGGCCCCGGAAGGCGTCCGCTTCCTGCTCCGCTCCCGCCTCCTCACCGACGAGGAACTGCACCGCATCGAGGCGGAACCCCCGCTGCCGACCGGCGCGGACGTGCCCGACCGGACGTAGCCGACGGAACATACATTTCTCCGTGCACAGAAAAACAATGGAAAATGGGGCCTCGGCAGCAATCATGAATCACTCGACGCGCCTGGCGTGCATCCGTGCGCCCCTATGGAGAAAGGATTCGTCGAGCCTTCAACAGATCCCACTGGGCAGGACTGAGACGAGCATCAAGTCGGTGCAACCGCACCACAATCCCGTGTGCCTACCGAGGCAGGTGGTATTCGATGATCGGCTCCGTTCCCGGACCGGCCCGAGATTGGACAGTGGGCACTGCTCCAGGCATATTCCCATTCCTCGGCCACGGTATCCCCTTGGTTCGTCGTCCGCTGGCTTTTCTGGAATCTCTGCCCGCGCACGGCGATCTGGTCGAAATACGCCTGGGTCCGCAGCGTGCCTGGATGGCCTGTCATCCGGACCTGGTCCACCAGGTACTCAAGGACCCCGAAACCTTCGACAAGGGCGGTCCGCTCTACGACAGGCTGCGGACACTGCTGGGGGACGGCGTCGGCACCTGCCGCCACCGGGATCACCGGCGCCAGCGCAGGCTGCTCCAGCCCGGATTCCGCAAGGCCCGTGTCGCGGACCAGGTGCGCTCGATGGGCGAGGAAGTGGAGTCGGTGTGCCGGGAGTGGCGGGACGGGCAGGCGGTCGACATCAGTGCGACCATGCTGGACCTGTCGACACGCGTGGTGAGCCGCGTCCTGTTCTCCGACTCGCTGGACCCCGCGACCGCCCTCGAGTTGCGCAGGTGCCTGGCCACCGTGATGCGCGGCATGTTCGTCCGGACGGTGATGCCGGTCGACGCCCTGTTCCGTGTTCCCACGCCGGCGAACCGGCGTTACCGCCACGCTTCCGACCGTCTGCACGCCATTGTCCACGCGGCTGTCGCCGAGCGCCTTCGAGGCACCGCCCAAGGCCACCGGGACGACCTGCTGGGGACCCTGCTGGCGGCCGCGCGGGGCGACAGCGGTGAGACGGCGATCAGCGACGCGGAAGTCCACGGACAGGTGATCACGCTGCTGTTCGCCGGCGCGGAGAGCACCGCCCTGTGCCTCTCCTCCGCCCTGGCACTCGTGGCCCTCCATCCCGAGGAGGAACGCCGTCTGCACTCCGAGGCCGACGCGGTGCTCGCCGCGGGGCGGCCGCCCGGCCCCGACGAGCTGCCGCTGCTCGTCCACACGCGGCGCGTCCTCACCGAGACCCTTCGCCACCGTCCGCCCGGATGGCTCTTCACCCGCGTCACCACGAAGGAGACGGAACTCGCCGGGCACCGTCTCCGGCGGGGTGCGACCGTCATGTTCAGTCCGTATCTCCTGCACCACGACCCCGCCCTGTTCCCCGACCCCGACCGGTTCCTCCCCGACCGCTGGCTGCCCGGCCGTACCGACGCGGTCCACCCCGAGGCGATGATCCCGTTCGGTGCGGGCCGCCGGAAGTGCATCGGGGAGACACTCGCCCTGGCGGAGGCCACGGTGGCTGTTGCGTTCATCGCCCGCCACTGGCGACTGCACCATCTGCCGGGCTACGAAGAACAGCTCCGCCCGGCGGCCTCGTTGGGGCCCCGGGGCTTGGTGATGTCCTGCGAACCACGGACGAGGCGGCCGGTGGACACACATTCGCGGGCGGATTCCCGCGCACCCCGGTCGGCCGCCGCACCGGTCGCCCACAACTCCCGAACGGCAGGTGGCATCGATGTCCACGACGCATGAGGAAATCGCGCTCGCCGGGCGCGACGCAATTCCGGCAGTCGATCTGAGGGACCTCATCGACGCGCAGCTCTACATGCCCTTTCCGTTCGAGCGCAATATCCACGCGTCCGAAGCGGCGGCGGGCGTCGACAACTGGCTGCGCACATGGGGGCTGACCGACGACCCGGCGGTGGCGGCCATGATCTCCTGCACGCGACCCGCCGAACTCGCGGCCTGCAACGGTCCGGACATGGATCCCGGACTCCTCCAGATCGCGGCGAATCAGATCGCGTACCAATTCGTCTTCGACGACCGGGCGGAGGACATCGGCCGGCGCTCGCCCGTCCAGCTGCTGCCGATGCTCTCCGAGAGCGTCGCGATCCTGCGCGACGGCCGGCCGCCCGCCACCCCGCTCGGGGCGGCCCTGGCCGACCTCCACCGGCAGGTCCAGGAACGGTGCACACCCGCTCAGGCCGCACGGTGGGCCTGGAACAGCCGTGAGTACGTGCACGGCTTGCTGTACGAAGCGGTGGCTCAGGCCCATTCCACCCCCGTGAGCAGCGGGTTGTGCCGGTCCATCCGTTCCCTCATCGCGGGCGTCGAACCGTTCTACCCGCTGTGTGAGGCCGCGCAGCCGTGCGAACTGGCCCCGGAGGAGCTCCACCACCCCGCCATGCGACGCCTGAGCCGGCTGTCGGCCGACGCGGCGGTGTGGATACCCGACCTCTTCTCCGCGGTGAAGGAGCAGCGGGCGGGCGGCATGATCAACCTGGCCCTCGCCTACCGGCGGACACACCGGTGCTCCCTGCCGGTGGCCGTCACGCTGGCCGTACGGCACATCAACAGCACCATCCGCGAGTTCGAGGAACTCTACGAAGACATCAGGCCGGAGCTGAGCCCGTCCGGCGTCGGCTACGTGGAGGGCATGGCCGGCTGGATCCGCGGATGCTACTTCTGGTCCCGAACCGTGCCGCGCTACGCGGACACGATGACGGCACCCGCGGAACTCTGACCGACCGGTCGCTTCCACCACACGGTTCCCGAAAGGGGCGGAACAGAGCAGGCTACCCGAAAGGTTGAGACCCAAAGCGCTCCCGCGGGAAATTCACCCTCCCTGTCGACCTCCTCTTCCGACCCGGCCAAGGGGCGCGCACATGAGCGTACGCTCGCCCCGTCCGGTGGGGAGCAACGACAGGAAGCGGTAGACCACATGACCCATGGGCTGCGGCAACCGATGACCGAACACCGGCCTCTCCTCGAACGCGACGAGGAACTCCGGGCCATCGACCGCGCGCTGGCGGGGCTCCGTGACACCGTCGACGGCGCTCCCCGGGTACCGCGCGGCGGGCTGCTCGCCTTCACGGGTGAGGCCGGACTGGGCAAGACGACACTCATCGCGGCGGCGCGCGCCCGCGCCGCCGCGCAGGGGTTCACGGTGTTCTCGGGCAAGGGCGGCGAGAACGAGCAGGGCCTGGCGTTCCGCGTCGTCCGCCAGATCATGCAGCCCACCCTGGCGGGCATGAGCGAGACGAAACGCCGGAAGTTCCTGGGCAGTTGGTACGACATCGTCGGCGCCGCGCTCGGTCTCGAGGCGACGGATCCCGCCCGGGTGCCGGACCCGACCGGAGTGCGCGACGGCCTCGACTGGGTCATGACCCGCCTGACGATGACGAACGCGCCCGTCGTCCTCCTCCTGGACGACCTGCACTGGGCCGACACCGAATCCCTCGACTGGCTCGCCTCCTTCGCACCCCGGGTGGCGGACCTTCCCCTCCTGGTGGTGGTCGGCTACCGGCCGGGCGAACTCCCCCGCACCGCGACCTCCTTCCGTACGCTCGTCGAACGCCACGAGCAGCGCCCGCACGTGCTGTCCCCGCTCGGAGAAGCCGGTGTGGCGCGGATCATCAGGGACGCAGTGGGGGAGGAAGCCGAGGACGAGTTCTGCGGCGAGTGCTGGACGGTCACGGGCGGAAGCCCCTTCGAGACCGTCGAACTGGCCATCAGACTCCGCGAGCGGCGGGTGCGGGGCACCCGGGCCGACTTGCCCGTGATGCGTCACCTCGCCGCGGCCGTCAAGGGCCCCGGCCTGATCGAGCGCCTCAAGCGGCTCGGCCCGGGCACCGTCCGCTTCGCGTGGGCGGGTGCCGTCCTCGGTGGGCCCTTCTCCCCGGAGGCGGCCGCCGGACTCGCCGTCGTCGGCAGCGCGGAGGCCGCCGAAGCCATCGAGAAGCTGCGCGCGAGCCGCATCCTCACGGACGCCGACGAGCCGGCGGGCAGCCTGGAGTTCGTCCATCCGCTGATCGCCACGACGATCTACCGCGACATCCCCTCGGGCCTGCGCGTCGGCATGCACGACGCGGCCGCCCACACCGCGCAGGCGGTCTGGTCCGACCCCACCACCGCCGCCCGGCACCTGCTGGAGGTGCCCTGCGACGACCGGCCCGAGACGGTCGCCTGCCTGCGCGCCGCCGCGCGCGAGTATCTCCGCGCCGGGGCACCGGAGGCCGCCCGGCGCGTGCTGACCCGCGCGTTGCGGGAACCGCCTCCCGCCGAGGACCGCGCGGCCGTTCTCCACGAACTGGCCTGCTCGACCTTCCTCATCGAGCCCACGGCCACGGTCAACCATCTCCGGGAGGCGCTGAAGAGGCCCGGTATCGACTCCGACCTGCGGGCCTCCATCGTCTACCGGCTGACCCAGGCGCTGGCCCACACCGACCGGCTGACCGAGGCCGCGGCCGTGGCCGCCGACGAGGCGCGGCGCACCACCAACGCGCGCGTCCGACTGCGCATGCAGGCGGACCACTTCGTCTGGAGCGCGTTTCGCGCCGACGAGCCCGACTCGTCCGCCCGCTCGCGCCGGCTGGCGCGGCTGGCCGACAAGCTGACCGGGCGCGGCCTGGAGGAGCGCTACATCCTCGGTCTGCGGGCGTGGGACGCCCTCGTGCGCGGCGAGCCCCGGGGGACCGCCCTCGGGTACGCCGAGGAGGCCCTGGACGGAGGGATGAGCTGGACCGACGAGAACCGCGGCTTCGAGGTGCCCGTCGCGGTCGCCCTGCTGTTCATGTACTGCGACCAGCCGGGGCGTGCCGAAGAGCTGTTCACCCGGGGCATGGCCGAGTGCGAACGCCGGGGGTGGCGCGGCTCCCATCTGGCGCAGGGCCAGACGCTCCTCGGCTACATCCGCTACCGCCGTGGCTGCCTGCCCGAGGCCGAGGAACTCGTGCGGGCCGGGCTGCACACCGCCGAGCGCGTCGAAGGAGCGGTGCCCGCTCAGTGGTTCGCGATCGGCATTCTCATCCAGATCCTGCTGGCCCGGGGGCGGACCGCCGACGCGCGCCGGCTCGCCGACACCCACCACTACGGCGACGTGGTTCCCAACGCCGTCATCTTCCCCGATTCCCGCACGGTGTACGCCGAACTGCTCCTGGCGGAGGGGCGACTCGCCGAGGCGGCGCGTCTGTTGTCCAAGGTCGGGGACTGGCTGGAATCGCGGGACTGGCACAACCCCGCATGGTGCCCCTGGCAGCTCGGGCTGGCCTCGGCCCTCGCACGCACGGCTCCCGACCAGGCGGTCCTCCACGCCCAGGACGCCGTCAAGCGGGCCCGGGACTTCGGTGCGGCGTCCGCGATCGGCCAGGCGCTGCACGTCCAGGCGGAGGTGACGGGTGGTCAGACGGCGCTCGATCTGCACACCCAGGCCGTCGACCACCTGGAGCGGTCACCCGCCGCGTACGAACTGGCCCGTGCGCTGGTGGGCCACGGTGCCGCGCTGGCCCGCGGGGGCCGCCTGCACGACGCCGCCGACCGGCTCTACCAGGGGCTGGAGGGGGCGGTGCACTGCGGTGCCGCGGGTCTGGCCGCCCGGGCCAGGCGTGAGCTCTCCGCCGCGGGGATGCGCCCACTGCCCCTGCGCTACGCGCAGACGGACATGCTGACGGCCCAGGAGCGCAAGGCCGCCGAGATGACGGTCCAGGGCCATTCGGCGTCGGCCGTCGCGAAGGACCTGCGGCTCACCGAACAGGGCGTGCGCCACCTGCTGTCCGCCGTGTACCGCAAGCTCGGCACGGACGCCTCCGGCCTCCCGGACGCCCTGGGGGACTGACCCGGCCCGGGCGGTGACCCACGTGGGCCGGTGGGGCGCTGCGCCCGATGTCCCTCCGGCCGGGCGGGCGTTCAGGCGCTGTTGCCCTCACCTTCGCCGGACGGAAGCGGCCGGACGCCGCCACCCGGCCGTACGGGGGTCACCTCGGCCCTCTCCGCATCCGCACGCCGCCGGCTCAACTTCCCCGCAATCCCGCCCCCTTGACGCTGAACCGTTTCACTGCTTCCCTCGAAAGGCTGCCTATGGGAGCGCTCCCATCCACCCCACGTGAAAGGGAATCCCGTGCAGACCTCCCCCCACCCCTCACTCAGACGCGCCCTGCCCGCCCTCCTCACGGCCGTCCTCCTGGCCTGCCTGCTGTCCTGGACCGGCGGCTCTCCCGCCCGGGCCGCGGCGGGGGACGGTTCGGTGTCCGATCCCAACATCGCGTACGTCGGACGCTGGGACACCTCCTCCGGCACCGCGGCCGTGCCCCAGTGGACCGGCGCCTATCTGCAGACCGGTTTCACGGGCACCACGGTGAAGGTCAGGGCCAGGAACGCGGTCAACTTCTACGCGAGCATCGACGGCGGCCCCGACGTCTTCCACGCGGGCGTGCGCGGCACGGTGGACCTCACTCCCCGCCCGCTGTCCCCCGGCACGCACACGCTGCGCCTGTCCTACCGCTCGGGCGACACCGTGTTCCAGGGCCTGGTCCTGGACTCCGGGGCGCGGACCGTCGCCGCGGGCGTCCCCTCCGGGCTGGTGGAGTTCGTCGGCGACTCGATCACGGCCGGAGCTCTCACCGACCGGCTGGCACTGGACTCGTACGCCTGGAAGACCGGCGAGCGGCTGGGGATGCGGCACACGCAGATAGCCCGGTCCGGGTACTGCCTGGTCGCGCAGTCGGGATGCACCGGTCTGAGCGGGCAGTTCTTCAAGACGGCGAGCTCGGGTGGCGCGGACTGGGACTTCTCCCGCTACCGGGCCGACGCGGTCGTCATCAACCTCGGCACCAACGACATCGGGCACGGCGTGTCCGGCGCCGCCTTCCAGTCGGCGTACACCGCGTTCCTGCGTGACGTGCGCACCCGGTACCCCGCGGCGCACCTCTTCGCGGTGCAGACGCTGAAGAAGCGCTACGTCACCGAGACGAAGGCTGCCGTGAGCGCCCGCAACAACGCCGGTGACGCCCGGGTTCACTACGTCGACACCACGGGCTGGCTCACCGACGGCGCCGACTACGAGGACGGCAACGGACATCCGAACGAGGCGGGACACACCAGGTTCGCCGAACGCCTGGCCCCGGTCGTCAGGGCCCGGCTGGGCAGCAACGCCACGGTGCGGGCGGCCGCTCCAGGGCAGCCCGGCGACCCGAACGTCAAGTTCGTCGGCCGCTGGGACACCACCAGCTCCGGCACCGCCTACACCCCGTACTGGGCCGGCGCCTACTACCGGGCCGGCTTCACCGGCAGGACGGTCAAGCTGAAGCAGCGGGGCACGATCGACCTGTGGGCGCGGATCGACAACGGGCCGGTGAGGTTCTACGACGACGTCAAGGGGACGGTGGATCTGACGCCCGCTCCCCTCTCCCCCGGCAACCACACACTCCAGGTCAACTACCAGGTGGTCGCGGGTTCCTACCGGGGCGACGCCGTGTTCCAGGGGCTGGTCCTCGACAGCGGCGCGACGACCTTCGCACCTCCGGCCCCGGGCAAGCTGGTGGAGTTCGTCGGCGACTCGATCACCGTGGGCACGACCACCTCGCAGAACGCCCGCACCGCGTACGGCTGGCTGATCGGCGAGCGGCTGGGCGTCGAGCACACGCAGATCGCGCAGGGCGGGGCGTGTCTGGTGGCCGCGGCGGACGGATGCGTGGGGCTGGAGCGGCAGTTCACCAAGCTGAATCCGAACGCCGCGACACCCGACTGGGCCTTCTCCCGCTACCGGGCCGACGCGGTGGTCATCAACCTCGGCACCAATGACGTCGGGCACGGGGTGAGCGCCGCGCAGTTCGAGTCGGCGTACGGCAGTCTGCTGCGCAAGGTGCGTGCCGCGTACCCGCAGGCCTGGATCTTCGCGCTGGAGACGTTCCGCGGGCGGTACGTGCCGCAGACCGAAGCCGCCGTGCGGGCCGCCGTGGCCGGTGGTGACGCACGGGTGTCCTTCGTCGACACGACCGGTTGGCTGGGCTCGGGCGATCTGACGGACTCGGTGCATCCCAACGACCGGGGGCACCGGGTCGTCGCCGAGCGGCTGGCACCGGTCATCGCGGCGCGGATCGGGGCGTGACCCGGCCCGGGGCGGGCCTCACATCGGTCCGGGGCCCGCTCCTCCCCCTTTGAGGCGTTCCAGGTCGGACGAGCGGACCTGGATGGCGAACAGGGCGATCAGGGCGGCGATGGCGGTGAAGATCGCCGCCATGATGAAGGCGGCTGAGACGCCGGCGGCGAGGACTTCGTCGGACCAGGGCTTGGGCAGTTGCCCGGTGCGTTCGAACCGGAGACGTTCGGCCGGGGTGGCCTGCTGGAGGAAGGCCGGGATCTGTTTCTCCGCCTCGTTGGTGCTGGCCGTGCCGAACATCGTGACCAGGATGGACAGGCCGAGGGAGCCGCCGACCTGCTGGGTGGCGTTGAGGAGCCCGGAGGCCGCGCCGGTCTCCGGGGTGGGCACGTTGGACAGCGCCATGAGGGTCAGCGACACGAACTCCATGCCCATGCCCAGGCTGAAGACGAGCATCGGACCGAGGACGCTGCCCGCGTAGGTGGAGTGGACGTCGGTCAGGGTGAGCCAGGAGAGACCGGCGGCGGCCAGGATCGCGCCCACCACCATGAACGGTTTGGGTCCGTAGACGGGCAGGAACCGCGAGGCCAGTCCGGCGCCGACGGCGATGACGGCGGTGACCGGAAGGAAGGCCAGTCCGGCCTGCAGCGGACTGAACCCCAGCACGTCCTGCACGAAGAGCGTCAGGAAGAAGAACATGCCGAAGATCGCCGCGGCCAGGCAGAGCATGATGCCGTACGTGCCCGCGCGGTTGCGGTCGGCGAACATGTGCAGGGGCGTGATGGGCTGTCTGGAGCGCCGCTCGATCAGGACGAAGGTCGCCAGGACGAGCACCGCCCCGCCGAACGAGGCCAGCGTGAGCGCGTCCCGCCAGCCTTCCTGGGCGGCTCTGATGAACCCGTAGACGAGCAGCACCATGCCCGCGGTGGAGGTGAGCGCGCCGGCGAGGTCGAAGCGCCCTGGATGGCGTTCGGACTCCTTGATCCAGCGTGGGGTGGCGAGCGCGATGAGCAGGCCGATGGGCACGTTGACGAACAGCACCCACCGCCAGTTCAGGTACTCCACCAGGATCCCGCCGGCGAGCAGGCCGATCGCGCCGCCGCCGGCCGAGACCGCGGCGAAGACGCCGAAGGCGCGGTTGCGTTCCGGCCCCTCGCGGAAGGTCGTGCTGATCAGGGCGAGGGCCGTCGGGGAGGCGATGGCGCCGCCGACGCCCTGCAGGGAGCGCGCGCCGAGGAGTTGACCGGAGTTCTGGGCGAGCCCGCCGAGCAGGGAGGCCAGTACGAAGAGCAGCACGCCGAAGATGAACATGCGCCGACGGCCCAGGATGTCGCCCGTCCGGCCGCCGAGCAGCAGCAGGCCGCCGAAGGTGAGGGTGTAGGCGTTGACCACCCAGGACAGGCTGGTGGTGGAGAAGTTCAGAGCGCTCTGGATGTGCGGCAGGGCGATGTTCACGATGGTGATGTCCAGGACCACCATCAGCTGACACGAGGCGATGACCAGCAGCGCTATCGCGCTTCCGCCACCACCGGATTCCCTGGTGGTGGTCCCCTGTGGTGAGGCCGGCTGCGGGCTGCTGCCTGCGGTGTCCACCTGTTCGACGCTACGCCCGCCACCTGGACCTCACCACTGGATCACGGTCGTCCGTCGCCGGTTCCTGCTCCGGCGGGGAGAACGAGCAGGTGTGGCTGCTCCACCCGACGTCGAACGGGGGCTCGCCCACGGGGAGTTCGACCACGCCGGTGGTGGCGCCCTGGTCACCCGGTACAGCCACCCACCCGGAACGCGATCTCGGGCGCCCCGCCAAGCGACCGCTCCGGAGGCGGGAGCGAATCCCGGCGGGCGCGACCGGAACTCCGAGGAGTCCGGCCGGGTGTGAACCGGGCAGGTCATCGAGGTGTACCTGCCCGGCCCCCGGCGGGCCCTCGTGCCCTGTCCCGGGATTCACCACCGGCATCCCGGAGCCGGCGCCCGCACGACAGCGCCCTCAGCGCCCGCCGCGGATCAGGCCGGTCAGATAGCGCCAGAGCGACGACCGCTGCCGGGCGGACGGGTCCGGGATGACCTCCGCGGCCGCCCCGGGCGCGGGGCCGCCCGCCGGCGGGCCCGCGGGCGCCTCCGCGAGTTCGTACCGCACCGGCAGCGAGCGCAGACCGCGCATGAACGGCGAGGAGCGCCAGGGCAGTTGGTCGGCGGGCAGGGCCAGGTCGAGGTAGTCGAACCGCTCGAACAGACGCCCCACTCCGGCCGCCGCGACGGTGGAGGCGAGCTCACGCGCCGGGCACTGGCGCGGACCGGCGCCCCAGGACAGGTGGGCCCGGGTGCTGATGGTGGTGCCGGAGGCGACGTGGTCGGCGAAGAGCGGGTCGGCGTGCGCGGCGCCCGGGGAGACCCACACGGGGTCGCCGGCCCGGATCGTGTAGTTGCCGAGCTGAGTGTCCTGGGCGGCGAACCTCGGGACGAAGTTGACCAGCGGCGGCTTGCGCATGACCACCCGGTTCATGGACTCCCTGACCATCCCCGCTGACAGGCTGGCACGTACGCTGCCCTCGCCCGAGATGACCTCCACGACGGTGTTGGAGATGAGGATGCCGACGTGGTCGGAGGTCATGCCCAGCAGCATGAACAGCTCGCGGGCCAGGTGGTCGAGCGACAGGTCGGGGTGCGCCGCCAGCAGGTACGAGGGGAAGTCGTCGCCGGGCTTCTCCAGTTTCAGCGCGGCCAGTTCCGCCAGGGTCGCGAGCAGGCGTTCCAGCGCGGCCTCGGCGTCCGGGCCGGCGTCCAGCACGCGCCACATGTCCATGAGCGCGTCGTCGCCCTGCGAGCCGGGGAAACCGAGCAGATGGCTGGCCACCATCAGCGGCAGCGGCCGGGAGAACTGCGCGGACAGGTCCGCCACACCCGTCCTGCCACCCTGGCCGACCAGGGTGATCAGCTCGTCGGCGTAGGCGGTGACGGCGGCCTTCAGGCGCTTGGCCTGGGGGTGTCGCGGGTCCTGGAACGGCTTGAGGGCGACGTCCCACGCCGTCCGCAGCGGCCGGTACCCGGGGCCGCCCTGGATCAGGATGTGGTTGACCTCCAGGGACGGTCCGAGCGGCCAGTCGGCGGGCACCCTCCCCTCGGCGCGGGCCCGCCAGTTCTCCAGCCCCTTGGGCCAGCCGTCGTCGTCCTGGAGCACCTGGAGGGACTCGCGGTAGCCGAGGACCAGCCAGGCGGGCACTCCGAGCAGGTCGACCGGCGCGACCGGGCCGTGCTGCTGCCGCAGCCGCTCGTACACGAGCGCGGGACGCGTCTCGTAGTCCCGGGTCAGCAGCGGTTCAGGGCTCAGCATCTCCAGCCGTGTGTCGTCCAGGTCCACGGATCCGCCGTCACCCCAATGGGTTTCCATCGTCTTGCCACCCTCCGGCACGCACCGTACCGGCACACCATCAGCCGGTAGCCGGAAACGGTGGGGACCCTACCCCAGACCGAACCGCCGGGTAACGACCGGGGGGTGGATCACGTACGGGACTCCGTCCGTGCCGGGTGTCAGGCCGCCGTGTAACCGAGCTGGCGCCGCATGTAGGGCGTCATGAGGGTCTTCGCCTTGGCCAGGGTGGTGGTGCGACTGCCGAGGACCGCGGACTCGCCGCCCGGTACGGGCACCACCGTCAGGCCGTCGGCCGGGCCGAACGGCACGATGAGCGGGGTGCGCTGGGTCGGCCGGTAGAGGCGCGGCTCCTTGCGGTGCCTGCCGGAACTCTGGAGGTAGGCACGGATGTTGTGGGCCGCGATGTCCGCCTGGGCGAGGGCGGCGGGGGTGATCTTGAGTTCGGTGACGTCGTTCACGTCGCCGACGGCGAACACGTCGGTCTTCCCCTCGACCCGGAGCGTGCGGTCGACCTTCACGTGCCCGGTCCGGTTCAGCCAGTCGCCGAGCCCGGCCAGGCGGAGCCAGAGCGTGTTCGGCGTGGTGCCGGTCGCCCAGAAGGACAGGTCGGCCTCGATGACGGTGCCGCGGGCGTCGCGGTAGGTGCCGAACTCGGTGCCGGGCGACATGAACGAGTCGAGCCGTACGTCGACGTCATGGGCCTCCAGCCAGGCGAGGGCCTTGCGCCCCGGCCGCTCGCTGCCCGTGGAGTCGAGCAGCGCGGATCCGGAGTGGGCGAGCGTGACACGGGCGTCGGGCCGGGCGAGGCGGATCTCGGCGCTGAGTTCGACGCCGCCGGGGCCGCCACCGACGACGAGGACGTGTCCGGCGGTGGCGATGTTGCGCTGGTGTTCGGCGAAGGACTTGGCCGCTTCCTCGGTGGTGGTACCGGAGAAGCGGGCCGGCTCGGGGTAGTCGGCGCCGGTGGCGATGACGGCCACGTCGTACGGCAGCCGCTCACCCGTGGCGAGGACGATCCGCCGTTCGGCGGTGTCGATGCGGACGACCTTGCCGGCGATCACCCGGCCGTGGTGCAGCAGCCGGTCGTACGGGATGAAGGAGGTGTGCGTCCACTCGGGGCGCACCCCGGCGCGCAGGGAGGCGACGCGGTGGAAGAAGACCTCCTTGCGGTCCACCAGCGTGACCCGGGCCGTGCCGTCCAGCCGCTTCGCCAGCCGGACGCCGGCGTAACCGCCGCCGATCACCACTACGTCACGGTCGTACACACCGAGTCTCCTGTGCCTGGTGGGGGGGTGCGAGTGCCGCCGTGGACGGGCCCCGCTCGGTTCGACCCCCGGCGGCCACTCGACTGACGCGAGACTAGCGTTTGAAACTTAAAGAGATCCTGAGGTTCCGTGCATGTTCCGTGAAGGGATCGGCACCCTGACCGGTCGTCACTTCCCCCAGATCTTGCGGTACGCCTCCCGGTAGCCGGCCGGGTCCCAGGCGGTGGCGCCCTCGCTGTTGCCGGCCGTGGCGATATGGACGGGCGCGACGTAACCGCTGGCGGGGCGTCCGGAGAAGGCACGGTTGAACTCGTCGACGATCTGCCAGCCCTGGAGGGACAGCGGCTCGGGCACCGTGGCGGCCTGGTACTGCCTGCTGTTGATGCGCTGGAAGGCGGACGGGTCGCCGTCGCCCGCGCCGATGTTGAAGGGCGGCCCGGACCCCTGCTCGCCGGCCGCGCGGAAGGCCGGGGCGGCGTCGGCGAAGTACAGGTCGTTGATGGCGACGGAGTGCGTCCACCGGTCCTGGAACCGGGAGAGCAGGGAGGAGACCTCCCGCGGGGTGCGGCTGCTGGCGTCCGGGATCGGGATGTTCTGCACCGAGAGCACGTCGACGCCCTCGCAGTCCGTCAGCTCCTTCCTGATCAGGTCGGACTTGTTCCGGGCGAAGGGGATCGACGCGTCGGTGATGACCACGGCCCCGGCGTGGCCCCGCGAGTCGGAGATGATCCACTGCGCGCTGATCCGCGCCACGTCCTGGACCCGGGTGGTGACGTTGGTGAAGAGGTCGGGCCGCCGGCTGGGGCCGGGGTCGGGGACCGCGTGCCAGCCGATGAGCGGGATGCCCTGGGCGTTGGCGCGGGCGGCCTGTGACGCCGTCGAGTCGGGGTCGAACCCGCCGATGACGATGCCCGAGGGCCTGAGGGCCACAGCCTCGCTCATGGCCGCCTGGATGCCGGCCGGGGTGCCGCCGCCGTCGATCACGCGGACTGTCCAGCCGATGGTCCGGGCGGCTTCGCGCACCCCTTTCGCGGCGCCCGCGACGCCGGGATTGGTCATGGTCTGGGCGACGTAGACGAGGGTCTTGCCCGAAACCGCCTCCGGGCCGCCGGTGGGGCCGCCCCAGGGGATGTCGCCGCGCTCGGCCCCGGCGACGGCCTTCCGGGCCCGGTCCTGGACGGCGGGGCACCCGCTCGGGCCCGTCGTCGACTCGTCCGCGCCGCCCGAGGAGCCGCGTTCGCAGCCGGCGAGGGCGGTCGCCGTGGCCAGCAGGGCGCAGGAGGCGAGCCGCGCGACGCGGATGCGTGGGGCGGCCTTACGGATGCGGTGCACGGAAGCTCCTGTTGGGGGGATCGACGCGGCGGGTCCTGTCGAAGCGGTTCAGGGGGGCGTGCCCGTCGTGCCGTCCTCCGGCGCCGGGGAGGACGGGGGCGGGGGCGGTGCTGCGGGCGAGTCGCGGGCGGCGCCGCCGCGCATCCTGCGGCGGGCGGCGTATCCGGCGAGGCCCACGGCGATGAGCAGGGTTCCGCCGTTGAACAGCGGAACCGTCCAGAAGTCGGCGCCCAGTTGGGCGATGCCGGTGAGGCCCACGGCGAGCACGGCGACGGCGACGAGGGTGCCGAGGGCGTTCGGCCGGCCGGGCTTGATCGCCGTGGAACCGAGCAGGGCGCCGACGAAGGCGGGCAGCAGGTAGTCGAGTCCGACGCTCGGGTTGCCGATCTGCTGCTGGGCGGCGAGCAGCACTCCGGCGAATCCGACGATCAGGCCCGAGGCGGCGAACGCGTAGACGGTGTAGGTGCGGGTGGGGATGCCGACCAGGTCCGCCGCGCGCGGGTTCGATCCGACGACGTACAGGTACCGGCCGATCGGCAGCCGCTCCAGCACCAGCCAGAGGATGCCCGCGAGGGCGAGCACGTAGAAGGCGGGGACCGGCAGGCCGAGGAACGAGGAGTCGTAGAGGTCGGTGAAGGCGGGCGGCAGGCCCTGCGGGCCGGGGACGATCCGGCCGCCGTCGGTGACCCAGCCGGTCACGGCGTACATCATGCTGCCGGTGCCGAGGGTGGCGATGAAGGAGTCGATCCGGCCGAACTCCACGATGACGCCGTTGAGGACACCCACGGCCAGGCCTCCGGCGATCACGGTGAGGCAGGCGAGCGGCCAGGGCCAGCCCTCGTTGACGACGAGCTGCATCACCATCACGTGGGCGAGGCCCAGGGCGTAGCCGATGGAGAGGTCGAAGGCTCCGGTCACGATCGGCACCGTGGCGGCCAGTGCGAGGACGGCCGGGATCGACTGGTTGGACAGGATCGAGTCGACGGTGGCCAGCGTGGGGAAGGTGTCCGGCAGGGCGAGGGAGAAGACCAGGTAGAGCAGTGCGGTGAGGACGAGCAGGCCGTAGGCGCCGATGTGGTGACCGCCGGGACGGCGAAGACGTCCGGAGCGGCGCCGGGGCGGGGCGGGAGGGGGCGGCGGCGTCATGGGTTCCCGGCGGCGGACGGGGGCATGGCCGAGGCCGCCCGGGTGAGCCCGGCGACGGTGAGGGCGCCGCCGCTCAGCTCGGCCGTCACCGAGCCGCGCACGAAGACCAGGGTGCGCCGGCACACGCCCGCGACCTCCTCGAAGTCGGTGGACAGCAGCAGGACCGCGAGGCCGGCGGAGAGCGCCTCGTCGAGCAGGCGGTGGATGGCGGCCTTGGCGCCGACGTCCACGCTCGCGGTCGGCTCCTCGAGGATCAGCAGCCGCAGCCCCGTCCGCAGCCAGCGGCCGATCATGACTTTCTGCTGGTTGCCGCCGGAGAGCGTGGTGATGGGGGCCTCGCTGTCGCGGGGGCGTACCGAGAACCGGTCGATCAGGGCGGCGGCCTGGGCGCGTTCGCGTCGGGGGCCGATCCAGCGCGGTGCCCGCCGGTCTCCCGCGCGGGGATTGGCCAGGAAGTTCTCCCGTACGGTCAGCTCGGCGAGGCAGCCCTCCCGCAGCCGGTCGCCCGGCACGAAGCCGACCCCGCGGGCGACGGCCTCGGCGACCGTGCGGGGACGGTAGGGCCGCCCGTCGAGCAGCGCCAGCCCGCCCAGGAGGGGCTGGACCCCGGCGAGGGCGCGGCCCAGGTCCATGTGCCCGGCGTCCGAGAGGCCCACCAGCCCGAGGACCTCCCCGGCGGCGAGTCCCAGGGTGACCGGTCCGGTCCGGGCGGTCCGCGCGCCGTCGAGGGTGAGGACGGGCGCGGTGCCGGCCCGGGCTCCGGCGGGACGGTGGACGGCCGGTTCCTCCTCCTCGCCGACGATGTCGTGGACCAGGCGGGCGGGGCTGTGGCCCGCGAGCCGGCCGTGGCTGACGAGCCGGCCGTCGCGCAGTACGGCGAAGGTGTCGGCGACCTGGTACACCTCGTCCAGGCGGTGGCTGACGTAGAGGATGGCGTGCCCCCGGTCGCGCAGATCGTGCAGCACGCGGAAGAGCCGGGCGCTGTCCGCGGCCGGGAGCCGGGCGGTCGGTTCGTCGAGGACGATGAGCCTCGCGCGGGCCGCGAGCGCCCTGGCGATCGCCACCAGCGAGCGGTCGGCCGGCGCGAGTCCGGAGACGGGTGCGTCGGGGTCGAGGTGCGCGGCGACGATCCGCAGCGCGTCGACGCAGCGCTCACGGGTGCGCCGCCAGGAGATCAGCCCGGTGCGGCGCGCGTACCCGGTGGTCAGGGCGATGTTCTCGGTGACCGTCATCCACTCCACGAGACCGAGGTCCTGGTGGATGAACGACATGCTCCGGGACGCGGCGGGGCTGCCGAGGGGCTGTCCGTCCACCGTGATCCGGCCCGTGTCGGCGTGGTGGACACCGGCGAGCACCTTGATGAGCGTGGACTTCCCGGCGCCGTTGGGCCCGAGGAGGGCGAGCACGCTGCCGGCGTGGACGTCGAGGTCGACCCCGGCCAGCGCGACGGTCCCGCCGAACCGCTTGCTGAGCCCGCGGATTCGGACCAGGGGTTCGGGCCCGAAGGGCGAAGGCGCCTTCGCTGGCGTGTCGGGAGCGTCGCGCACCCGATCAAATTACAGCATTTCGGGCATTTCTCGGCCCCCTTGACGCACACGGGGCGGCGGTCGCCTCACGCCGCTTCGAGCCCGCATTCGGCCCAGATGACCTTGCCCTCCGGAAGGTAGCGCGTGCCCCAGCTCTGCGAGAGCTGTGCGACGAGGAACAGGCCGCGTCCGCCCTCGTCGGTGCTGGTCGCCCGGCGCAGGTGAGGGGCGGTGTTGCTGGTGTCGGAGACCTCGCAGACGAGGGTGTTCCCGAACAGCAGCCGCACCCGGATGGGTCCGGCGCCGTGCCGGATGGCGTTGGTGACCAGCTCGCTGAGGATGAGCTCCACCGCGAACGCGGTCTCGTCGAGCCTCCGGTCGGCCAGCCACCGCAGCGCGGACGCCCGGACGTCACCGACGACCGCCGGGTCGGCGGGCAGCTCCCAGGCGGCGATCCGGCCGGGGTCCAGGGCGTGGACGCGGGCGACGAGCAGGGCGATGTCGTCGTTCGGGTGCACGGGCGCCACGGTGTCCAGGATCGCCTGGCAGGTCTCCTCGGGTGCGCGCTCCGGGTGGGCCAGGGCCCTGCGCAACTGCTCCAGCACCACGTCGACGTCGCGGTGCCGGTCCTCGATGAGACCGTCCGTGTAGAGGACCAGCTGGCTGTTCTCGGGGAGGTCGATCTCGGCGGCGTCGAAGGGCAGGCCTCCGAGGCCGAGCGGGGGCCCGGCCGGCAGGTCGGGATAGGACACGGTGCCGTCGGGGTGGACGAGCGCGGGCGGCGGGTGGCCGGCGCGGGCCATGAGGCACCGTTGCACGGTCGGGTCGTAGATGGCGTACAGGCAGGTCGCGCCGATCACGCCGGCGCCCTTGCCGTCGGGATCCTCGCGGTCCAGACGGCCCACGAGGTTGTCCAGGTGCGTGAGGACCTCGTCCGGGGGGAAGTCGAGCTCGGCGAAGCTGCGGGCGGCGGTGCGCAGCCGGCCCATGGTGGCCGCGGAGAGCATGCCGTGGCCGACGACGTCGCCGACGAGGAGCCCGACCCGGGCACCGGGGAGCGGGATGACGTCGTACCAGTCCCCGCCCACGTCGGACTCGGCGGGCAGGTAGCGGTGGGCGACCTCGACGGCGTCCTGGTCGGGCAGTCCGTGCGGGAGGAGTCTGCGCTGGAGTGCCAGGACCATGGCGCGTTCGTGGGTGTACTGCCGGGCGTTGTCGATGGACAGCGCGGCGCGGGCGACGAGTTCCTGGGCGAGCGAACGGTCGTCGTCACCGAAGGCGCTCCCGGCGCGGTAGAAGCTGACGACACCCAGGACGACACCCCGCGCGAGCAGCGGCACCGCGATGAGCGAGTGGACGTGGGCCAGCAGGCGCCCGGTGTGCTCCGGGTCCTGGGCGAGCCAGCCCGCGGCGACCCCCAGGTCCGGTTCCAGTACCGCTTCACCGCTGGTCAGACTGCGCAGCTGGGGGGCTGTCGGGCCGAAGTCGGCGCGCTCGCCGGGCGGGGTGAAGGGCAGGTCCTCGCGGATGCCGTGGACCACCGTGCGCCGCAGGTCGGCGAGGGGGTCGGCGGATTCCTCGCCGCGCAGGACGGCGTCGGCCAGGTCGATGGTGACGCAGTCGGCGAGGCGCGGGACGGCCGTCTCGGCCAGTTCCTCGGCGGTGCGGCGCACGTCCAGGGTGGTGCCGATGCGGGCGCTGGCCTCGGACAGCAGCTCCAGGCGCCGTCGGGCCGCCAGGGCGTAGGCCCCGACGTGCGGCTCCCCCACCATGACGAGCCCCCTGGCCGGGAACGCTGACCCGGGGTGGTCGCCCGGCAGGCCCCCGCCGCCGTCGGCCGTGACGGCACCGCCGGCCTCCGCCACCGCGCCGTTGCCGTCGGCCGCGACCGCGGGGCCGGGCTCCACCGGGACCCGGTCGACGTCCGTCGTGACCGTGCGGCCGGGATCCGCCGGGACTCGGTCAGCGGCAGGTGCTGTCAGCGGACCGGGGGCGGTGGGGAGAGGCCCCTTCGGCAGGGTGAGCGACGGGCGTGCGGACTCTGGGGCGGCCGCGAGGGCGGCGAGGTCCGGCAGCTCGTCCGCCTGGCGCGGGAGCACGAGGTGGCCCCCCGCCGGGGCCGTGCCGGGCAGCACCGCCTCGACGGCGAAGCCCCGCACCCCCGAGGCACTCGTCATGGGACGGCTCACCAGCGTCACCCGCCGGCCGTCGGGCAGCGTCACGTCGACGGCGGCCCGCTGCGCGCACGAGATCAGCTCGGCGGCCTTCTCCACCAGGATCGCCTGGTCACGGGGGTGGAACGTGTCGGCCAGCGCATCGACGGCGAGGCCGTGACGCAGGTCGCCCCCCGCCCCGGAGGCCAGGTACGTCCGCAGCAGGGCCCGCTCGTGCGCGGAGCTCTGCCCCAGCAGCCGCCGCTCGATGGTCTCGGCCGCCCGGCGAATCGCCGGGGCCAGCGCGGGGCGCTCGAAACTGCGCGGATAGCCGAAGCACAGGACACCCTCGATGCGCCCGCTGAGCGGGTCGCGGACGGGCAGCGCGACGCAGGCGTTGGCCTGGGAGCGCTCCGCGAAGTGCTCGGCGCCGTAGACGCGGATGAGCTGCCGTTCCGCCAGGGCCAGTCCGATGCCGTTGGTGCCGGCGACCTGCTCGGCGAAGACGAACCCGGGGACCACCTGGATCGGCGGGAGACTCCTGGCCATCGAGGGGTCACCAAAGCGTCGCAGCAGCACCGTGCCGTTCGCGTCGGCCACCGAGATGTTGACCTGGCTGCCGGAGAACGTGGCTTGGAGCCGGTCGAGCACCGGGACGGCCGCGCGGACGATCCGGCCGCCCGGGTCGAAGTCCTCGGTGTAGGGGAGGTCGGACCGGTCCGGTGACAGACCCAGGGTGCGGGAGCGCTGCCAGGAGTTCAGGATGGACGCCCGCACGCCCGTGTCGACCGGCTCCCCCTGGAGAAACCGCTCGCGGAGACCCGCGGGCCCCGTGCTGTCCGTCGCACGCCCCGCCGGCCTGAGTTCCTCGCCGGACCGAACCACGCTTCGCCTCGCTTGCGCCCGGGATCATCCGCTGCGCGGAAGAGAATCTGGCATTGATGAGGATACGGGCATTAGGGGCATGCGTCACGGTGCGCCAGAGCCGTCCGGGCAGGGCGAGGGGTACGAGCGGCCCTCACCCCAGGAAGCTCAGCCGTACCTTCCGCTGCGGGTTGTCCTTGTTGGTGTCCACCAGACACACCGACTGCCACGTCCCGAGCTCCAGCCGCCCCTCCAGCACGGGCAGGGTCGCGTGGGGCGGGACGAGGGCCGGCAGGACGTGGTCGCGGCCGTGTCCGGGGCTGCCGTGCCGGTGCTGCCAGCGGTCGTCGGCCGGCAGCAGGGTGTGCAGCGCGGCCAGGAGGTCGTCGTCGCTGCCGGCGCCGGTCTCCAGGACGGCGATCCCGGCCGTCGCATGCGGGACGAAGACGTTGAGCAGGCCGTCGCGGCCGGCGGCCGCCTCGCGCAGGAAGGACTGGCAGTCGCCGGTGATGTCGACGACCTTCTCCGTGGCACCGGTGACGACGTTCAGAACTCGGGTGGTGAAGACATCTGACATGCCCTCCATCCTGACGTACGTACCGCAGGCCGTGCCGCATCCCCGGCTCGGGAAGATCCCTGACCCCGGCGGGGTTGGTAGAAGCGTGAACAACACACGCGAGGTCGAGGCCGTCGTCATCGGCGCCGGTCAGGCCGGTCTGGCCGGTGCTCATCACCTGCGGCGGTCCGGTTTCGAGCCGGAGCGCGACTTCGTGGTGCTGGACCACTCCCCCGGGCCCGGCGGCGCCTGGCAGTTCCGCTGGCCGTCGCTGACGTACGGCAAGGTGCACGGGATGCACGCGCTGCCGGGGATGGAGCTGACGGACGCGGACCCGGCGCGGCCGTCCGCCGAGGTGATCAGCGATTACTTCGACCGGTACGAGCGGGCCTTCGACCTGCGGGTGCGGCGCCCCGTCGACGTGCGGGCCGTACGTGAGGGTTCCGGTGGGCGGCTGCTGGTGGAGACCTCGGACGGGGCGTGGTCGACACGGGCGCTGATCAACGCGACCGGCACGTGGGACCGCCCGTTCTGGCCGCGCTACCCCGGTCAGGACACCTTCCGGGGACGGCAGTTGCACACCGCCCAGTACGCCGGTCCCGAGGAGTTCGCAGGGCAGCGGGTCGTCGTGGTGGGCGGGGGCGCTTCGGGCACGCAGCACCTGCTGGAGCTCGCCCCGTACGCCGCGGCCACCACCTGGGTGACCCGGCGCCCGCCCGTCTTCCGCGAGGGGCCCTTCGACGAGAACGCGGGCCGGGCGGCCGTCGCGCTCGTCGAGGAGCGGGTCCGGCAGGGGCTGGCGCCCCGCAGCGTCGTCTCGGTCACGGGACTCCCGCTCAACGACGCGATCCGGCAGGGCATCGAGGACGGGGTGCTGGACCGGCAGCCGATGTTCGACCGGATCACCCCGGACGGGGTGGCCTGGGACGACGGCCGGCACCTCGACGCCGACGTCATCCTGTGGGCCACCGGCTTCCGGGCCGCCCTCGACCACCTCGCCCCGCTGCGGCTGCGCGGCCCGGGCGGCGGCATCCGTATGGAGGGGACGCACGCGGCCGCCGACCCGCGCGTCCACCTCGTCGGCTACGGCCCCTCGGCCAGCACCATCGGAGCCAACCGCGCCGGCCGCGCGGCCGTACGGGACATCAGGCGGCTGCTGGAGCGGGAGCCGGCCGCGGCATGACCCTCGGCCGGGCCGTCCGGACCCGGCACTACGCGTCGCCTGCAGGGCGGGCCGGTACTGCTGCCGTCCTCTCCCTGCCCTCGTTCGGCGTTCCGGAGGGTCAGGCCATAGCCGGCCGCCTCACCCGGCCACCCGTGCGCCGGCGCTCTGCTGCCGGGCGTTGAACTCGGCCACGTTGCGCTGGTGTTGGGCGAAGTCCGCGGTGAAGCGCGTGTCGCCCGGGCGGACCGTGACGAAGTACAGCCAGTCGCCCGGCGGCGGGTTGACGGCGGCACGCATGGCGGCCTCGCCCGGGTTGTCGATCGGTGTGGGCGGCAGACCCATGCGTTGGTACGTGTTGTACGGACTGTCGATCCGGATGTCGTTCGTCGTGGTGCGGAGGGTGGAGCGGCCGAGGGCGTAGTTGACCGTGGAGTCCATCTGGAGCGGCATCCCGCGTTCGAGGCGGTTGAAGACCACCCGGGCGACCTTGCCCATGTCGGCCTCGGTGGCCGCCTCCGCCTGGACGATGCTCGCGACGGTGACGGCCTGGTAGACGTTCATGGCGTTGCGCTGCGCCCCCGCCGCGAGGGGGGCGCCGTTGAACTTCTGGTTCGCGGTGTCGACCATCAGCGTCAGGATCTCCTCCGGCCTGGCCTTCTCGCGGAGCGGATAGGTCGCCGGGAAGAGGTAGCCCTCCGGATTGCCCCCGGCGTCGCCCGGCAGTTTCAGGTCGGCCTTCGCGAGGGACTTCCTCGTACTGCCGGCGGGCAGGGCGAGCGCCTTGTCGACGGCCTCGTACACCTGGCTCGCACGCCGGCCTTCCGGGATGACCAGGGTCATCGGCTCACGGTGCGCCCGGTGCCCCAGGATCAGCAGCGGCACCGCCACAGCGGTGCCGACGACGACGGCTCCGGTCACGACGAGGGCGACACGGCCCCGGCGCGTCAGCCGGATCCTGCTCCGTGGCGGTGTGTTCTTCTGCATGGGGGCACAGTAACCCGCATATCGTCACCATCCGGGCATATGTTCATCCTGTCGGTTCCAGTTGCGCGTCCCGGCGTACGAGCGCCGCGTAGCGGCCGTCCCGCTCCAGCAGTTCCTCGTGCGTACCGAGTTCGACCGCGCGCCCCGAATCCAGGACCACGATCTGGTCGGCGCCCCGGACGGTGGACAGCCGGTGCGCGATGGTGAGGGTGGTGCGGTCCGCCGACAGGGCGTCGATGGCCTCCTGGACGGCGACTTCGGTCCGGGTGTCCAGGGCACTGGTGGCCTCGTCGAGGATGAGGACCGGCGGGTCGCGCAGGATGGTCCGCGCGATGGCCAGGCGCTGCTTCTCGCCGCCGGAGAAGCGGTGGCCGCGCTCGCCGACGACGGTGTCGTAGCCGTCGGGCAGGGACGCGATGTGGTCGTGGATCTGCGCCGCCTTCGCCGCCTGGAACAGTTCCTCGTCGGTGGCGTCGGGCTTGGCGAAGCGCAGGTTGTCGGCGACCGAGGCGTGGAAGAGGTACGTCTCCTGCGAGACGACGCCGACCGCGCGCGCGAGGGTGTCGAAGTCGAGGTCGCGGACGTCGACCCCGTCGAGGGTGACGCGGCCGCCGGTGACGTCGTAGAGCCGCGGCACCAGATAGCCGAGCGTGGACTTGCCGGCGCCGGTCGGGCCGACGATCGCGAGGCTGCCGCCGGCCGGGACGGTGAGGCCGATGCCGTCGAGGGCGTGACCGCCCTTGCCGTCGTAGCCGAAGGAGACGTTCTCGAAGCGGACTTCGCCCTTGACCCGGTCCAGGCGCACCGGGTCCGGGCGCTCGGTGATGTCGACCGGCAGGTCGAGGTACTCGAAGATGCGCTGGAAGAGGGCGAGCGAGGTCTGGATCTGCACACCGGTCGACAGCAGGCTCACGGCCGGGCGGAACAGGCCCTGCTGGAGCGAGACGAAGGCGACGATGGTGCCGATGGAGACCGCGGGGCCGCCCGTCTGGAGGGCGATGCCGGCGGTCCAGTAGATGACGGCGGGCAGGGCGGCCATGACGATGGTGATGACGGCCATGCGCCACCGGCCGGCCATGTTCGACCGCACCTCGAGGTCGACGAGTTCCTCGGACTCCTCGGCGAAGGACTTGGTCAGCGAGTCGGAGCGGCCCATCGTGCGGCCGAGCAGGATGCCACTGACGGAGAGCGACTCGGTGACCGTGGCGGCCATGGCGGCCATCTGCTTCTGCCGCCGGGTGGTGATCTTCCGGCGTTCGTTGCCGACGCGGCGGCTGATCCACACGAACACGGGCAGCAACAGCAGCGAGACGACGGTCAGGCGCCAGTCGAGGGCGACCATCGCGACGATCGTGGCGACCACGCTGGTGAGGTTGGAGACCAGGGAGGTCGCGGTGGAGGTGACGGTGGCCTGCATACCGCCGATGTCGTTGGCGATGCGGGACTGCACCTCGCCCGTGCGGGTGCGCGTGAAGAACGCGAGGGACATCCTCTGGAGCCGGCCGTAGACGGCGGTGCGCAGGTCGTGCATGACGCGCTGGCCCACCGTGGTGGAGATCAGGGTCTGCAGCACACCGAAGACGCTGGTGAGGACGGCGCTGAGGATCATGCCGAGGGCCAGCAGGCTGAGCAGCCCGGTACGCCCCTCGGGGATCGCGACGTCGAGGATCTCCTTCAGCAGGAAGGGCGTGGCGACCGAGACCAGCGACGAGGCGCCGACCAGCAGGCCGACGATCGCGAGGCGGCCCCGGTAGGGGCGGAAGAGCCGGAGGATACGGCGGACCTGCCGGGGCTGTTCCTTCGAGCCGTCGGGTGGGGTCCAGGGGGCTTCGTGGTCGGGATGCATGGGCTCCTTCGAGAGCGGAATACGACGTCGGGGCGCTGGGCGGATCGGATCGTAGCTCATTGTTACCTGTACTCACAATGAACGGCATCCTGATATTGTTCCCGCATGACCACGCCCGACCCCGACGGTCTGCTCGCCGAGCAGTTGCTGCGGCTCACACGCCGGGTGCACCGCATCCAGAAGCGCCATCTGGAGCACCGCGACCTCGGCATCACACCGGCCCAGTCCCGGCTGCTGCGCACCCTCGCGCACTGGGGCTCGCCACCGCGCATGGCCGATCTGGCCGAACGCCTGGAGGTGGTGCCGAGGGCGGTGACGACGCTGGTCGACGGACTGGAGGCGAGCGGCAAGGTGCGCCGGGTCCCGGACCCGGCGAACCGGCGGGTGACCCGCATCGAGCTCACCGACGACGGCCGGGACGCGCTGCGCGAACTGCGCGCGGCACGCAGGTCGGCAGCGGAGGAGATCCTCGAACCGCTGACCGAGGATCAGCGCGAGGCGCTCGGAGGGCTGCTGGACGCCCTCGTCGACGGCGCGCCGGCTCGCCCTTGCTGAAAGCGTGATCGAAGGGAGGGGCCGATCAAAGGTGCCCCTCGCACACCACGGGCCGCGGCCGCCGCTCGTCGTGCTTAAGCGGTGGCCGCGGCCCGTTCGAACTCGGTCAGCCGGCCTCGGGAGCGGGCTCCTTGGGCTTCTGGGTGGGGATGCCGGGCGCCGGGTCGGCCACCGTCGGCGGCGCGACGACGTTCTCGCCTCCACCGCTCCCGGGATCGCCCTTCTCGTCGTCCGACTCGTGCGCGTACTCCCCGTCGAGCGTCTTCTTCGCCCGCTCGATGTCCAGCGCACCCTCCCAGCGGGACACCGCGAAGACCGCGACGCAGTTGCCGAGCAGGTTCGTGACGACGCGCATCGAGTCCATGATGCGGTCCACGCCGAGCAGCAGGGCGACGGCTCCCGCCGGGATGGCGCCCAGAGAGGAGGCGGTCGCGGACAGGGCGAGGAACGCCGAACCGGGGATGCCCGCCATGCCCTTGCTGGTCAGCATCAGCACCAGGACCACGGTGATCTGCTGCCCGAGGCTGAGGTCCACGCCCACGGCCTGGGCGATGAACAGCGTGCCGATGGACAGGTAGAGCGAGGCGCCGTCGAGGTTGAAGGAGTAGCCCGTGGGCAGCACCAGACCCACGGCGTCGTCGCGGGCACCGGCCCGGCGCAGCTTCTGCATCACTCGCGGCATGACGGCCTCGGTGGACGCGGTGCCGAGGGCGAGCAGCATCTCCTCGCGGATGTAGCGCAGGAACTTCCACAGGCTGAGCCCGGTGACCACCCGCAGGGCGAGGGAGAGCAGCGCGATGAACAGCGCCGCCGCCGCATAGCAGAGCACGATGAGCTTGGCGTAGGTCTCCATCACGCCGAGGCCGTAGTTGCCGACCAGGTGGGCCATCGCGCCGAAGACCGCGAGCGGGGCCAGCCGCATGATGAAGCCGACGACCGTGAAGATCACATCCTGGGCCTGGTCGATGGCGGGCAGGATCTTCGGCACCCTGGTGTGCCCGAGGTGCAGCAGGGCGGCACCCACCAGGCAGGCGAGGATGAGGACTTGGAGCAGCTCGTTCTCGGCGAAGGCTCCGACGAAGCTCTGCGGCAGGGCGTTGAGGACGAACTCGGTCGTCGAGGGCAGCTGGCCGCCGCCCGTCGTCTTGTCGACCGCCGCGGCGTCCAGCGAGGAGGGGTCGACGTTCATGCCCTTGCCGGGGCCGACGAGGTTGGCGGTGACAAGGCCGATGACCAGGGCGGCCGTGGAGGCGACCTCGAACCAGACGAGGGCCTTGACCCCGATCCGGCCGAAGGCCTTCAGGTCACCGGCCTTGGCGATGCCGACGACGACCACGCAGAAGACCAGGGGCGAGATCACCGTCTTGATGAGCCGGGTGAAACCGTCGCCGAGCGGCTGGAAAGCCGTGGCCGTGTCCGGCCACAGCTTCCCGACGACGATTCCGAGCACGAGCGCGCAGAGGACCTGCGCGAAGAGTGAGGTACGCAGGGTGCGTGCGACGCGCCGCGGCAGGGACGGTACGGACGGTGGCACGGGGCCTCCTAAGGGGACGGGGCGCGCAAAAGCCGGAGGGGACTTTTGCGATACGGAAAGCGGCTTCCGTAGCCGTACACGATGGAGGCTGTCTTGATCGCGCACAAGACCGCAACGTTTCAGCCAGGTAAAAGCGCCCTAAGTGACGTATGTCACACACGCCACACAGGTCACTCAGCAGCGGTGACGGTCCTCCGTGAGCACCCCCTGCACGACCGTGAGCGTCCGGTCGTAGCAGCCGCGCGATCCGTACAGCCGGTAGCGCTCGCTGGTCGTACCGACCGCATGCCGTTGGTCACGCGGCACGTTTGCGGTGTAGGTGGCGTCGCCCGTATAGGTGTCGTCGAGCCGTGACCACGCGGTCCGCCGCGCGCCGACCGACGCGACGGTCGTGGCGCGGTCGCCGAGCGTGAGCACCGTACGCAGCCGGTCACCGGCACCGAGGGTGGTCGTGCCGTCCATCGCGTAGGTCCGGTGCGTACGGGTGGTACGGCGGTCGGTCGTCACCGACTCGTCGTCGGACCAGGTGGCCTCCAGGGCGTCGGTCGTCTCACCGTCGGTCCAGCGATGCGCCGAGGTGTTGATGAGCGAACGGCTGACGGTGGTCGTGACGCGGCCGTGCGAGGTGTCGAGGTATCCGGCGACGGTCAGCCGGTGGGCGCCCTCGGTGTCCACCCGGTGCTGCGAACCGGGCGTGTAGGCCGAGGAGTCGGTCAGCTCGCCCGCGCGGTGCACGGTGAGCTTCCCGGTGACCCGGGCACGGTGCTCGTCCTGCCATACGAGCACGTTCACGGGTGTGCTCCAGCCGGTCTGTCCCTCGGGGACACCGACGACCGAGACCTCGACGCGGTGCGGGCGGCCGTCGTTGAGGATCCCGGCGAAGGGGGTGAGATCGTAGGTGATCGGCTTGATGTCGAAGGCGCGCGGGCCCGGGGTCACGTACCAGAGGAACGGGTTGGACCAGCCGCCCGTCCACACCGTCGGGAACGGCGTGGCGATGCCCGCGAGGCGGCCGTCCACGCTGATCTGCACTTCGCGGTAGGGGCCCTGGCCCGCCTTGCAGGAGTAGGGAGCCGGATCGGGCACCGACAGGTACCAGTACTCCTCGCAGCCGCCGCCGGAGCCCGTGGCGTACACCTCGGCGAGGATGCGTTCGCTGTTGCGCGGGGTGGTGAGCGTCGAGTCGCCGTCGGGGGTGAGGACCCGGTCGGGACTCGTGCCGTCCGGGTGGCCCCGGTAGAAGGTCAGAGTGACTTTCACGTCCAGGACGCCGGTGTAGGTGTCGTCGACGACGTTCCCGATGAGCATCTCGACGTCCTGGTCGCTGCGGAAGGTGTCGCTGTAGCGCGTGACGTCCTTCTCCACGGACCACTCGATGCCGTCGGGCGAGGGCTGCGGCGTCGAGGTGCGGAAGATCTCGACCCCTCCGACGTGCAGATAGCCGAGCCGGTCGTACTGCCGCCCCTTGACCTTGCCGTCGAGCCGCAGCACCACCTTGCTCCAGCGGTCGCCGCAGCGGCTGGGCGGGGTGTACGTGCCCCGGTACGGGGTGAAGTCGCGGAACTGCGCCCGGGCGACGGTGACTTCGCAGGACGTGCCGCCGGGCTTCGGGACGGGCGGGGCGGCCGTGACCGGGTCGTGCCAGTCGGTGCCGAACTCGGCGGGGACGTCGGCCGCTCGGGCGGGACCGGCTCCGAGGAGGGTGCTCGCCAGGAGGGACGCCCCGGCAAGCATGGACATGACTATCCGTCTCTTCATGGGCGGTGTTCTACGGGGAGTCCGCCGCCTCCGCAATGCGCACCGGCCCCTCCGCGCAGCCCTGTTCCCGCCCTTGTCGGCCGGTTCCGGTCGGTGCGCGGAAAACCGGTTGCCGCCGACCACTCGGCGGCGCGAACCTGTCACGGTTTGTTGCCTTCGGCCCGAACCCCCATCCCCCTGACACGAGCCACTGGACGTCATGCAGATTCAAGACCTTCCATACCCCGACCCGGGCGTGCCGGACGCGCGTTCGGGTCCACGATTCCTGTGGTGGCTCTTCCGCAATCAGCTGGGCGGACAGCTCAAGTCGCTGGCCTGGGGGCTGCTGCACTTCGCCTCCGTCGCCACGCTGCCGTTCTGCGTCGGCGTCGCCGTGCAGGCCGTGGTCGACCGCTCCGGCTCCCGACTCGCCCTGGCGGGCGGGCTGCTGGCGCTGGCCTGCGCCGGTAACGCCGTCGGCGACACCTTCCTGCACCGCACGGCCATCACCAACTGGATCACGGCGGCCGCCCGCGTCCAGCAGTTGCTCGCCCGCAAGGCAGCCCACCTGGGCTCGGCGCTGACCCGGCGGGTCGCGGCCGGTGAGGTGGTCGCCGTTTCGACGGGTGACGTCGAGAAGATCGGCTGGTTCGTGGAGGCCTTGTCGCGGTTCACCGCGGCCCTGGTCACCATCGTGCTGGTCTGCGTCGGCCTGCTCGTCTACCAGCCGGCGCTCGGCGTGGTCGTCGCCGTGGGCCTGCCCGTGCTGGCGATCGCCGTGCTGCCCCTGCTGCCCCGTGCCACGCGGCGCGCGGACGTCCAGCGCGAGAAGGCGGGACGTGCCACCGAGCTCGCCTCGGACACCGTCGCCGGACTGCGCGTGCTGCGCGGCATCGGCGGGGAGGAACTGTTCCTGGAGCGCTACCGCCACGCCTCCCAGGAGGTCCGCCACGCGGCCGTGCGCAGCGCCCGGATGTGGTCCCTGATCTCCGCCATCCAGGTGCTGCTGCCCGGTCTGCTGCTCATCGCCGTCGTCTGGTACGGCGTGCATCTGGCGCGCCAGGGCCGGATCACCGTCGGTGAACTGGTCACCGTCTACAGCTCGGTGATGGTCCTGACGTATCCGCTGCGGCACTTCGAGGAGATCGCCATGGCGTACTCCTTCTCCCGGCCGTCGGCCAGGCGGGCCGCGCGCGTGCTGTCACTGCAGCGGGCGACGGACACCGCCGGGTCGCGCGTGGCCGGCGCCCCGTCCGGAGACCTGTACGACCCGGACACCGGACTGCTCGCGAACGCCGGCCTGCTGACCGCGGTGGTCTGCGGAGATCCGGACGCGGCCGGCCGGCTGGCGGAACGGCTGGGCGGACACCCCGCGCAGGAGGGGACCTCGGTGCTGCTGGACGGGGTGCCGCTCGACGAACTCCCGCTGGACAGCGCCCGTACGTCCGTCCTCGTCCAGGACAAGGACCCGGTGCTGCTCTCCGGCACCCTGCGCGAACTGCTCGACGTGCCCTCCTCGGGCGAGGTCGAGCCGCGCGCGGCGCTGGCCGCCGCCCAGTGCGAGGACGTGCTGGCCGCGCTGGTGCAGGGTTCGCTGGACGCCGCCGACCCCATGGACGCCCGGATCACCGAACGCGGCCGGTCCCTGTCCGGCGGTCAGCGCCAGCGCCTCGCGCTCGCCCGGTCGCTGCTCACCGACCCCGAGGTGCTCGTCCTGGACGAGCCGACCTCGGCCGTCGACTCGCACACCGAGGCACGGATCGCGCAGGGCGTGCGGGAGCTGCGCACGGGGCGCACGACCGTGGTGTTCACGTCCTCCCCGCTGCTGCTGGACCGCGCCGACCGGGTCGTCTTCCTGCACGAGGGCACGGTCGCGGCGGCCGGCACCCACCGCGAGCTGGTGCACACCGAGTCCCGCTACCGGGCGGTCGTCACCCGCGAGACCGACGACGAGGCCGCACTGCCCGAGCGGGCCGGCGGGGTCGTTCTCGACGACGTACTGGAACTGGAAGAGATCGAGGAGACAGCATGATCGGCGTGGCGCCACCGGCGTACGACCCGGCGGCCCCGACGACGGCGAACACCCTGCCGGTCGGCGCCCCTTCGACCGTCCGCGCCTACGTGACCGAATTGCTGCGCAGACACCGCAGGGCGTTCCTGCTGCTCATCGCCGTCAACACGGTCGCCGTCCTCGCCTCGATGGCCGGGCCGTGGCTGCTGGGCGGGCTGGTGGAGCGGGTGTCCGACGGGGCGCGGGACCTGCGGCTGGAGCTGACCGCGGGGCTCTTCGCGGCCGCGCTGGCCGTCCAGGCCGTGTTCGTGCGCCAGGTGCGGCTGCGGGGCGCGATGCTGGGCGAGCGGATGCTGGCCGATCTGCGCGAGGACTTCCTCGTACGGTCGGTCGGGCTGCCGCCCGGCGTGCTGGAGCGGGCCGGGACCGGTGACCTGCTGTCCCGCATCACGACGGACGTCGACCGGCTGGCCAACGCGATGCGTGAGGCCGTGCCGCAGCTGTCGATCGGTGTGGTGTGGGTGGCGCTGCTCATGGGCGGACTGGTCGTCACGGCCCCACCACTGGCGCTCGCCGTGCTCGTCGCCCTGCCGCTGCTGGTGGCCGGCTGCCGCTGGTACTTCCGGCGGGCGCCGGCCGCCTACCGCTCGGAGGCGGCCGGGTACGCCGCCGTGGCCGCGGCGCTCGCCGAGACGGTGGACGCCGGGCGCACCGTCGAGGCCCACCGCCTCGGCGCCCGCCGCGTGGCGCTGTCCGAGCGCCGGATCAAGGAGTGGACGGCGTGGGAGCGCTACACGCTGTGGCTGCGGTCCGTGCTCTTCCCGGTCGTCAACATCACCCATGTGACCGTGCTCGCGTCGGTCCTGCTCATCGGCGGGGTGTTCGCCCTCCAGGGCTGGATCGACGTCGGCCGGCTCACCACGGGGGCGCTGATCGCCCAGATGCTCGTCGACCCGGTGGGCATGATCCTGCGCTGGTACGACGAGCTCCAGGTGGCCCAGGTGTCACTGGCCCGGCTGGTCGGTGTCCGGGACATCGAGCCCGAGGCAGGCGACTCCTCCGTGGCCCCCGACGGGCGCCGGGTACACGCCGACCAGGTGCGCTTCGGCTACCTGGAGGGCGTCGACGTCCTGCGCGAGGTGTCCCTGGAGGTCGCCCCCGGCACCCGGCTGGCCCTGGTCGGCCCCTCGGGTGCGGGCAAGTCGACACTGGGCCGGCTGCTCGCCGGGATCTACGCGCCCCGGGAGGGCCGGATCACCCTGGGCAGCGCCGAGCTGTCCCGGATGCCGGCGGAGCGGGTCCGCGCCCACGTCGCCCTCGTCAACCAGGAGCACCACGTCTTCGTGGGCTCCCTGCGCGACAACCTCCGGCTCGCCCGGACGGGCGCGGTCGACGCCGAGCTGTGGGCCGCGCTGGGCGCGGTCGACGCGGACGGCTGGGCCCGCGCCCTCGACGACGGTCTGGACACGGAGGTCGGCTCGGGCGGCCTGGCGCTCACGCCCGCGCAGGCCCAGCAGATCGCGCTGGCCCGCCTGGTGCTGGCGGACCCGCACACCCTGGTCCTGGACGAGGCGACGTCGCTGCTCGATCCCCGCGCCGCCCGGCACCTCGAACGCTCCCTGGCCAAGGTCCTCGACGGCCGCACCGTCGTCGCCATCGCCCACCGCCTGCACACCGCCCATGACGCGGACGTCATCGCGGTCGTCGAGAACGGCCGGATCAGCGAACTGGGCAGCCACGAGGAACTGGTGACGGCGGACGGGGCGTATGCGGCGTTGTGGCGGTCGTGGCACGGGTGAGGGCCCGGGGCGGGGCCTCCCCGGGCCCTTGGCGTTGCGCGGTGCCGAGGCTCGGTGGAAGGCTGGGATCAGGCACCGGCTCGGGGAACGCCCGGGAACCGCGGCAGCGGTTCGGTGAGGGCGGCGCCAGTGCTCCGTGCGGCGGCGGCCCGGCGCGGGTCCGGTGAGAACGGGCCCGTCCCCATCCCCTGGAGGTACCCGTGAACAGCTCCGACGGCTGGGGAGACGAGGTCTACCAGCCGGACCAGGACGAGCAGAGGGAGGACACGGGGCTGCTCGACGCCGAGGACACGCTGGAGCGCGACGGCGTCGACGATCCCCTGGACCGGGGCTGGTCCCCTCCGGAGCGGCCCTGGGCCGTCGAGCACCTCGGTGTGACGGCGGCCGAGCGGCAGCGGGGCGAGACGCTCGACGAGCGGCTCGCCGAGGAGCTGCCGGAGTCCGCCGGCCAGGACGGTGACGGCCTGGGGGACTGCGAGGACACCGACGGGGAACTCCTCGACAACGAGGTCGGCGCCGACCGCTCCGGGCGGCTCGTCGCACCCGACGAGGGCGCGCACGAGGACGAGGAGAGCGCGCTGGTCGCCACGGACGTGGGCATCGACGGCGCGGCCGCGTCGGCCGAGGAGGCCGCCGTCCACGTCGTCGACGAGGACACCCTCTCCGGCTGATCACGACACCGACCCGAGTCGTCCGAGCCCGAGGAGCGGTCATGCAGCAGGACAAGCACCCCGACTACCACCCCGTCGTCTTCCGCGACCGTTCCGCCGGTTACGCGTTCCTGACCCGGTCGACCGCGACCAGCGAGCAGACCATCGAGTGGGACGACGGCGAGACCTACCCGGTCGTGGACGTGGAGATCTCCTCGGAGAGCCACCCCTTCTACACGGGCAAGGCCCGCACGGTGGACTCGGAGGGCCGGGTCGCCCGCTTCGAGCGGCGGTACGGCGGCTCCTGAGCCCCCGCTCAGATGACGTTGAGCGCCGCCGCGCAGCCCACCCCGCCGAGCAGCATGAACACCGGCATCAGCACCCTGACCTCGACCCAGCTGCCCGCCCGGAACCGTATCGGCTTCGGCGGCCCGACCGGGTACCAGCGCTTGCGGCCGACCGGGATGGGCCACAGGATCGGGCAGCCCGAGACGGTCAGCGCGTCCCCGATGTCGTGCACGATCGCGCCCAGCACGACGGGCAGCCCCAGCCACAGGTACTCCTGGCCCGGTGCCGTGAACAGCCAGTCCGCGCCGTTGCCCGGCTTGTCCAGGATCCCCGCGAGGATCCACGAGGTGGTCGCGGCCAGCAGCCACACCAGTACTTCGCTGCTGGAGCCGCGCGTCGCCCGCCACAGCAGACCCTCGATGGCCAGGACCAGGTGGACGAAGAGGACCGCCAGCACTCCCCACCGGTCACTGCTGATCGCGACGGCCGAGGTGCCCGCACCGATCAGGACCGCCCACAGCCAGGTGTGCGTGAGGGTGCGGTGCCCGCCGGAGCGGCGCGGGTCGCCCTGCTTCTTGGTGGCCTTGTAGACGGCGTACGACAGCTTGTCGACGATCTCGCACAGCCAGCGCGACAGCGGTCCGAAGGACCGGGAGATGGTGGCCGCCTTGTGGTCGAGGTCCGGGGCGAGCGCGGCGCCGGCGCATATCAGGGCGCCGACGAGGAGGACCGGCCAGGGCATCGGGTACCCCGCGGCGGCCGCTGCCGCACCGACGCCGAGCCAGGCGGCGGCGCCCGACAGTGAGTGTGCAGGTCCCATCATCGCGCTTGTCCGCCTCATTCCTCAGGTGCCGCTGTCCAGTTGACCGGGTGCGCTGACGTGTCGTCGGCGCCCAGCGTATCGCTCGTGATCTTGGGGGCCGCAGCCGATTCCCGCATCGGGCACCGGGCCAGGCAAGATGGGGGGCGTGACCCTCATCGATCAGCTGCCGCGGACCGCCGACCCCGACGCCCTCTACGAAGCCTTCGAGTCGTGGGCCGGTGAGCGGGGTCTCACGCTCTATCCCCACCAGGAGGAGGCGCTGATCGAGGTGGTCTCCGGCGCGAACGTGATCGTGTCGACGCCCACCGGGTCCGGCAAGAGCATGATCGCGGCTGGTGCGCACTTCGCGGCCCTCGCCCGGGACGAGGTCACCTTCTACACGGCGCCGATCAAGGCCCTGGTCTCGGAGAAGTTCTTCGAGCTGTGCAAGATCTTCGGCACCGAGAACGTCGGCATGCTGACCGGCGACGCCTCCGTCAACGCCGACGCCCCCGTGATCTGCTGCACCGCCGAGGTGCTCGCGTCGATCGCGCTGCGCGACGGCAAGGACGCGGACGTCGGCCAGGTCGTGATGGACGAGTTCCACTTCTACGCGGAGGGCGACCGCGGCTGGGCCTGGCAGATCCCGATCCTGGAGCTGCCGCAGGCGCAGTTCGTGCTGATGTCGGCGACCCTCGGTGACGTCTCCTTCTTCGAGAAGGACCTCACCCGCCGCACGGGCCGCCCGACGGCGGTGGTCCGCTCGGCGACCCGCCCCGTGCCGCTGTCCTACGAGTACCGGTACACGCCGCTCACCGAGACGCTCACCGATCTGCTGTCCGCCCGGCAGGCACCGGTCTACATCGTGCACTTCACGCAGGCGCAGGCCGTGGAGCGGGCGCAGGCGCTGATGAGCATCAACATGTGCTCGAAGGAGGAGAAGGAGCGGATCGCCGAGCTGATCGGCAACTTCCGCTTCACCACCAAGTTCGGCCGCAACCTCTCCCGCTACGTCCGGCACGGCATCGGCGTCCACCACGCCGGCATGCTGCCCAAGTACCGCCGCCTGGTGGAGAAGCTCGCCCAGGCAGGTCTGCTGAAGGTCATCTGCGGTACGGACACGCTCGGCGTGGGCGTCAACGTCCCCATCCGCACGGTGCTGTTCACGGCCCTCACCAAGTACGACGGCACCCGTGTACGCACCCTGCGGGCCCGGGAGTTCCACCAGATCGCGGGCCGCGCCGGGCGGGCCGGGTACGACACGGAGGGCTTCGTCGTCGCGCAGGCGCCCGAGCACGTCGTCGAGAACGAGAAGGCGCTCGCCAAGGCGGGCGACGACCCGAAGAAGCGCCGCAAGGTCGTCCGCAAGAAGGCCCCGGAGGGCTTCGTCGCGTGGTCGGAGCAGACCTTCGAGAAGCTCATCGGCTCCGAACCCGAGCCGCTGAGCTCCCGGTTCCGGGTGACGCACACCATGCTGCTGTCGGTGATCGCCCGCCCCGGCAACGCCTTCGAGGCGATGCGGCGGCTGCTGGAGGACAATCACGAGCCGCGCAAGCAGCAACTGCGGCACATTCGCCGGGCCATCGCCATCTACCGTTCGCTGCTGGACGGCGGCATCGTCGAGAAGCTCGACGAGCCGGACCCGACCGGCCGTGTCGTCCGCCTCACGGTCGACCTCCAGCAGGATTTCGCGCTCAACCAGCCGCTGTCCACCTTCGCGCTGGCCGCGTTCGAGCTGCTGGACCCCGAGTCGCCGTCGTACGCGCTCGACATGGTGTCCGTCGTGGAGTCGACGCTGGACGACCCGCGGCAGATCCTCGCCGCCCAGCAGAACAAGGCGCGCGGCGAGGCCGTCGCCGCGATGAAGGCGGACGGCGTCGAGTACGAGGAGCGCATGGAGCGCCTCCAGGACATCACGTACCCGAAGCCCCTGGAGGAGCTGCTCTTCCACGCGTACGACACGTACCGCAAGAGCCACCCCTGGGTCGGCGACCATCCGCTGTCGCCGAAGTCGGTCATCCGCGACATGTACGAACGGGCGCTGTCCTTCACGGAGTTGGTGTCCCACTACGAGCTGGCGCGCACCGAGGGCATCGTGCTGCGCTACCTCGCCGGCGCCTACAAGGCCCTCGACCACACCGTCCCGGACGACCTCAAGTCCGAGGACCTGGAAGACCTGATCGCGTGGCTGGGCGAGATGGTGCGCCAGGTCGACTCCAGCCTGCTGGACGAGTGGGAGCAGCTGGCCAACCCGGAGGAGATGACCGCCGAGGAGGCCCAGGAGAAGGCCGACGAGGTCAAGCCGGTCACCGCCAACGCGCGTGCCTTCCGCGTCCTGGTCCGCAACGCCATGTTCCGGCGGGTCGAACTCGCCGCTCTCGACCAGGTCGAGGAACTGGGCGAGATGGACGCGGAGTCCGGCTGGGACGCCGACGCGTGGGGCGAGGCGATGGACAAGTACTGGGACGAGTACGAGGACCTCGGCACCGGCCCGGACGCCCGCGGCCCCAAGCTGCTGATCATCGAGGAGGAGCCGGAGAACGCCCTGTGGCGGGTCCGGCAGATCTTCCACGACCCGAACGGCGACCACGACTGGGGCATCAGCGCGGAGGTCGACCTCACCGCCTCCGACGCGGAGGGCCGCGCGGTCGTCCGTGTCACCGACGTCGGCCAGCTGTGAACGGCCGGGCAGTACCGAGCACAGGAGAATCCCACCCATGACGACGAACCCGGCCGAGAGACTGGTCGACCTGCTCGACCTGGAACAGATCGAGGTCAACATCTTCCGTGGCCGGAGCCCGCAGGAGTCCCTCCAGCGGGTCTTCGGCGGGCAGGTGGCGGGCCAGGCTCTGGTGGCCGCCGGCCGCACCACGGAGGGCGACCGTCCCGTGCACTCGCTGCACGCCTACTTCCTGCGCCCGGGCATCCCGGGCGTGCCGATCGTCTACCAGGTCGAGCGGGTGCGCGACGGACGGTCGTTCACGACCCGGCGGGTCACGGCCGTGCAGCAGGGCCGCACGATCTTCAACCTGACCGCCTCCTTCCACAAGCCGGAGGAGGGCAGCTTCGAGCACCAGCTGCCGCCGGCCCGCGAGGTTCTGGACCCCGAGTCGCTGCAGACGGTCACGGACGAGATCCGGGAGCATCTGGGCGCGCTGCCCGAGCAGTTGGAGCGGATGGCCCGCCGCCAGCCCTTCGACATCCGCTACGTGGACCGGCTGCGCTGGAGCGCGGACGAGGTCGAGGACGCGGAGCCGCGCAGCGCCGTGTGGATGCGCGCGGTCGGGCCGCTCGGCGACGACCCGCTCGTCCACACCTGCGCCCTCACCTACGCCAGTGACATGACCCTGCTGGACGCCGTCCGCATCCCGGTCGAGCCGCTGTGGGGCCCGCGGGGCTTCGACATGGCGTCCCTGGACCACGCCATGTGGTTCCACCGTCCGTTCCGTGCGGACGACTGGCTGCTGTACGACCAGGAGTCGCCGATCGCCGTCGGCGGGCGCGGTCTGGCCCGCGGCCGGATCTACGACCGTGAGGGCCGGCTGGTCGTGTCGGTCGTGCAGGAAGGGCTCTTCCGGAAGCTGGGCTGACCGGGCCCGTGCCGGTCGGGGCCCACGCTCGGCGGGCTCCGATCGCGCCCGTGCCCCGATGCGGCGACCATGGCAGGGCAGGCACCGCCGGCGTCACACGCCCGCCGATCCGGGAGGTGGCCACGCTGCACACCGTGCTCCCCGTCGTCTTCGCGGTCTGCGCGGCCTTCAGCAACGCCGTCGCGACCGTGTTGCAGCGCAAGGCGGCGCTGACCGTGCCGCGCTCCCAGGGGTTGCGGGCCGGGCTGATGCTCGACCTGCTGCGCCGGCCGGTCTGGCTGGCCGGCATCCTCGCGGTGATCGGCGCCGCCGTCTGTCAGGCGCTGGCGCTGGCGACCGGGCCGCTGACGATCGTGCAGCCCCTGTTCGTGCTGGAGCTGCCGCTCACCCTCGTGGTCGCGTCGCTGCTGATGCGCCGGCATCTGCCGGGTACGGGCTGGCTGGCCGTGACCGTGGTGGTGGCCGGGCTGGCGGTCGCGCTGGCCGCCGCCTCCCCCACCGGCAACCGCACGCATGTGGAGCTGGACCGCTGGGTCCCCGCGCTCGCCGTCTGCGCGGGGGCGGTCCTGGGCCTCGCCGTCGCCGCTCTGCGGCGCCCGGAGGGCCGCGCCCGGGCGGCGTGCCTGGGGGCCGCGACAGCGATCAGTTACGCGGTGACGGCGGCGCTGATGAAGACGGCCACGCACATCCTCGACGAACAGGGCCTCGTGGGCTTCTTCACCGCCTGGCAGACGTACGGGTTCGCGTTGACCGGCGTGTGCGCGTTGTTCCTGCTGGAGAACGCGATGCAGGCCGGTCCGCTGGTCGCCTCGCAGCCCGCGCTCACCCTCGGTGACGCGACGGTGAGCCTCGTCCTCGGCATCACCCTGTACGAGGAGACGGTCCGCTCCGGGTGGTGGCTGCTGCCCCAGTTGTTCGGTGTCGCGCTGATCGCCGCGGGTGTGTTCGCCCTGGCGCGGATTCCGCTCACGCAGTCGCTCGTGGCGCCGGACGAGGAACGTCAGACGGCGGGAGCGCCCTGAGCGAAGGAGGCCACGATGGGGCGTCTCAACGGACAGGTGGCGGTCGTCACCGGTGGAGCCGGGGGCATCGGAGCCGCGGTGGCACGCGCGCTCGCCGCCGAGGA
This sequence comes from Streptomyces sp. NPDC006372, assembly GCF_040612515.1. Lineage (NCBI taxonomy): Bacteria > Bacillati > Actinomycetota > Actinomycetes > Kitasatosporales > Streptomycetaceae > Streptomyces > Streptomyces sp. NPDC006372. Next base: position 26,175 of record NZ_JBEXQJ010000022.1, on the reverse strand, counting down.
CGCCGCCGTGGTGGTCACCGACATCCGGGACCCGGAGGGGACGGAGGTGGCGGCCGGGCTCGGCGGCCGGGCCCGCTTCACGCACCTGGACGTCACCAGCGAGGACGACTGGCAGCGGGCCCTGGCCGGCACCGAGCGGGACCTGGGACCGGTCTCGGTCCTCGCGAACATCGCGGGGATCATCGACTGGGGCCCGATGGAGGAACAGAGCCCCGCGTCCTTCCGGCAGGTGCTCGACGTCAACCTCACCGGCGCCTGGCTGGGCATGCGCGCGTCGGGTCCGTCGCTGCGCCGGGCCGGCGGCGGCGTCATCGTGAACATGTCCTCCTCGGCCGGGCTCAGCGCCTACGCCGGTATCGGCTCGTACGCGGCCGGCAAGTGGGGGCTGCGCGGGCTGACCAAGGTGGCCGCGCTGGAACTGGCGCCCGACCGGATCCGGGTCTGCTCCGTGCACCCCGGCGCGATCCGCACTCGGATGACGGCCGGTTTCGGCGACGCGTACACCGCGGGACAGCCCATCCCGCGGTTCGGCGAGCCCGAGGAGGTCGCCCGCATGGTGCTCTTCATCGTCACCGACGCGACCTTCTCGACGGGGAGCGAGTTCGTCTTGGACGGCGGCCTGCTCGCCGGCCCGCCGGCCGTGCTGGACCCCGACGGCTGAGCGGGCCGCCGCGGGCGGATCAGGCGTCCGGCTGGCACCGCGGGCACCACACCGTGCCCCGGCCTCCCATCCGGGACCGGCGCAGGCCGGTGTGGCAGCGTGGGCACTTCGGGTCGGGGTCGTCGCGGTGGCCGGTGAGCCAGGAGTCACGCGGCGGCACGCACCCGGCGGGGACGGCGGCTCTCAGCGTGCCACGCATCCGGCCGTACAGGCGGCGGACGTCGGCCTCGGTGAGATCACGCGCACTCCGGTCGGGGCGCAGACGGGCACGCCACAGGATCTCGTCGGCGAGGAGGTTGCCGAGACCGGCGAGCACCGACTGGTCGGTGAGGGCGGTCTTGAGGCTCCCGCGACGTGCGGAGAGCACGGTCTCGAACTCCGCGCGGTCGACCGTCAGCGCGTCGGGGCCCTGCCGCCGCAGCAGCCGGTCGAGATCGGAGTCGTCGTGGGCGAGCCAGAGTCCCTGGAGTTTGCGCTGGTCACGGAAGCGCAGCTGACGGCGGCCGCTCAGGGTGAACAGCACGCGGTCGTGCGCCTCGACGGCATCGTCGGGACGGCCGCAGACCAGCCGGCCGGTCATCCCGAAGTGCAGGACGAGGGTGGGGCCTCCGGTCCGGGCGAGGAGCCACTTGCCGTGCCGTTCCGGCGCCCCGAACCGCCGCCCCTCCAGCGCGTTGCGCAGGCCCCGCGCAGTCACGTCGTGCAGCACCCCGGCGTCCCGTACGTCGACGCGCCGGACCACGCGGCCCGTGGCGCAGGACGCGAGCACCTGCCGGAAACCCTCGACGTCGGGCAGCTCGGGCATGATCGTCTCCCGCCTCCGGACGTGGACGCGGCCGGGAACTCACCGCCGCGCGGGGGCGCCCCAGGCCGGGGAGCGCATGATCAGGGCGACGACGTAGTGGACACAGGGCGCCCCGCCCTGGTTCACCTTGCCGTGTACCGCGTCCGCGGCGAAATAGGCCGAGTCGCCCGCACCGAGGTCCGTGACCGTCTCGCCGACGGTCAGCCGGACGCCGCTGCAGATCTCACCCGCGCGACGAGACGAAGAGCTGGGTCGCGTGCCTGGCAGTCTCGTACGGGACGACCGCTGCCTCCGCCACGCCCGTCACCACGGGCGCGGTGGGCTCGGCGGATCGGAGCTCCAGCCGGGCCGCTGCGATGGTGTGGGCCAGGTCCGCGCGGAACCAGGCCACTTCGTCCGGCTCACTCGCCGTCATGAGCGTCTCGGCCAGCTCGGCTGCGGGTGAACCGGGTGCGTCGTGCGACGGGAGGCGAGGGCGACAGCGGTCCATATGGGCACGCTCGTACGGGTCCTGGACCACTTCCGCCACGTCGGTGGGATCGAGAAGGCAGGCCACGGCTGCCGCGCGGGCCCACGGGTCGTCCCCCGCCTGTCGCAGCAGGAACCCGATGTGGCGTCCCCGCCAGTTGCGAGGCCGGCGGTCGAGGCCCTGCTTCAGCGCTGCGCGCAACGGTGCCGGCGTGATGCGGCCGGTCAGCAGCCGGGTGTTGCTCTCCTCGGCCGCGAACCGCTTCAGCTCCTCGGCCAGATACAGCCAGACGACCGTCCGGTAGCGGTTCAGGTAGAACGTCACCGGGACGAGAAGGCCGAAACGCGCGAGACTCGTGAACCTCGCGGGCGACACCTTCATGAGCGCGGCGCCCTCGTTGGTACCGGCGGTGGCGACGCGCTCGCGCAGTCCGCTCGGGAAGCCGTCCTCGGCGCGCAGCCGCTCGATCTCCGCGCGGGCGACCCGGCGGCCACCGCCTCCGTCGCCGGGAACGGTCCGGACGAGGCCGAGATGCACCGCCAGGTCGAACTCGCTGCGCTTCAAGTCGAGTTCGCGGGCGGCCCGGCCCGGCGCGCAGGCGAGGCGGTCGGTCTTCGTCATGCGGTCGGTCGTCGTGATGGTGTCTGACATGGTCGGTCTCCCCCGTGGAGTCAGCGGCTCACGCCGTGTGCGGCCGCCGCGTTCGGTCGCTGCGTTCGGTCGCTGCGTGCGGTCGCCGTGAAAAAACCGTAGCCGCTGCGGCGCACCTCGCGGCGAGCCTGTGGATAACTCCACCGGGATGACGAAAGCGCAGGTCAGATACCTGTGGTCGGTTTTCGTTCGGGCTGACGCGCATCCACGTCGAGGTGCTCGCCCACCCGGTTGACCAGAAGCGTCATCTCGTACGCGATCTGGCCGATGTCGGCTTCGGCGCCGCTGAGGACGCACAGACAACTGCCCGTGCCGGCCGCGGTGACGAAGAGCACCGCGTCGTCGAACTCGATCATCGTCTGGCGTACGCTGCCCGCACCGAAATGCCGCCCCGAGCCCTTGGCCAGGCTGTGCAGGCCGGACGACACGGCCGCGAGGTGCTCGGCGTCCTCGCGGCGCAGCCCCGTGCTCGCCCCTGTCACCAGGCCGTCGTTGGACAGGACCAGTGCGTGCCGCACTTCGTGGACGCGCTCGGTCAGGTCGTCCAGCAGCCAGTCCAGTCCCTGGTTCTGCGCCATGTTCCGAATCTCCCCGTTTTCTCCCCGTGCGATTCTCCTCCTGGCCGGAGGATCTCCACGCCAGCCTTCCCCACGACCGCGGCCGGGGCAAGGAGGATGGGAGCCATGGCAGAGAAGATGACCGACGCGCAGTGGCGGGAGTTCGTCACGCACGGCACCCGCACCGGAAAGCTCTCGACGGTCCGGGCCGACGGGAGCCCGCACGTGGCCCCGATCTGGTTCCTGCTGGACGGGGACGAGGTGGTGTTCAACACCGGCGAACGCAGCGTGAAGGGACGCAATCTCGCCCGTGACGGCCGGGTCGCCCTGTGCGTGGACGACGACCGGCCGCCGTACTCCTTCGTGGTGCTGCGAGGCCGTGCCCGCCTCGTGGAGGACCTCGACGAGGTGCGGCACTGGGCCACCAGGATCGCCGCCCGGTACATGGGCGAGGAGCGCGCCGAAGAGTTCGGCGCCCGCAACGGTGTCCCGGGTGAACTCCTCGTCCGCGTCACGATCGACAAGGTCCTCGCGGAGCTGGACGTCGCGGACTGACCAGGCGTTTCGGGGGTCAGCCCACCGAGTCGAGGAGCCGGGCGGTGTGCATCCGCCCGGCGTACTCGACCAGCCGGATCAGCACCTCCTTCCCCGAGTCGCGGTCACGGGCGTCGCACAGCACCACGGGTGTGCCCCGGTCCAGGTCGAGGGCGCGTGAGACGTCCGGGGCGCCGTGCTGCCGGGCGCCCGCGAAACAGTTGACGGCCACCACGAACGGGATGCGCCGGTGCTCGAAGTAGTCGACCGCGGGGAAGCAGTCCTCCAGCCGACGGGTGTCCGCGAGGACCACTGCACCGAGCGCCCCTTGCGCCAGTTCGTCCCACAGGAACCAGAACCGGTCCTGGCCCGGCGTGCCGAAGAGGTACAGGGAGAGGCCGGACCTGATGGTGATGCGTCCGAAGTCCATGGCGACGGTCGTGGTGGTCTTCTGGTCCACGCCGTCGGTGTCGTCCACCGACCGGCCGGCTTCGCTGAGCAGTTCCTCGGTGCGCAGTGGCCGGATCTCGCTGACGGCGCCGACCAGGGTGGTCTTGCCCACGCCGAATCCGCCGGCGACCAGGATCTTCAAGGCCAGCGCGGCGGTCTCGCCGTCGGAGGCGTCGGAGTGCTCGGAGACCATTGTTCACTTCTCTCGGGAGTACCGGCCACGGGTGGCGTGAGCAGGTGGGTGGGTCGGTGGGTGGTGTGCGTTCATCCACAGCGCTGTCGGCCCTTCGTCTACAGCGCTCTCAGTCCTTCGATCACCTCGCGCAGGATGCGTTCGTCGGGCAGCCTCGCCGGTGGGACGGGGCGGCTGACGGTGACGAAGCCGAGCTCCAGGAGGTCGCCGAGGAGGACCCTGACCACGCCCACGGGCAGGTCCGCGCCCGCGGCGAGTTCGGCGACCGACTGCGTCTCCGGCCGGCACAGGTCGAGGAGGTTGCGGTGTTCCGGGCCGAGCGGGGCGTCGTCCACACCGGGTGCGCCCGGGTCCAGGGTGACCAGGGCGATCAGGTCGAACCGCACGCCGGTGGGCCCGGGCCGGGTGCGACCGCCCGTCATGGCGTAGGGGCGGACGAGAGGGCCGGCCTCGTTGTCGTACCACTGGCTGCCCGGCTCGTGCGGGGCTCCCGTCATGTCCTCGGTCATCTGCGGCGACCGCTCTCTCTGCTCATCCGGCGGCGGGGGGTCGCGCGCCGGCGCGGGGTGCCGTGCCGAGGTGTTCGCCGACGCGCTTGACCAGGCGGGCCATCTCGTAGGCCACGAGGCCGATGTCGGCGGTCACGGCGGTGAGGAGGGCGAGGCAGGAACCGTCGCCCGCGGCGGCCACGAACAGGAAGCCCTCGTCCATCTCCACCATGGTCTGGCGGACTCCGCCGGCGCCGAAGTGCCGTCCCGCCCCCTTGGCGAGGCTGTGGAAGCCGGAGGCGACCGCGGCCAGGTGTTCGGCGTCCTCGCGGTGGAGGCCGGACGAGGCGCCCACGGCCAGTCCGTCGTTGGACAGCACCACGGCGTGCCGGATCTCGCTCACGCGGAGCACCAGGTCGTCCAGCAGCCAGTCGAGTTCGCCGGAGCGCCGGGCGGAGTGTGTGCTCGGGTCCTGGATCATGCGGGGTCTCCTTCGCTGCTGTCGCTGCCCGTCACGGGGCCGGGAGTGGTGCCGTGGCCGGGTCGCCTGCCGCCGCCGCGTGCCCAGCCGTCGCGGTACGCCGCCATGCGGTCGCGTACGAGCTCGGGGGTGCGTTCGTCGTCCGGGGGCGCGGGCGGTGACGGTTCCCCGGCGCGTTCGGCGCGCAGTTGGGGGGCGAGGCTGGCCTGCCGTACGCGACGCGGGAGGTCGTCGGAGCCCTCGGGCTGCTCCTGGGGCCGGTGCAGGCGCAAGGTGGCGACTCCTGCGGGTGGGGTGGGGCTCGGGCTGTCGGCGGCGACCGGTGCCGGGGCCACCAGGGCACGCCGGTCGGCGGGTGTGGTGACGGCGTCGGGGACGGTGCCCGGGTGCGCGTCGGGCACGCGTGCATGGGCGCGTTCCTCGGACGCCCGCAGGGGGGCCTCCGCGCCGGGTGAAGGTTTCACCGCCCCGGTGGGCAGCAGGGCGGTGGGCAGCAGGACGACCGCGGTGGTGCCGCCGTAGGGCGAGGTCCTCAGGTGGACCTTGACGTCGTGCCGGGCGGCGAGCCTGCTGACCACGAACAGGCCGAGCCGGTCACTGTCGAACAGGTCGAGCGCCTCGGACTGCGCGATGCGGCGGTTGGCCTCGGCGAGGGTCTCCTTGCCCATGCCGAGGCCGCGGTCCTCGACCTCGACGGCGTAGCCGTTGCCGACGGGTTCGCCGGTGACGCGCACGCGCGTGTGGGGCGGCGAGAACTGGGCGGCGTTCTCGATGATCTCGGCCAGGAGGTGCGTGAGGTCGGCGACGGCCGCGCCGGCGACGGCCGCATCGGGGAGTTGCCGTACCTCCACGCGCGCGTAGTCCTCGACTTCGGAGACGGCCGCGCGGACCACGTCGGTCAGGGGGACGGGCGTGCGCCAGGCCCGGCCGGGGGCCGCTCCGGAGAGGATGATCAGGCTCTCGGCGTGGCGCCGCATGCGGGTGGTGAGGTGGTCGAGGCGGAAGAGGTCGCTGAGCTCGTTCGGGTCGTCGGAGCGGCGTTCCATGCTGTCGAGGAGGCTGAGCTGGCGGTGGACGAGGATCTGGCTGCGCCGGGCCAGGTTGACGAAGACGCCGGAAATGCCGCCGGCCAGCTCGGCGCGTTCCACGGCGGCGCGCAGCGCGGCGCGGTGCACCGTAGCGAGGGCCTCGGCGACCTGCCCGGTCTCGTCCTCCGCGGGTGGTCCGGGCGGGGCCTCGGCGCGGATGTCGATCTCCTCGCCCGCGCGCAGTCTCCGCATGGCCTCGGGGAGTTTGCGCCGGGCGATCTCCAGGGCGCCGTTGCGCAGGCTCACCAGCTCCACGACGAGGCCGCGGCCGATGCGTACGGAGATGACGAGCGAGGCGGCGACGGCGGCGAGGCCGAGCAGGACGGCCGCCCCGGCCGGGGTGAGGAGTCCTCGGGTGAACGGGTCGGCCCGCCGCGCGACGCCGCGCCCCGCGTCGTCCTCGATGGCGCGCATGCCGTCCCGGACGCGCGCGTGGGTCGTGTTCCAGATGCTCTCGGGTGCCGCCTCGATCGCCTCGGTACCCGGTTGGCTGGTGAGGATCCGGTCCTCGATGTCGCGCAGCCCGGTGTGGGCGCTGCTGTCGGAGAGGGCGTCCCATGCGGAGCGTTCGGTACCGCGCAGGTCGGCGACGGCCGTCCCGGTGAGGGTGCGGCGCAGCTCGACGGCGCCGGTGAAGAGCCGAAGGCGCTGCCCGCTCAGTGTGCCGGACACGCGGGCGCTCGCCAGGACCGCGTCCTCCTGGGCCAACGCCTCCCCCGCTCGGGAGAATTCGAGCAGCACGCGAGCGTCGGAGCCGAGGTCGGCGTCCTGGATGCCGGTGAGGGCACCGCCGACTCCGAAAGCCGCCGCGATGGTCCGGGTGTAGCGGCTGTACGTGTCGTCCCAGCCCGCGTGCCCGTCCCGCACCGCGGTCCGCAGCGGGCGCAGTCGCCCGGCATCCGCGACGAACGCCTCCAGCCGGCGGGCCACTCCGGCGGGCAGCTCCTCGCTGTCGGCGACGGTGTTGTCCGTGCCGAGCCGCAGTGCGGCGACGGACCGGTCGGTGCGCCGGGCGAGTTCGTCCAGCTCGTCGGTCCGTACAGCGGACCGGTCGGTCGCGCGGCGTACGGCGGCCGCGCGTTCGGCCTGGAGGGCGGCGACCGCGGTGGACACGGGAGCGCGGACCGCGGCGTCCACCCGCTGTACCTGCCGCAGCCGGGCGACGTCCTGGGCGGTGGTGACGGTGGCGTAGGCCCACAGCGCCAGGAGGGAGACGACCGGGACCATCAGCAGGCAGACGATCTTGGCGCGCACGGTTCGGGGGCGTATGTGCCAGCGCTCCGCGCGCGTGGCCGCCCCGTCCGGTGCGGTGTCCGAGGGCGACGCGGGGCCCTCGTCGGCCGGTGGTCCGGCGTGTGCGCGGCGACCGCGCGCGGGTGGGGCCGGCGCCTCCGCGCCGGTTGTGGGGGTCCTACGGGGTGTACGCATGGACTCCTCGCTCGGGAGTGGTTCGGGGACGTGCCAACCCCGGCTTCAGGACAGTCCGTCCGGGCGGCGGGCCTGCCGTGCGGGCTGCGTGGCTCCTAGGGGGCGGTGCGCTCGACCAGCCGCTGGGCCGAGGCGGACGCCTCGAGCTCCCCCGCCGTCGGCGACAGCGCGACGAAGGCCGAGGTGAGGAAGAGATAGGACCCGAGGCCGACGGCGAGGGGGAAGATGAACTGCATCGCCGTGGCCCCGGGCAGGGCCGCCCCGGAGGGCGTCACACGCACGCTCACCGCGAACATCCCGGTGTAGTGCATGCTGCTGACGGCCGCGCCCATGATGAGGGAGGCGATGGTGACCGCGACGGGCGACTTGATGTTGAGCGCCGCCCACAGGGCCGCCGTCGCGGCGACGACGGCGATCAGGACGGAGAGCCCGACGAGGACCGGGTCGTAGGTCACGTCCCCGTGCAGACGGACGGCCGCCATGCCCAGGTAGTGCATGCTGGCGACGCCGACACCGGTGGTGAGCCCGCCCAGGAACAGGGCCCGGCCGCGGTCCCTGCCGTAGCCGACGGCGAAGACGCCGGCGCAGACCACGACCATGGCGACGAGCAGGCTCAGGAGAGTGAGGGGTACGTCGTAGCGGATGTCGGTGCCGCCCACGCTGAAACCGAGCATGGCCACGAAGTGCATGGTCCAGATGCCGGTGCCGATCGCCGAGGCGGCGGTGACGAGCCAGTTGCGGCGCGAGCGCCCGGTGGCGGCGAGCGCGCGGACGGTGCAGCGCAGGCCGAGGGCGGCGCCTATGCAGGCCATCACGTACGAGAGCGCGGGGGTCAGCCACCCCAGGGCGGCGTGGTCCAGGTGTCCCATGGCCCCGGGACGCTAGACCCGCCACGGGCGCATGAAGGGCACACATTTCGAAAGGTGTTGGAATATGACGCACAGACGTACCGGAACGATCGGGTCACGCTCGAACGTGTGCGTCGATACGTCATCCGTGCCGGTGAGGCGTCATCCGGACCGGTGCGGAATCATGCCGTACATGAGCGACGACCAGACGCGTGTCCAGGAGTTCTTCACAGCCCGCGCCGCCGACTGGGACAGCCGGTTCCCGGACGACGGCCCGGCCTACGCGGCCGCGGTCGCGGAGCTCGGGCTGCGTACCGGCGACCGTGTGCTCGACGCGGGGTGCGGCACCGGACGTGCCCTGCCGCCGCTGCGTGCCGCCGTGGGCCCCTCGGGTGTGGTGCTGGGGGCCGATCTGACGCCGGCCATGCTGCGGGAGGCCGTCCGGGCCGGGCGGGACCGCGACGGGGCCCTGCTGCTCACGGACGTCGCCGCGCTGCCGCTGTGCTCGGGGTCGCTGGACGCCGTGTTCGGGGCGGGCCTCATCTCCCACCTGCCGAGTCCGGCCGGGAACCTGCGGGAACTGGCCCGCGTGGTGCGTCCGGGTGGGGTGCTGGCCTTGTTCCACCCGATCGGCAGGGCGGCCCTGGCCGCGCGACACGGCCGCGCGCTCACCCCGGACGACCTGCGCGCCGAACCCAACCTCCGCCCACTGCTGGCCCGTTCCGGGTGGCGCATGACGTCGTACGTCGACGAGGACACCCGCTTCCTCGCGCTCGCCGTCCGCGAGGACTGAGCCTGTCGAAGGGCTGCCCTGCCGAAGGAGGCTGCTCGCCACAAGGAGCGGTCGGCCCCTGCCTAGACGTGCCGCACGGGACAGCCGCGGACGCCCGGCACCGGGCGTGTGCCCAGGTCGGCGAGCCGGTAGCCGTTCGGATAGCCCTGGATCTCCCGGTTCTGGCGGGCGAAGTGCGGGGCCCGCCGGGGCGGCAGCAGACGGACGGCGCGGCCCCGCAGCCGTACCGCGCGCCGCACCCACGCGCGCGTGGCGGCGCTCGGCGGGTCATAGCGGAAAGCCCGCAGGAGCGAGTCGTCGAGCAGCGCCAGGACCGCGGTCCGCAGCACGGGGGCGAGCGGGCGCGGGTACCAGGAGGCCATCAGGTCGAGCGTGGCGTCGGAGACCCGCCGGGCGTCCTCGTCCCAGGCGAAGTGGGTCGCCTCGTAGGCGTCGAGGCAGGCCTCGAACTCCTCGTAGGTCTCGGGGAGGTCCTTGATGCCCATGTGCCGGCCCAGCGTGCGGTAGTGGACGGCGCTGGCGACGGTCTCGTGGCGCGACATCCGGCGCCAGCCGTAGGCGTCGATCCACCGTTTGGGCATCACGACGAACGTGCAGAGCACGTAGCGCATGTCGTCGTCGTCGATGTCGTAACCGCGGTGCATCTGGTTGATGCGCCGGATCGCGGTCGTCGCCTCCTCACTGCCGAACCCGTGCTCGACGATGGCGTCCAGGAGCAGCGCGGTGTCGTCGTAGCGCTTCTGCGTCCGGTCCGTGAGCTCCGCGGTTTCGGCCAGAAGCCGGCCGATGGCCGGAACGGCGTACGTCCGGTAGAGGGCCAGCTCCAGGGCGCGGGTGAAGTCCCAGGGAAACTCGTAGGCCAGGCTCAGCCTGTAGATCTCCGTGGCGTCCCGGTGCGGATCCATACGCCGGATTTGTTCAAGCCGCGCGAAGCGCTTCACCGGGCACTCCCCCTTCTGTCACCGGACCTCCAACTTTACGTTGGTGACAGTGAGACGACCGGCAAGGCGGAACAATCGCCCTGGGGGAAGGTGGTTCAGCATGTGGAGCAGGGTCCGGAAGGCCGGAGTCACGGTCGCTCAGGCCTGGCGCACGGAGGCCAAGACCGACGAGGACAAACGTCCGCACAATCTTTTCGAGGCTGCCGCCACGTATGTGGCGGCGGGTGCGGAGGACGACCTGGAACGAGCCGACGAGGCGGCCGGCTGGGTGTCGCCGGAGGCGCTGTCGTTCGGGGTGAACGAACTGGCCTGCCGGGCCGTCATCGCGCTCGCGCGGGAACGCGGCGAGTCACCGCGGACCGTGGCGCGTGAGCTGCTGGGACTGCCGGCGGCGTGACGCACGCGGCCCGGGCGGCCGATTCGCCCCGTCCGCCGGAAAACTGCAGCTCCGAGTGTGCTTGCGAGGCCGTGACAAGCGGCTTCCGCGCGCACTAGGGTGCGCCGTTGGACGAACCGATGGGGAGGCTGGGATGGCCGGGACGGACGAGGACGCCGTCGCCGCCGCGGACGACGCGCTCTATGTGCTCACGGCGGTGCTGCTGACGCCGGCGAAGTTCCCGAGCGTGCTCGGCGACGACTACCCGCAGGCGTGCGCGGCGCTCGGTCTCGCACCGCTCGCCGACGGGTACGGGCTGGTGCTCGGCCAGGACGGCGAGGGCGCCCGCTGGACCGTGGTCATCGACGACGTCTCCCTGGTGGCCGTCGCGATCGCCTCCTGGGACTGCGGCATGGAGTACGAGCTGTCGCCCGACGAGCGCACGGTCGTCGCGGCCCTGCCCGGCTGGCCCCTCGCGGTCGCCGTCGCCGCACCCGGGGTGCCCGCGCCGCACGATCCCGGCCCGGAGGCCGACGACCGGCCTCCGCTGGCCCCGCCGGACACCACCGCCTGGGGCCCTGCCCAGCGGCGGCTGGGTGCGGACGAGATCGCGCTGCAATGGGCGATGTGGCGGGACCAGGTCGACGACTCGGCCTTTCCCGCGCCCGGGTCACCGGACGCGTCGGGGTCACCCGACGGGTCGGGCGGCACGGACGAGGCGGCCGACCGCCCGGAGGGGCGCGGGGAGAAAGGACAGCCGCGCCACACCGGCATCAGGCGCGTCCTCGCGGAGGCCCACACCTACGTCGACTCACCGCCTCCACTGGGGCGGGTCCGCTCGTCGTTCGCGCCGGGTGACGCACGGACTCTGCGGGCCGACGGTCCCGGCTGGTCGCTCGTGGCCAGGACCGACGACATCGCCTTCGTACTGCTCGACGAGGAGCCCGGCGAGGTCCTGCCGGTGGGCCGGGGGCCGGAACTGCCGGGGCTCCTCGAGGCCCTCGACAAAATAGCCGTACGGCCGAACTGACGACCGCGGCCGGATCGGCGGCCACGGTCGGGTCAGCGGCCTATTTCCTTGCGGGTCGCGCGGCGCAGCCTGCGCCGCTGCGACGGGTCCAGCATGAGATACGCGGCGGCCGGGACTCCCAGGATGATCAGGAGCGATGCCCACCAGGGCAGCCAGATCAGCAGGATGAGCCCGACCGCCACACCACCTGCGGCGATCTTGGCGTTCTTGGACATGTCTGTCGCCTCCTTCGCGGCCACTGCCGCTCTCTGTCTCGAGAACGGGCCCGCGCTTGCGGCGGTTCCGGACCGCGACCCTGAGACATCCCTGAGGTGCACCCCTACGCACCCCTGACCCCTTCATGGTGACTCAGCTCACAGTGAAGGCATACCCGGGAATTCCGGAAAGTGCTGTACCCTCGGCGACTCTGACTCACTAGTCAAACTTGAGGAATCAGCCATAACCGAGCACCCGACTCCCCCGGCACCCTCCTCCGCACTCTCCGAAACGGCCCACTGCGGCGCCACCTCCCTCCCCGGCGACCCGGCCCGCACCGGCAGGGTCGCCTTCTGGCAGCTCGATGGTGCGGCGCCACCGGCCGGGCCCTCGGCGTCCGCCGCCGACCTGACCGTCGTCGCCCCCGGCGACGACGGGGTCGGTCCGCGGAACGTGCCCGCCGTCCCGCCGCCGGTGAGCACGGCCCTGCCGGTCCTCATCCGCGCGCGTTCCGGCACGTCGGGGCCCCGTGCCACCGAGTTCGCGGACGCCGCGGACGTCTGGGCCGGTGCCGGGGGCGAGGCCTTCGACCCCCGCGCCCGGCTGGACGCACCGCTCGCCCTGCGCCGGGCGGCCCGGGCCTGGCCCCCGCTCACTCCACTGCTGTCGGCCTCCGTGCCGGACGCGGTCGAACTGGCCGACGAGGAGGTCACCGAGCTGCTCGGCGCAGGCGCCGGGGCGCTGACGGCGGCCGGAGTGGACGTGCACCCGCCGGAGGGACTGACCCGCGAGCTGACCACGCGCGCGGAGGTGGGTCCCTCGACGAGGAGCCGGAGTCCGGCGCGGGCTCCGTCGCTCTGCCGTCGTCCTTGTCCGCCGACGCGCTGCCGGCCTTCAACTGGTCGTTCGCGCCGGGCGACCGGTCGCTGACGACATGGGTCGGCCAGACCATCACGCTGATCTTCCCTGTCACGTCAGCATGCTGAGTTGTTGAGGTCCGGAATCCGGGCCGCACACGGCGGCGGGGACACCACCCAAATCGCCGCGTCGCACAACCGGACCACGAGCCTTTCCCGTGGATTCACTGCCTTTCCCGTGCCTGGAAAGTAGCACCGACATTCAAGGGAAACGACGGAATGCATGGCACGAAGTGCGGTCAGCCGTAAGGACATAGACGCAACAAGTAAGTCAAGACTTACCTTTAGGGGACTTTGGCCGTATGGTGCGGCCGAATCGAAGGAGTTTCTTGTTGTCAAGCATAAATGATTCTGCCGTGCGTGCGGTTGAATCGGAGCAACGTTACGTGTCCTCCTTGTATGAGCTGCTTACCGAGCGGCTTTCGGAGGCGCGAGCGAACCGGGCGAGTGTGCTGAAGGCCCAGGCGGACAGCGCCGGCGAGGCATACGAGAGAGAGATCGCCGCCGAGCGTCTGACCAAGGAGATCGGCCGGCTGGAGGGCGCCGAGAAGGGGCTGGTCTTCGGGCGCATCGACTGGACGGACGGCACGGCCCTGCGCATCGGGCGGATCGGACTGCAGACGGAGGAGGATGACCTGCCGCTGCTCGTGGACTGGCGCGCGAACGCGGCGCGGCCCTTCTACGAGGCGACACCGGTCCACCCGATGGATCTGCGGCGGCGCCGGCACCTGCGCCTCGAGGGGCGCACGGTCGTCTCGGTGAGCGACGAACTGCTGGACGGGTCCGCTCCGACCGACGAGGACGTCGTGGGGGACGGCCCGTTGACCGAGGCTCTGTCGGCACGGCGTACGGGCCGAATGCAAGCGGCCGTCGCGACGCTGCAGGCCGAGCAGGACGAGATCGTCCGCTCCGCCCACCGCGGGGTCACCGTGGTGCAGGGCGGTCCCGGCACCGGCAAGACGGTGGTCGCCCTGCACCGGGCGGCCTACGTCCTGTACGCGTTCCCGCGCGCCGCGGAGGAAGGCGTCCTCGTGGTGGGCCCCAACGCCCGTTTCCTCGACTACATCTCCCAGGTCCTTCCCTCGCTCGGGGAGAACGACGTCGATCTGGCGACCTGTCAGGAACTGGCCGGAGTGTCCCCGGACGCGGTGGACCCGTTCGACACGGCGCGCCTCAAGGGCGGCCTGGACCTCGCCGACGCCCTGGCCGGCCTGCTGCGAGACCACCAGGCCCCCGCCGGTGACTTCACCGTCCGGGTCGGGCAGGAACTGGTCCACCTGTCCGAGAAGGAGGTCGCCACTGCACGCGCCGCCGCCCTGGCGGCCACATCCGGCCACAACCCCGCGCGCCAGGCGTTCAAGGAACTCCTGGTAGACGCCGTCACCGACGCGATGCAACGGGACATGGGCGACCTCCTGGAGCAGATCGACGCCGATGCCGAGCAGATGACGGGCCTGAACTTCGACCGGTTCACCGGAGTCGCCCAGCGCCGTGCCGAGGGCGCCGCCTACCCGGGTCCGGTCCACGAGCTGGATTTGGACGCCATCGGGGCCGATCTTCTCGACGACGCCGGTGTCGACCGGGCGGTCGAGGCGCTGTGGCCGAGGCTGGCACCCGGCGACCTCGTGAAGGCACTGCTGACGGATGCCGACGCCCTGGCCGAGCGCCTGCCGACCCTGACCCCGCAGGAGCGGTCCCTTCTCCTGCGTGCCCCGGACGCCCCGTGGACCGATGCGGACGTGCCGTTGCTGGACGAGGCGGCGAGCCTGGTCGACGGCCCGCCCGAGCGCACGTACGGGCACGTCGTCGTCGACGAGGCGCAGGAACTGACCGCTATGCAGTGGCGGATGATCGTCCGCCGCTGCCCGGCGAGGGCGATGACGCTGGTGGGCGACTTCGCCCAGTCGGGCCCGGCCACGACGGCACGCGACTGGAAGGAAGCCCTGAGCCCGCATGTCGGGACGCGGTTCAGGCTGCACGACCTGACGGTCAGTTACCGCACCACGCAGGAGATCCTGGAGAGCGTCCGGGACCTGCTCGCGCGGATCGCTCCGGACCAGCGGCCCACACGGTCACTGCGCAGCGGTGAGAGCCCGCGCACCGTGACCACACATGGGGACGGGTTGGTCACCGCCGTCGTGGAGGAACTGCGCGCCCAGAGCACCGCGCAGCCGGACGAACTCCTGGGAGTGATCTGCGCGGACACCCGGGTAAGCCAGTTGACGGCTCACGGCATCGCCGACCACGCACGCATCGTGCCCGCGTCCGAAGCACGTGGCCTCGAGTTCGACGGGGTCGTCGTCCTGAACCCCGAGGAGATCATCACGGCCCGCCCCGGCGGGGAGAGGGACCTGTACGTGGCCCTGACCCGGGCCACCAAGCGCCTGTGCACCATCACCACCCAGCCCGCATGATGGCGCGGCGCCCGCGGGGCCGGTCAGTCGACGCCTTCGACGATGCGGAAGTCGCGCTCGACGGCGTCGGAAAGGACGTCCAGCGCCTCCTGGTATGCCGCGCTCTCGCGTGCCGCGACCGCCTGTTCAAAGGTGTCGAACTCGATCAGGACGGTGCGCTCGGCGATTCCGGCGTCGTGGGCGACGACCCGACCGCCGACGGCGAGCCTCCGCCCGCCCCCGGCCTGGACGGCCGGACCGGCCAGCTTGTTGTAGGCGGCCAGCTTCTCGGGGTCGGAAATGGTGCGGTAGACACTGACCCAGTAGCCCTTGGCCATGGAAACCTCCTGTGTTCGGACAAGCCTGCCAGGCGGTCTGGCTGATTGTGGTGTGCTGTTGAGATCAACCGGTGCGTGCGGTTTCCGGGTTGCCGTGCAGTGCCCGGACCAGTGTGAGCGGTTCGATGCGTGGCATGGACCCCTCCTGCTTCGGTTTCCGAATCACTATGGCGCTTCGGAAACCGAAGCGCAAGGAGTAGGCAGGGAAGCCGGAACGCCTCGGCCGGGTTCACCGGTACGAGGTCCCATTCAGGGCGCCGCCCGGTCATGGCTGCACTCGATCCGCTCGGGCGGCGCTGGACGCTGCGCATCCTGTGGAACTGCGCCAATCCCCGGCAGGCTTCGGGGAGTTGCAGCGCCGTTGTGAAAGCCCGTCATCGAGCGTGCTCAGCACCCAGCTCGGCGAGGACCTAGGTGCCGGTGCCGTCGGCGGGCCGCTCGCGGTTGCGGTGCGCCGGTTGCGGGTCGACCATCGCCGCCCAGCGCTCCGACCACTGGGCGAGGGGGCCGAGTGCGAGGCAGGCATCCCGCCCCAGTGGAGTGAGCTCGTACCGGCTGTCGGGTAGTTGGTGAACCACGTGGGCATCCAGCAGCTCGGTCAGGCGCTGCCGCATCACGCTGGAGGACATGTCGTCGCACTGCTGCTGCAGGGGGCGGAACCCGAGAGGGCCCCCGCGCAGCTCCCAAAGGATGCGCAGGCTCCACCGCCGTCCGAACAGGTCGAGTGCGGCCATGAGGGGGCGACCGGTGGTCGAACCACGAACTGGCTTGCCGGGTTTCGGGGTTGGCATGGCGTGGAGTCCAGCCTCCAAGGTTGATGCTTCGGATTCCGAAACGCTACCATCGGCGATCGCTTCGGAAAACGAAACGAAGGGGGCCGTCGCGGCAACCACCCGCCCGCGTCGCCCCGCACCGTGCACTGCGGAATCCACGATCACCGTCGACCACTCGGAGATGGAGAGCAGATGGCCACGACACAGTTTCCCTCGGCTGCGGGACGGGCCGCGGTCGCCGCCGCCCTGGCCGAGGACGCCTCGGGGAACGACATCACCACCGCGTGGAGTGTTCCCGAAGACCTGGCGGCCACGGCCGAAGTCCGCACCCGGCAGAGCGGCATTGCCGCCGGCCTCCCCGTGGTCGCCGAGGTCTTCGCGCAGGTCGATCCCGAGGTCGAGATCGAGGCGAGCGTCACCGACGGCGCCCGGCTGACCGAGGGCGACGTCCTGATGCGCCTGTCCGGCCCGGCGCGCAGCCTGATCACCGGGGAGCGCACGGCGCTGAACTTCCTGCAGCGCCTGTGCGGCATCGCGACACTGACCGACCGCTACGTCCAGGCCGTGGCCGCGACCAAGACCCGCATTCTGGACACCCGCAAGACGGCACCGGGCCTGCGTGCCCTCGACAAGTACGCGGTGGCCGTCGGCGGTGGCCGCAACCACCGGCTCGACCTCGCGGCGATGGTCCTGCTCAAGGAGAACCACATCGCCGCGGCGGGCGGGGTGACCGCAGCGATCGAGGCGGTCCGCCGCGGGATGGCGCGTACCGGGCAGACGGTGGAGGTCGATGTCGAGGTGCAGACCGTGGCAGAAGCTGCTGAGGCGCTCGATGCCGGGGCTCGCTGGATCATGCTCGACAACATGCCGTTGGCCGACATCGAGCAGGTGGTGAAGATCCGGGCCGGACGGGCCGACGCTCCCCGGATCCAGCTGGAGGCCTCGGGCACCGTCCGCCTGGACAGTGTCCGCGCCATCGCCGGAACGGGCGTCGACCTCATCTCGGTCGGAGCGTTGACACACAGCGCGCCCGCACTCGACCTGACGATGCTGCTGACCACCGGCCCGGTGCCGTGCCCGAGGTAGCGATCGTCGACGCGTGTCAGCGACAGCGCAGGGGTGGCAGCCCGACCGCCGTTCTGGACGACGCGCCGCTGACCGACGAGGAACGATGCCGTGTTCCCACGGAGTTGGGAACGTCGCACGCCGTCTTTCTCCGCGCGACCGGAGCCGAGCGCGCCCATCCGTCGTACACCCTCCGGTTCTTCACCGCCGCAGGCGAACTGCCCGCCTGCGGCCACGGCACCGTCGCCGCCCTCGCGCTGCTCGCCGAACGTGAAGGCGGCGACGACTACCGCGCCGTCCTGCGGACGGCCCACCGCAGCTTCGACGGCCGGGCCACCCGAAACGGTGACAGCCTGACAGCATCGTTCGATCCAGGCCCGGTCGGCCTGAGCGACGCCCGAGGGCCCGAAGTGGAGGCGATCGCACACGGCCTCGGACTGCCCGAGGACGCAGTCGCCGGGGACACCTGCGTGGCGTCGAACGGGCGGCCGAGGCTTCTGCTGCCCGTCCGGTCCCGCGCCGTACTGGCCGAGCTCACCCCGGACTTCACCCTGCTGCGCACAGCCTGCGACCGCCACGGTCTGCTGGGCTGCTACGCCTACTCGCTCCCCGACCGGCACGGCCGGGCGGCAGCCCGGATGTTCGCGCCGTCGATCGGAGTCCCCGAGGACATCGCCAACGCCAACAGCACGGCCTGCCTGGCCGCGCACGCGGCCGGATCCGGTACGGACCGTCTCATCGTCGACATGGGCGACCACCTCGGCTGCCCGTCGACCATCACAGCAACCGTTCACCACGACGGCGTGGAGCGCCGAATCCGGGTCGGCGGCCAAGCGACGATCGCGCGAACGGTCGTGCGCTGAGGCCTGCGGTACTCAGGGCAGGTCAGGCCGCGTGCCGAGCAGAGCCGCCCACGGGCTGTGGGCCGGTGCGGCCCGGACGAAGGGTTCGTGCGGTGCGTCGGGCGGGAGCGGACGCCGGGCCATTCCCGCCTCAGCGCCGACGGTGTACTGGGGGCAGCCCTTCAACACGCTGAACCTATAGGGAAGTGCTCGCCCTGCACCTGCACCTGCACCTGCAGACCGACCATGGCAGGGATCGCACGCTTCCGCTGTGTAGGGGCCGTCGGCCGGTCACTCACCTCTGACCGGCCGACGGCCCGGCACGCGCGCGTGCGCTCAGCCGCGCGCGCCCAGCAGGTGGTCCATCGCCAGCTGGTCCAGGCGCTCGAAGGCCATGCCACGGGCGGCGGCCGCCTCGACATCGAAGGCCTCGAAGGCCGACCGGTCGGCGAGCAGGGACTGGAGGCCGTCCGCGGCGGTCGGCAGGGCGAGCTCGTCCAGGCGGGACGCGCGCAGCGCCTCCTGGACCTCCGGGTCGGCGCGGAAGGCGGCGGCGCGCTCCTTGAGGATGAGGTAGTTGCGCATGCAGCCGGCCGCCGACGCCCACACCCCGTCGAGGTCCTCGGTCCTCGGCGGCTTGAAGTCGAAGTGCCGCGGACCGGTGTAACCGGCCGACTCCAGCAGGTCGACGAGCCAGAACGCGGCGCGCAGGTCACCGGCGCCGAAACGCAGGTCCTGGTCGTACTTGATGCCGGACTGGCCGTTGAGGTCGATGTGGAAGAGCTTGCCCGCCCACAGCGCCTGCGCGATGCCGTGCGGGAAGTTCAGCCCGGCCATCTGCTCGTGCCCCACCTCGGGGTTGACGCCGTACAGCTCCGGCCGCTCCAGGCGCTCGATGAACGCCAGGGCGTGGCCGACGGTCGGCAGCAGGATGTCGCCGCGCGGCTCGTTCGGCTTGGGTTCGATGGCGAAGCGCAGGTCGTAGCCCTGCGAGGTGACGTATTCACCGAGCAGGTCGAAGGCCTCCTTCATCCGCTCCAGAGCCGCGCGGACGTCCTTGGCGGCGCCGGACTCGGCGCCCTCGCGACCGCCCCAGGCCACGTACACCTGGGCGCCGAGCTCGACGGCGAGGTCGATGTTGCGGATGGTCTTGCGCAGCGCGTAGCGGCGCACGTCGCGGTCGTTGGCGGTGAACGCGCCGTCCTTGAAGACCGGGTGCGTGAAGAGGTTGGTGGTGGCCATCGGGACCTTCATGCCCGTGACGTCCAGCGCCTGCCGGAAGCGCTTGATGTGCGCCTCGCGCTCGGTGTCGCTCGAGCCGAACGGGATCAGGTCGTCGTCGTGGAAGGTGACGCCGTGGGCGCCCAGCTCGGCCAGGCGCTGCACCGTCTCGACCGGGTCGAGGGCGCGTCGCGTGGCGTCGCCGAAGGGGTCCCGTCCCTGCCAGCCGACGGTCCACAGGCCGAAGGTGAACCTGTCCTCGGGGGTGGGCTGGAAGCTCATGCCGCGGCTCCTTGCTCGCTGGGCTATTTCGTCATGCCGATTTACAAATTAGTATGCGGGCACCTCTCTGGGAAGAGACAAGATGTCTCGGGACGAGAGAAGCGGGACGCGAGAAGAGGGAGAAGCCCGATGTCAGCATCCGAGGGTCCGCTCGTCGTCGGCGTGGACTCGTCCACCCAGTCCACCAAGGCACTGGTCGTCGACGCGGCCACCGGCCGGGTCGTCGCGAGCGGCCAGGCGCCGCACACGGTCTCCTCGGGTGCGGGGCGCGAGAGCGATCCGCGCCAGTGGTGGGACGCGTTGTGCGAGGCCCTGCGCCAGTGCGGTGACGCGGCGCACGAGGCCGCGGCCGTGTCGGTCGGCGGGCAGCAGCACGGCCTGGTCACCCTGGACGGGCGGGGTGACCCGGTGCGTCCGGCGCTGCTGTGGAACGACGTGCGTTCCGCGCCGCAGGCCCGCCGGCTGACCGAGGAACTGGGCGGCGCGAAGTTCTGGGCCGACCGCGCCGGAAGTGTCCCGGCCGCCTCCTTCACGGTCACCAAGTGGGCCTGGCTCGCCGAGCACGAGCCCGAGGCGGCCCGCGCCACCCAGGCCGTGCGCCTCCCCCACGACTACCTCACCGAGCGGCTCACCGGGCAGGGCACGACCGACCGCGGTGACGCCTCCGGGACGGGCTGGTGGGCGTCCGGTGCGGAGTCGTACGACGCGGAGATCCTGGCGCACGTGGGGCTCGACCCCGCCCTGCTGCCCCGCGTGGTCCGGCCCGGCGAGGTGGCCGGCACGGTACGGGACAGTCATGATCTGCCGTTCTCCAAGGGCACGTTGGTCGCGCCCGGGACCGGCGACAACGCGGCCGCGGCGCTCGGCCTGGGATTGCGTCCCGGCGTGCCGGTGATGAGTCTCGGCACCTCGGGCACCGTGTACGCGGTGTCGCGGCACCGGCCGGCCGATCCGAGCGGCACGGTGGCGGGCTTCGCCGACGCCCGCGGCGACTGGCTGCCCCTGGCTTGCACCCTGAACTGCACGCTCGCCGTCGACCGGGTCGCGACGCTGCTGGGCCTGGACCGCGAGGCCGTCGAGCCCGGCACGGCCGTGACGCTGCTGCCCTACCTGGACGGCGAACGCACCCCGAACCTGCCGAACGCCTCCGGTGTGCTGCACGGCCTGCGCCACGACACGACCGCCGGTCAGCTGCTCCAGGCCGCCTACGACGGTGCCGTGCACTCCCTGCTGGGCGCGCTCGACCTGGTTCTGGACGAGGAGGCCGACCCCTCGTCGCCCCTGCTGCTGATCGGCGGCGGTGCCCGGGGCACGGCCTGGCAGCAGACCGTTCGGCGGCTGTCGGGGCGCCCCGTGCAGGTCCCGGAGGCCAGGGAGCTGGTGGCTCTCGGCGCCGCCGCGCAGGCGGCCGGGCTGCTGACCGGGGAGGACGCGGCGGCGGTCGCGCGGCGCTGGGACACGGCGGCCGGGCCGGTCCTCGAACCCGTCGAGCGGGACGAGGAGACGCTGGCCAGGATCGCCGGGGTACTCTCCGACGCGGCTCCGCTGCTGGAGCGGCCCACGGACACCCACTGAGGACTGGCTCAGGCATGACCGCACCACCGCACGAGGCTCACCCGGCCGGACCGGGACGCGCACTGCCCGACACCCAGCAGGGCATGCGCCGCCGCAACCTCGCCCGGGTGATGCACGCCGTCCGCGCCGAGGGGCCGCTGTCCCGGGCCGCCGTCGCCTCGCGGATCGGTCTGACCCGGGCCGCGGTGTCGACGCTGGTCGACGAACTCATCCGCTCGGGGCTGATCGAGGAACTGGGTCCGGAGCGGCCGGGGCGAGTGGGCCGCCCCGGGTCGGCGCTCGCCGTCAGCGGGCGCGGACCTGCCGGGATCGGCGCGGAGGTGGGCGTCGACCACCTGGCGGTCTGCGCGGTCGACCTGCGCGGGCAGGTGCGGTCCCGGGCCGTCCGGCAGGGCCCGAACCGGGGTCGCTCCCCCCGCCCGGTCGTCGCGGAACTCACCGAGCTGATAGGCCGGGTGGTCGCCGAGGCGGAGGGCGAGGGCCTGTGGCCGGCCGGGCTCGCCGTGGCCGTGCCGGGTCTGGTGGCGCGCGACGCCCGGACCGTCGTCCGCGCCCCGAACCTCGACTGGCGGGACACGGACCTCGGTGCCCTGCTGCCGGCGGGCCTCCCGCTGACCGTGGACAACGAGGCCAACTTCGGCGCGCTCGCCGAACTCTGGCTGGGCGACGGCACGCCGCGCGACTTCCTGCACGTCTCGGCGGAGATCGGTATCGGTGCGGCGGTCGTGGTGGACGGCGGACTGCTGCGCGGCACGCGCGGTTTCGCGGGCGAGCTGGGACACGTGCCGGTCCGGCCGGACGGCCCGCGGTGCCCGTGCGGCGGGCGCGGGTGCCTGGAGCAGTACGCCGGCGAGGAAGCGGTGCTGCGGGCGGCCGGGCTGGAACCGGGCGAGGACCGGGTCGGGCTGCTCGCGGGGCGTGCCGCGGAGGGTGACGAGGACGTGATCCGTGCGCTGCGCGACGCCGGCACCGCGCTCGGTGTCGCCCTGACCGGGGCGGTCAACCTGCTCGACCCGGAGGGCGTGGTGCTGGGCGGGGAGCTGTCCGGGCTGGCTCCCTGGCTGCTGCCCTCGCTGCGGGACGAGCTGGCGCGGCGCACGGCGGGCCCGGCCTGCCCCGTGTCCGTGTCACGGCTGGGCCCGGAGGGGCCGCTGCTCGGGGCCGCGCACTCGGTCGTGCGGGCGGTGCTGGACGATCCCGCCGCCGTCGCCGGACGACCCTGAGACCGGTCGCCAACTCCATCCAGGCAAGGCCGGTTCGGGCCTCTGTCGTTCCGGCCCCGCTCCTCACGTCCCGGTTACAAATCACTCAACCTCTGGTTGCGGCCCGGTGAGCAGGCGACGATGGGGCCATGAGTCTGGCCCAGCGCGCCCTGGAGCGCCTGCAGGCCTGGCCCGACCTGATGGCGGGCCCGGCGAGTTGCGGTACCGGACGGGCGCTCCGTTCTGCCCGTGACGAGATCGTCCACTTCCATTCCACGCGGGACGTGGACCTCCACCTCACCCACCGGGCCATCCAGCGCATCCACTACGACCTCGCCGGTTCGAGCGCGATCCACCTGGTTCCCGGCTCGTGCTGGGTGACGGTCCACCTCGACTGCTCGGCGGACGTCGACCTGCTGCTGGGCCTGGTCAGCATCGCCCTCAAGGCCCACCAGTCCCGGCCCGCTTCCGACGAGCCGCGGCTCGCCCGGTGCAACTTCCACCGCGTCACGGTGCTTCCGCGTGACGCGGCGGCGGGCGGCTGAGCCTTGGCGGCCCGACCGGAGGCGGTCAACGCCGAGGCCTGGTGCACGTACGGAGACCACCATCTGCGGCGCGGCACCGTGGTGCCCGAAGCGGCCAGGATCGACTGGGGCTTCGAGGGCGCGGGGCCGGGGACCGAGGTCCTCGGGGAGCTGACGGGCCGACGCGTGCTGGACCTCGGGTGCGGTGCGGCCCGGCACGCCGCGCATCTGGTCCGTGACCACGGCGCGCTGGTGGACGCGGTCGACGCCTCGGCCGGACAGCACGAACGGGCGCGCGCCCGCTACGGGTCCCTGCCCGGGCTGCGCCTGGTCCTGGCCGACGCCGTGGAGCATCTGCGCACAGCGGAGCCGTACGACGTCATCTACGCGGTCAACGCCGTCCCGTACATCGACCCGCACCGGCTGCTGCCCGCGCTCGCCGGGGCGCTCAAGCCGGGCGGCAGGTTCTGTTTCACCGTGCTGCACACGAACTCGCAGGGGGCGGGGCCGTCGGAGGAGGCCGGCGCCCGGCCGGAGATCCTGCGGCTGGCCGGCGGCGGTGACGTGAGCGTCCGGATGTGGGTCCTCACCACGGATCTCTGGACGGCTCTGCTCGCCGAGCACGGGCTGCGGGTGGAACACGTCGACGTCCTCGACACACCGGAGCCCGGCAACCGCGCGTCCTACCGGCTCTTCCGAGCGACCCGGCCGGTCCGCGTCTCCTCCCGGCCGCGTACCGCGAAGCCGCCGGTCGCCCATGCGGCGCTCGGGGTCGGTGCCATCCTGCACGGTCCCCGCGGGCTGCTCCTCGGCCGGCACCGGCACGGCACCTGGGAGCTGCCCGGCGGGACGGTGGAGCCCGGGGAGTCCTTGCAGGAGGCGGTCGTGCGCGAACTCGGCGAGGAGACGGGGCTCGAGGCCCGCCCGGAGGACGTCCGGCTGCTCGGGACGCTCCTCGACGACGCGGGCGGTGTCGTACGGGTGACCGTGGCCACCCGGGTCACCGCCTGGCGTGGCAAGCCGTCGGACCAGCCCGGGGAGAGCGTGGGCCGCTGGCGCTGGTTCGGTCTGGACCGGCTGCCGGAGGAGCTGTTCGTGTGCAGCGCGCAGGCGCTCACGGCCTGGCGGCCAAGGCTGCCCGTCGACCACGCGCCCGCTCGTTTCACGCCGTACGCCACCGGAACGGACGACAGCTGAAGCACCCGGAGGGGTACGTTTTCTCACCCGTTCCCGCGTAGTCGGCGCAGAGGTACTCCGTCCGCCCCCACTGTCTGCTGCACTTCCTCTGACAGTCGGTAAACCTGACGAGACATCAGGGGGCATGGTGACAGGTCGTCACAAGCGACGGGGAGCAGGCAGATCGGTCCTGGCGTTCCTCACGGCGTTCGGCGCGCTGGCCGGTGCCGCCCTGGTGGGGGCGGCACCGGCCGGCGCCGCCCAGAAGGCCGTCAAGGTCGCTCCGGGCGTGACGTACGAGCAGTTCGACATTCCCGCGGCCAAAGGGGTGGCGCACGCGCATGTGCTGAGCGTCGACCTGGACCATCCGCGTGTCCGGGTCGATCTGCTGTACCCCGGGGCGGTGGCATCCCGCGCGGCGGTCTCGCGGATGGCCGACGGCCAGGGGGCCGTAGCCGGTGTCAACGGGGACTTCTTCAACATCAGTGAGACCCAGCACCCGGGCGTCGAGGCGACCGGCGCGAGTGTGGGCCCGGCGATCGCGGCCGGGCGGACGCTCAAGGCGGCCGTACCCGACGGCCAGCGCTTCGGGCCGGCGCTGCCGCCCGGCACGACCACCGAGGACGTGTTCGGCGTCGGCACCGACGGGCGGGCGCGGCTGGACCGGCTGGCCCTCGACGGCTCGATCAGTACGGCCGAGGCACGGCTGCCGCTCGGCGGGCTCAACCAGTACGCGCTGCCGGTGGGTTCGGTCGGCGCGTTCACCACCGAGTGGGGCGATGTCTCGCGGGTCCGCGCCACCTGCGGCACGGACGCCGACCGGGCCGCTCCGTGCAGCACGGACACGTACGAGGTGACGGTCCGCAGCGGCCGGGTCGTCTCCGCCGCGGACACCCCCGGCAGCGGTCGCATCGCCAAGGGGACGACCGTACTGGTCGGCCGGGAGGCGGGCGCGCAGCAGTTGCGGAAGCTCGCCACCGGCGACGCGGTCAAGGTCGAGCGCCGTCTCGTGGCGGCCGGGAACGGCATGCCGTACCGGCTCGCCCTCGGCGGCTACCCGGTCCTCACGGGCGGGCGGCCGCTGCCGGGCCTGGACGACACCGCCTCGGCCGTCCGTACCGCCGTGGGCATCGCCGACGGCGGGCGACGCGTGCTGCTGCTGGCACTGGACGGCGCGCCCGACTACCGCAGCGGCCTGACGATCGCCGAAGTGGCCGCCGCCATGCGCCGGCTGGGCTCGCAGGACGCCTTCAGCCTGGACGGCGGCGGGTCGTCCACGCTGGTGGCCCGGAAGGCGGGCGCGAGCAGCGTCTCCGTACGCAACCACCCGAGCGGCGGCGCCGAACGCCCCGTCCCGAACGGCATCGGCGTGTTCTCGGGGTCCTGACCTCAGGGCCGCAGACTGCTGACGATGTCCGCCGTCGCCGTGAGGCCGCTCTGGATGGAAGGGGCGATGCTCGTGCTGGCCAGGTAGAAGCCGAGCATCAGGCAGACCAGGGCATGGGAGACCTTCAGCCCGCCGCTGCGCAGGAAGATCAGCGTCAGGATCAAGAGCAGCAGCACCACAGAGATGGAAATGGCCATCGTCAACTCCTCCGCCACGCCGCCATGTCCGGTTCACGACGTTCGGCCGTAAGTGTGGCGTAGCGGAGGGTTCGTCCGGGCGGCTGACCTGTCCGCCGAACGTGTGATGTCCTACCGGTCCCGCACGACCTCGCCGGGCGGGGTGGGGGGCGTGTGGCCGGGGGGGGGGGTGGGGGGTTTGGGGTCGTGCTGGGCCGGGGTGCCGGTTTCTAAGGGGGGCGCGAGGGTGTCGTAGACCTGTTCGGGGACCTGGGGGGGGTTGTGTGTGCACAGCACGTCGACCTCGCCCACGGCC
>NZ_JBEXQJ010000021.1:0-159105 GCF_040612515.1 Streptomyces sp. NPDC006372 | reverse complement strand
CGCGAAGCCCAGGCACAACTCGCGGTCGCCGAGGAACGGCTAAGATTCGCACGCGATCTTCACGACGTCATGGGCCGCAACCTCGCCGTCATCGCGGCCGCCCGCTCACCCCGAGGAGGTCGCCTGATGATGTCCGCCCGCCCGCACCCCGAGGAGGTCGTATGAGCCCCGCTCGGCCCCGCGGCCCCAGGCGTCTGCCGCTGAGTCTGCGGCGCACCCCGGTCGCCTGGGACCGGCAACGTCCCACCTGGCGAGAAGCCCGGCCCGCGCTGATCGCCGGCGCCCTCAAGCGGGCGCAGGCCCGCCCCACCGGCAACTGGTACGTCGTCGGAGCCTCACATGACCTGCGCGCCGACCGGCCGCTGGCCCGCACCGTCGCCGGGCGCGAGGTCGTGCTGTGGCGGAACGCGGGCGGTGATCTCGTGGCCGGGCCGGGCAGTTGCCCGCATCTGGGCGCCCCGCTGCGTGACAGCCCGGTCCGCTGCGGCACTCTGGTCTGCCACTGGCACGGAATGGCCCTGGACGGCAGGCCGTTCGCCGGCTGGGAGCCCTGGCCGGCCCACGACGACGGCGTCCTGCTGTGGGTACGGCTGGACGAGGCCGGAGGCGAGCCGGCCACCAGCCGCCCCGCGGTGCCCGAACGCCCCGCGACGGCCGCCGCGCTGACCGCCGTGTACACGGGCATGGGTGTGTGCGAGCCGGACGACGTCGTCGCCAACCGCCTCGACCCCTGGCACGGCGCCTGGTACCACCCCTACTCCTTCGTCGATCTCACCGTGGTGCGGACTCCCGGCCGGGCCGGCGAGGACGACTCGTTCACGGTCGACGTGTCCTTCAAGGTCGCCGGACGCATGGTCGTCCCGGTCCGGGCCGTGTTCACGGCGCCGGGACCGCGCACGGTGCTGATGCGCATCACCGAGGGGGAGGGGGAGGGGTCCGTCGTGGAGACGCACGCCACGCCCCTCGGCACGGACGTGCTGGGGCGGCCGCGCACCGCGGTCGTGGAGGCCGTCGTCGCCACGTCGGCGCGGCCGGGCTTCGCCGTGGCCCGCCGCGCTTCCCCGCTGCTGCGCCCCCTGATGCGAGCCGCGGCGGGCCGCCTGTGGCGTGACGACCTGGCGTACGCGGAGCGCCGGTGGGCCCTGCGCTCCTCCGGTCGTCTTCCCGGCTGACCGACCCCGGTGACGCCCGGCCGAGCGCGCCCGGCACGTGGTCGGCACACGCCGCTCTGCTCCGCCGCTCGTTCAGTCCGCGTGCGTGTGCCGCCCCGCGCCGTCGTCGCCGTAGAGCCCGCTCAGTGTCTCCACGGCGTCCCGCAGTCCGGAGCAGATGCGTCCCGGGGCGCAGGTCGGTCAGGAATCGAGAAGCCGGTTCGCCGAGCGGCTCCTAGCGTGGTGGTCATGGAAACCACCGCATCCCGAACGTCGATCGCAACCGTCACTCTCGAGGTGGCGGACCCCGAGTCCGCCCACCGCTTCTACTCCGCCTTCGGAGTGGACGCGTTCGTTCGCCTGCGGGCGTCCGAGGCGCCCTCCACCGGGTTCCGCGGGTTCACACTGGCGCTCACGGTGGCCGGTCCGGCCACCGTCGACCACTTCGTCGGCGCGGTCGTGGAGGCCGGCGCGACGGTGCTCAAGCCCGCCGCGAAGTCGCTCTGGGGCTACGGCGGCGTCGTCCAGGCCCCGGACGGGACGATCTGGAAAGTCGCGACCTCGGTGAAGAAGGACACCGCCCCGGCCACCCGCCGGATCGACGACGTCGTTCTCCTGCTCGGCGTCGAGGACGTGAAGGCGAGCAAGCAGTTCTACGTCGACCGGGGCCTGACGGTGGCCAGGAGCTTCGGCGGCAAGTACGCCGAGTTCGCCTCCGGCGAGCCCGGCGCGGTCAAACTGGCGTTGTACAAGCGCCGCGGCCTGGCCAAGGACCTCGGCGTCCCCGCCGACGGCACCGGTTCGCACCGCGTCGTCGTCGGCAGCACCGCCGGCCCCTTCACCGACCCCGACGGGTTCGCCTGGGAGACCGCCGCGTAAGCCACCGCCCGGCCCCGTCAGTAGAACTCGACGGTGTTCACCCGGTTGACCGGTTCGAGGCCGTCGAGGAGCCGGGTGGCGTTGGCGGCGAAGAGCTCGGCGATGAGGCGGTCCTCCGCCGCGTCGAGCGCGGCGGTGTGCGGACTCACCAGCACACGGTCGTGGTCCCAGAGCGGGCTGTCCCCCGGCAGAGGCTCCTTCTCGAAGACGTCCAGCGCGGCGAAGCCGACCCGGCCGGAGTCGAGCGCGTCGGCCAGGGCCGTCTCGTCCACGACGCTGCCGCGGCCGACGTTGACCAGACACGCCCCGGGCCGGAGGGCGTCGAAGAACCGCTTGCCGAGGAGGTGCTCGGTGGCATCGGTCCCGGGGAGCGTGTTCACGACGGCGTCCACGGTGCCGGCCACCTCGGCGATGCGGTCCGGGTGCACGACGGCCAAGACGCCGGGAACGCCGGAAGCCTCCGCTCCTCTTCTGCTCGTGCCGACGACCGTCGCGCCCAGCGCGTGGAGCGCCTTCGCCACGGCCCGGCCGATCCCGCCGAGCCCGAGGACGAGGACGGTCTGCCGGCTCACCTGCCCCATCGTCCAGCGGCCGCTCCACTCACGGTCGCGCTGCTGGCGGGCCAGGCGGGGAAGGTCCTTGGCTCCCGCCAGCACGCCGAAGACGGCGAACTCGGCCAGCGGACGTCCGTGCACCCCGGCCGAGGTGGTGAACACGACGCGGCCGAGTTCCTCAGGGGTCAGCCCGGCGGCCTTGACCTGGCCTCCTCCACCCGCCGCCATCGTGTGCACCCAGCGCAGGCGAGGGTTGGCCCGTACGGCGCGCGCCAGTGCGGCCGGGTCGACGTCGGGGATCCCGTAGAGGGCGTCGGCCGAGTCGATCGAGGCCTCGTAGGCGCGCTGCCGGCCGGGGTCGCGCCGCCAGTCCGGGTCGCCCGCGAAGTCCGCGGGCCAGCGCATCGGGGGCAGCAGAGAGTGATCGACGACGAGATCGATCCGCGGCTCCAACTCCTGGATGAGCGCACAGTTCTCCTCGGACAGCGGCGCTGCCACGGCGACGCGGAGGCGGCCGGGCACCCGGTCCCCTCCGGTCATCGGGCGGCGCTCCGCAGCGCCTCGACCTCGGCGTCCAGGGCGGCCTCGCGGGCGACGATCTCCGCCACGGCATCGAGCGCTTCCTCGGCCCGGTGCGGCGGGATGACGATGACGCCGTCCCCGTCGGCGGCGACGATGTCACCCGGGTTCACCACGACGCCGCCGATGGCGACGGCCTCGCCGATCGTGCCCGGTCCGTTCTTGAAGGGACCGGCGGGAGTCAGCCCCCGGGCGAACACCGGGACGCGGAGCTGCTCGATGATCGCCGCGTCGCGCACGAAGCCGTCGACGACCGCGCCGGCGGCACCGTGCACGGCGAAGCGCTGGGCGAGGTTGTCCCCGATGATCGCGCGGCCGTCGTAGCCGAAGGCGTTGATGACGAGGAGATCGCCGGGGCGGATGTGATCCAGCGCCGCGATCACGGCCTTGTTGTCGCCCGCGACGGTGAGGACCGGGAGCGCCGTGCCGACGGCCCTGGCGCCGTTCCACACGGGGGCGATGCCTCCGTCGACGATGTTGAGCCGGTCGAGGGCGTCGCCGAGGTTGGCCACCGAGTGGGCGCGGAACCGTTCGAGCACGTGGTCGTCGACGCGCTCCCACGCCGTGGTCACGCGCACGTTGTCCTGGGTCATCACGGGTTCCTTCGGGTGGTGGGGGTGGACGAGCTGACCAACGAAATGCGAAAGGTTTCGCGTTTCCGTGCGAGTCAGTGTGCATCCATCCGGGGGGCGACACAAGGGGTCGTCGGTGGCTTGAACAAGCCGAGGGGTGCGTCGTCGAGCCGTGGAATCCCTCGTTAATCCGCCGTAACGGTCGCAGAGTCCAAGGTGGAAGCGGGACGGAAGCGCAAGGTGAACGGAAGGCGACGCACATCCTTGACCGCCCGAGAATGCGAACCTATTCTCATTCGCGATTCAAGTCGCACCTTGGCTCCGACGTTGTTCCGCTGCCCTCTCCGTCGCCTTCTCCGGCCTCACCGGGCGAGCAGCCACCTGGACAACGCCGAAGCCGCACAACTCCCCTGAGGCGCCGTCACGGGCTTCCCCTCATGACCCACCACGTATGGGTGCACCTCGGCGCAGAGGCGATCGCCGGCAGCGGCCACGCTCAGCGCACGATCCTCAGGACACCGTCCCCGGAGTCCGCGACACCGAAAGTGAACGCGCATGACAGCGTCAGATCGGCTCGACATCCCATCAGACCGTCCCGAGGCATCGTCGGAGACGCCCGGCGCGACAGCGGTCGACGTCGTCACCGCCGACCGAAAGGTCGTCCGCAAGGCCACTGTCGCGGGCGCGGTGGGCTCCTTCGTCGAGTGGTACGACTACGGCATCTACGGCCTGCTCGTCACCTACCTGGCGATCAACATCATGGGCGAGGCCGACGCCGGCAACCTCTTCCTCACCAATGTCGGCTTCCTGGTCAGCTTCGTCGCCCGTCCCTTCGGCAGCGTGATCTGCGGGTACCTCGGGGACAGGATCGGGCGCAAGGGACTGCTCGCGACCCTTCTGGTGCTGATCTCCGCGGCCACCGCGGCCATCGGAATCATCCCGTCGCACGGCGTCATAGGCGTGGCCGCCCCCGTCCTGCTCGTTCTCCTCCGGGTGCTCCAGGGCTTCTCCGCGGGCGGTGAGGTGGCGGGCGCCATGTCCTTCGTCGGCGAGTACGCACCGGACGCCCGCCGCAACTACATGATGAGCTTCATCGCGGTCGGCTCGTTCGTCGCCCTGATGTTCGGCAGCGCCTTCTCCGCCGTCCTCATCACCACCCTCGGCGACGACTCGATGACCTCCTGGGCGTGGCGGGTGCCCTTCCTGCTCGCCGTGCCGCTCGGCTACGTCGGCTTCTACATCCGCAGCCGACTCGAGGAGACCCCGCACTTCAAGGCCCTGCGCGAGCAGAACACCGTCGCACGCAACCCGCTCAGGGAAGCCTTCACCTCCCGGCGCCACCTCAAGGCGATCGCTCTCACGATCTTCCTCCCCGCGCTCAACGGGCCCGGCTACTACCTGCTCTTCGTCTACATGCCGACGTACCTCAAGACCTCGCTGGGCGAGCACAACTTCTCGATGCTGCGGGCGCTCACGGTCACCGCGGTCAGTCTGGTCGCCATCGTCGTCTGCATCCCGGTCATGGCCCGGCTGTCGGACCGGATCGGCCGCAAGCCCGTACTCGCCGGCTCCGCGATCGCCATGGCCCTCGTCTCGTACCCGATGTTCCGGCTCATCACCACCGGCGAATTCGGGCTCGCCTGCATCGGCACCGTCGTCCTTGCGATGGCCTTCTCCGGGCACGCCGCCGTCGTGCACACCATGCTCGCCGAGATGTTCCCGACCAGCGTGCGCTACTCCGCCTACAGCATCGGATTCAGCGTCTCGACGATCATCTTCGGCGGCAGCGCCCCGCTGGTGATGACCGAGCTGATCGAGTCGACCGGCTCCAACCTCGTCCCGGCCTTCGCCTCCATCATCACCGCCCTGATCACCCTGGTCACGGTCGCCTTTCTGCACGAGACCAAGGGCCGGCCGCTCGCCGCCCGCTGACACACCTCCCCCCACCAGGAGAGACACCATGGGAATCAACTCCGTAGCCGTCGTCGCCGACCTCGGCGAGAGCTTCGGCAACTACACGATCGGCGACGACGGCGCCCTGCTCGGCCTCGTCACCTCGTCGAACATCGCCTGCGGCTTCCACGCCGGCGACCCGCGCATCATGGACCGGACCGTCTCCGACTGCGTCGAGCGCGGCATCGAACTGGGCGCCCACCCCGGCTACCCCGACCTGGTCGGCTTCGGCCGCCGGCTCATCGAGGCGACCGAGGAGGAGATCCGGACCGACGTCCTCTACCAGCTCGGCGCCCTCGACGCCTTCGCGCGGGTGCACGGCGGCACCATCAGCCATGTGGCCCCGCACGGCCGGATGGGCTCGATCGCCCAGACCGACGCCAAGCACGCCCGCGCCATCACCGACGCGATCGCCGCGTACAACACGGACTACATCGTCATCTGCCAGCGCGGTCTCCTGGCCGAGGAGTCGCGCAAGCGCGGCCTGGAGGTCGGCTACGTGTTCCTGGCCGACCGCGGCTACGGCGACGACGGCATGCCCGTCCCGCGCTCCCACGAGGGCGGCCTGATCCACGACCCCGAGCTGATCGGCGAGCGTTCCGCGCAGGTCGTACGGGACGGCACCGTGCGCTCGGTCGACGGCAACGTGGTCCCCCTCGGCCACGACGCCGACGTCCTGCTGCTGCACGGCGACCACCCGAACGTCCTCGCGAACGGCACGGCCTTGCGCGCCGCGCTCGCCGCCGAGGGCATCCAGGTCGCCGGCCTGCGCGACGTCCTGGCGGAGAAGGCACAGAAGGCGGAGGCCGCGCTCGCCGGCTGAGGGCCGGGCGCACCAGGCGATGACCACAGCACAGTACGGCGCCGTCACCGTGGAGCCCTTCGGGGACTCGGCGGTGATGGTGACCATCCCCCACGCCGACCAATCCGTCCGCAGGGCCGGGATCGTGGCGTTCCGCGACCGGTTCCTGGCGCACCTCCCGCACGGTGTGCTCGACGTCGTCTCCGGGATCGAATCCCTGCTCGTCGAGTTCGATCCGCTCGAGACCGCGCCCGAGCACGTGGAGTACGCCGCTCGTCTGGTGGCCCGGTGGGCGCCGTCGCCGTCGGACGGCCCGGCAGGCCCGCACCGGGCCCGGACCTTCGCCATCCCCGTCGTCTTCGACGACGACAACGGCCCTGATCTGGCGTCCGTCGCCGAAGAACTCGGCCTGGCCGCCACCGACGTCGTCGAGGCGATCGCCCGGTCCACCTTCACCATCTGCCTCCTCGGCGCGGCCATGGCGCCGATGATGGACGGACTCAAGGTGCCCCGGCCTGTGCGACGGCGGTCCGAGCCGCGCACGGATGTCGCCCCGGGCGCCGTCATGATCGCCGGAACCAACGCGATCATCCAGCCGTTCCCCGGCCCGACCGGCTGGCGGGTGGTCGGGCGCACGCCGCACACCATCGTCGACATCTCCCGCCCGGACCCCGTGTCGTTCGGCACCGGCGACGTCGTGCGCTTCGTCCCCGTCACCCGGGACGAGGCCGCCGCGCTGGACGCCGGCTTCCTGCTGCCCGCGGAGGTGGCCGTATGAGGACCGTGGCGCTGGACTTCACCAGCACCGGATGGATCACCACGTTCCAGGACCTCGGCCGGAACGGCACGGAACGGCGGGGCGTTCCCACCGGGGGAGCGGCCGACCAGCACTCGGCGGCCGTGGCCAATCTCCTCGTGGGCAACCCCCGCGGCGCGACCCTGGTCGAAAGCCTCGGCGGCGAACTGGCCGTCGTGCCCGACGCCGACGTCCTGCTCGCCGTGACCGGCGCGCCCGCGCGAGTCACCGTCGCGGGCTCGCCCGCCGACAGCTGGTCGCCGCTGGTCGTACCCGCGGGCCACGAGGTGCGGATCCGCGCCGACATGAGCCGGGGGACCCGCACCTATCTGGCGCTGAACGGAGCGCTCGGCACCGAGACCCTGCTGGGCAGCGCTGCCCCGGACGCCCGGATGGGATTCGGGCAGGCCGTCGCCCGCGGTTCGCGCGTCGCGCTGGAGACGGCGTTCCGGGGGTTCGGGCGCCGTCTGTTCGGGGCGCCGCTGTTCCGGCTCCCCGTCCCCGTCCCGCGCTTCGGTGACGGCCCCTGGGTCGTCGACGTCGTACCCAGCCCCGGCATCCGCACGATCGCGGGGATCCGCGAGGTGATCGAGGAGGCGACCTACGTCGTCACCCCCCGCTCCGACCACGTCGGGCTCAGGCTCCACGGGCCGGTGCGGCACCCGGACGACGACACCGAGATCGTGTCGCACGGTGTGCCCGTCGGGGCGCTCCAGATCCCGCACGCCGACGAGCTGATCGTCCTCGGCCGGTACCGCAGCCTGACCGCCGGCTACCCCATCGTCGGCGTCGCCGCCCGGGCGTCCCTGCCCCTGCTCGGACAGGCCGGACCAGGGCGGGAACTGAGGTTCCGCTGGATCGACCGCGAGACCGCGCTGCGTCGCCTCGCCCACCGCGAAGCCGAGATCCGTGTACTCGGACAGGCCGCCGCCGAGGCGTTCCGAGCAGTCGGCTTCGCCGCCGCACCCCCGCCCACACCCTTGCCACAGCTGAACTGAGAATCTATTTTCATATGAAATATGAATCTCATATCTTCGATGGAGATGGAGGAGGAACGGTGACCACAACGCCCCGCACGACCGCGCTCATCACAGGAGCCGGCAGCGGAATGGGGCTGGAGACCGCGCGGCTGCTCGCCCGGGACGGTGCCGCCGTCGCCCTGCTCGGCCGCAGACAGGAAGCCCTCGACTCGGTCGCCGACACGATCCGCTCCGAGGGCGGGACCGCTCTCGCCCTCGCCGCGGACATCACCGACGCGGACGACGTGACCCGCGTCCTGGACCGGGTGCGGACCGAACTAGGCCCCGTCGACGTCCTCGTCAACAACGCGGGCAGCGCTTCCACCGTGCTCAACCCGCAGTGGCTGCCGCACGACGAATGGCGGCAGGTCCTCGACGTGAACCTCACCGCCGTCTTCCAGCTCACCCAGGCCGTCCTGCCCGACATGCTGGACCGCGGCGCCGGGACCATCGTCACCGTCTCCTCGCTCGCCGCCGTCAACCCGAACCTGCTGGGCGGCGCCGCCTACGGCGCGGCAAAGGCCGGCGTCCGCAACTTCATGACCTTCCTGCACAACACCTTCCGCAACCAGGGTCTGCGGGCGATCACCGTGCTGCCCGGCGAAGCCGACACCCCCATCCTCGACAACCGCGCCCGGCCTCCGGCCCCGGAGGAACGCGCCGCAATGGTGCGGCCCGAGGACGTCGCCGAGGCCATTCGCCTGGCCGTCGCCCTTCCGCAGCGCGTCGTCCTCCAGGAGATCGTCGTCGCCCCCACCCGCCAGCGCGACATCTCCGCCGACCTCGACATCAGCCGCTGGACGGGCGCCCCCGCCGACGCCGCACCGCAGGCCTGACCACCCCGCCACAGGAGGAGCGCATGCCGCCCACCATCACCACCCAGCCGCCCCTGTACGACACCGCAGACGCCGTCGCCCGGATCGCGGCCGCGTCCCGCCGGACGCAGCAACCGCAGTCCCGGGGCGACCTCGTCTCCCTCGCGATGGGCGAACCCGACTTCGACACACCCCGGGGCGTGACCGAGGCGGCCACCGCCTCGCTGCGCGCCGGACGCACCCACTACTCACCGCTGCTCGGCGAACCGGCCCTGCGCGAGGCCCTCGCCGCCAAGCTCACCGCCACCGCCGGGACACCGGTCTCCGCCGCCGACATCCTGATCACCCAGGGCGGCACCGCAGGGCTCTCCGCCTCGATCCTCGGCATCGTCAATCCCGGTGACAAGGTGGTCGTCCCCGACCCCACCTACTCGCTCTACGGCGACCTGGTCGCGATGGCCGGCGGCACCGTGGTCCCCGTCCCGCTCGCCCCGGACCTGCACTGGGACCTCGACCGGCTCGCCGACGCCCTCGACGGCGCCAAGCTCTTCGTCTTCTGCAACCCCGTCAACCCGACCGGCATCGTGCACAGCCGCGAGGAACTCGAGGCCCTCGCCCGCCTGCTCGACGGCACCCCCACGATCGTCATCTCCGACGAGGCCTACTCCGACCTCGACTACACCGGCCGGCCCTTCACCTCCGCGATCTCGATCGACGGCCTGCGCGAACGGACCGTCTACTGCCAGACGTTCTCCAAGAGTTACGCGATGACCGGCTGGCGCGTCGGCTATCTCTGGGGACCGGCACCGCTCATCCAGGCGTCAGCACGCGTCCACAACACCTTCAACGGCTCCGTCGGCACCTTCGTCCAGGACGCCGCACTCGTCGCCGTGGAAAGCTGCGACGAGGAGGTCGCGGAGATGCGCGCCGCGTACGAAGAGCGCGGCGAACTCATGCGCAGGGAACTGGCGATGATCCCCGGCCTTACTCTCAGCGCACCGGAAGGAGCCTTCTACCAGTTCCCGCGCTACGACATCGACCTGCCGTCCGTGGAGGTCGTGGCGGCGCTGCGCACGCACGGTGTCGCCGTCCGGCCCGGGAGCGAGTTCGGAGCGCGTGGTGAGGGGCACCTGAGGCTGTCGTACGCTGCCGGCCCGCAGTCCATCACCGAGGGCGTCCGTCGCCTGGCCACCGGCCTTGCGGCCCTGCGATGAGCACCGTCCCGTACACGACCAGGAGTCGTCCCATGCGCAGTGACACCGAGCGGAACCGCAGGCACCTGATCAAGGCAGCCGCGCGACTGTTCGAGAACTCGCCGACGCCCGTCAGCCTCGCCGAGATCGCCAAACACGCCGAGGTGTCCACCGCGACGGCCTACCGTCACTTCTCCTCCGTCGAGGAGATCCTGCACGCTTTCCGCGCCCAAGTGGGCTCCGAACTGAAGGAATTCAGCGCGCGGCAGACCACCCGGGGCATGGCGAAGCTCGAAGCGGTGTCGCGGTACTGGGTGTCGCTCGTCCTCGAACACGGCGGCGCGATGGCCCAGATGCGCTCGCACCGCGGCTACCTCGAACGGCTCCGCGAAGGCACCGGCTACCTCGCCCCGCAGGCCGAGGCACTCGCCGAGCCACTGCGGCAGACCACCGAGGACCTCGGCCTCGGGGACCTCGGCGACGAAGCCCTCTACCTGTGGAACGCGTTGTTCGACCCACGCGACATCCTCGACCTCATCAAGAGCGGACGCACCGAGGACGAGGCCGCCGGCTGCCTGGTGGCCGCCCTGCGCGGCGCGCTGATCGGATGGTCGGCGGCCGACCAGGCGCAGCGTGCCTGACAGCCGACCCGGGTCCCGCCGCCCGCCCGCACCTGAACAGAGAGACAGTCACATGGACGTGAGCGCCCATATCGAGGCCGTGTACGGCGAGATCTGCCGGCGAAACCCCGGGGAGACGGAGTTCCACCAGGCAGCACGTGAGGTCCTGCACGGGCTGGACCCCGTGCTGCGGGCGCACCCGGAGTACACCCAGGCCCGGATCGTGGAGCGGCTCTGTGAACCCGAGCGGCAGCTGATCTTCCGGGTCCCCTGGGTGGACGACCAGGGCACGGTGCGGGTCAACCGCGGATTCCGGGTGGAGTTCAACAGCGCCCTCGGACCGTACAAGGGGGGTCTGAGGTTCCATCCGAGCGTGAACCTCGGCATCGTCAAGTTCCTCGGATTCGAGCAGATCTTCAAGAACGCGCTGACCGGCATGTCGATCGGCGGCGGCAAGGGCGGGGCGGACTTCGACCCCAAGGGGCGCTCGGACGGCGAAGTCATGCGTTTCTGCCAGGCGTTCATGACCGAGCTCCACCGGCACCTGGGCGAGCACACGGACGTGCCGGCCGGGGACATCGGAGTGGGCGCACGCGAGATCGGATACCTCTTCGGCCAGTACAAGCGGATCACCAACCGTTACGAGGCCGGCGTCCTCACCGGCAAGCCGGTCGGCTGGGGCGGTTCGCACGCCCGTACCGAGGCCACCGGCTACGGCGCGGTGTACTTCGCCCAGGAGATGCTCTCCACCCGCGGCCACGGCTTCGACGGACGCCGGGTCGTGGTCTCCGGTTCGGGAAACGTCGCCGTCTACGCCGTGGAGAAGGTCCACGCCCTGGGCGGACGGGTGGTCGCCTGCTCCGACTCCTCCGGCTACCTGGTCGACGAGGACGGTCTCGACCTGACCCTGCTCAAGGAGGTCAAGGAGGTGCGCCGCGCACGCATCTCCGCCTACGCCGAGGCGAAGCCGAGCGCGCGGTTCTCCACCCGGGGGTCGGTCTACGACGTGCCGTGCGACATCGTCCTGCCGTGCGCGACACAGAACGAACTGGGTCAGCAGGATGCCGTCGCGTTGGTGAAGAACGGCGTGCTCGCCGTGGCCGAGGGTGCGAACATGCCCTGCACGCCCGAGGCGGTGGAGGTGTTCCGCGGCGCCGGGGTCCTCTTCGGCCCCGGCAAGGCCGCCAACGCGGGCGGCGTCGCGACCTCCGCACTGGAGATGCAGCAGAACGCCTCGCGCGACAGCTGGACCTTCGAGCGGACCGAGGACCGACTCGCCACCATCATGGGCCAGGTGCACGCCCGGTGCCGCGCCACCGCCGAGACCTACGGCGGGGACGCCGACGACTACGTGCTCGGCGCCAACACCGCGGGCTTTCTCCGCGTCGCCGAGGCGATGCTGGCTCAAGGCGTGGTGTGAGCCGGTCGTCAGGTGAGCCGGTCGTCGGGTGAGCCGCACGCCGCCTTACGGGGCCTGCTCCTCTTCGACAAACGCGGCGATCAGACCGTGGGGTGTGTCGTCACCGAAGAGGAACTCGTGCAGCCGGTTGCCCTCGGCGGCGGCTTCGGCACCGCGGGCGACCGTATCCGCGGATGCGGCTCGCTGCCCCTCGTCAACCGGTTCGGCCGCCCCGAAGCCCACTGTCCCGAAGGCCACCGCCCCGAAGCCGGCCGTCGCGGAGGTCGCCATCGCCATCCGGGAGCCCGCCGTCCTGGAGAGCCGCCGCCACCGTTCCCGCGGCCCTGAGCACCGGCACCGCCTCCAGGACGAGGATCGCGAGGTCGTCGTCGATCGGCTCGGTACTGAAGTCGTGAGCGGCTCGCCGGACCCGTTCCGCCACGGCCTTCGCACCGAGTCCCATGCAGCCCTGCAGGACCTCCGCCAGACCGTCGTCGTCGTCCAACTGCCGTGATCCGTTGCGGCGTTCGGTCACACCGTCGGTCACGCACAGCAGCGTCTCACCCGGCGCCAAGGTGAAGGAGTCGGCGTGGAACTCCGCATGCTCCTCCACGCCGAGCAGCATCTGCGGGTTCGCGGCCGGCATCACGGAACCGTCCGTCGACAGCCGCAACGGCGGCGGGTGCCCGGCGCTGGCTATCGTGCACCGGGTGCCGCCGGTGACCGAGTCGGGTTCCAACTCCCCGTACAGCAGGCTCAGGAATCGGGACCCCTCTTGTTCGCCGCGGAATGCCAGGGCCTCGGCGGCCTCCTCCGCCATGGCGAGGTTCAGCCGGTTGAGCAGGGACTCGACGCCGTGACCCTCGCGTGCCAGCAGCCGGACGAGGTGCCGGGCCATGCCGGTGACGGACATGGCCTCCACGTCGTGGCCGGACACGTCACCGAGCAGGAAGCACCACCGGCGGTCGTTCACCGGGAACAGGTCGTAGAAGTCCCCGCCGACGGTCTGCCCCTCCCCCCAGGGCTCGTAGACGATCGCCGTGTCGACGCCCGGAATGGCGGCGAGGGAGGTGGGGAGCTGCCGGCGCTGCAGCGTCCGGCTGATGCTCGCCTGCCGCGTGTAGTGGCGGGCCGTGACCACGGCCTGGGCCATGCGCCGGGCCACGTCCCCGATGAGCCGTACGACGGTGTCGGTCAGCTCCGGCAATCCCGCCTGGCCGATCAGGAGCGTGCCGTGGTACCGGCCGCCCGCGACCAAGGGGAACGCCAGCGCCGAACCGCCGGTGTTCTCGTGGCCCCCGCCCTCGGGCCAGGGCCACGGGACGCCGGTCGTGCTCAGTGCCGCCGTGGGACGGTCCTTCTCCAGGGCGAGTCGGAGCGCGCCGATGCGCCGCTCGTCCACGTGCCAGACACGGGAGAGCCGCATCCCTGCAGGGTCCGTGGTCAGCCATACACCGCACCAGTCGGCGAGTCTCGGGACCAGGAGCTGTCCGGCGAGCGCGGCGACCATGTCCTCGTCCAACTGTCCGGCGAGGAGCTCTCCGGCCTCCGCGAGGAACCACTGACCCTCGCGCTCGGCCCACTCGCCCCTGCGCCCCGGGCGCTCGCGCGGCAGGACGGGGTCGGCGGGCGGCTCCCCGCGGGGGACGGTCGCGGGGAGGGAACCGGGGACGTTCCGCTCCGCGGCGGCGAGCGGGGCCACCAGCGCGCACTCCAGGCGGAACCACGTGGCCTTTCCGGTGCGCCGGTAGGTCACGCCCCAGGACTCGGCGAGGGTCCGCATCAGATGCCGGGAGTAGCCGCGCACGTGGTTCAGCAGTCGTTTGCGGTCGTCGGGCCAGTCGGCGGAGCCCTGCTCCACCACCTCGACCACGGCGTCCACCCACCCGGCCTCGGCCTGTGCGGAATCGGCCGGGGGGCCGGGGTCGGCCTCGAGGCGGCAGACCACCTCGATGTCGGACCCGGCATGCGCGACAGCGCTGGTGACCAGCTCGCTGACGAGGAGCACGGCGTCATCGACGGACCGGGAACTGATCGTCGGCGCCCCGGGATAACGCGGTGCGGTCCGCTCGGCGAGCACGGCACGCAGGAACTTGCGCGCCGCCGAGGCAGCGAGCTCGTTGGCGGGTACACGCATCCGTGCCGCTGCTGAACGCGGCCCGAAAAGTGACCCCACTTGTGGCCCCACCGGTGCCCCCTGCCCAGCTGTCTATGGACGCATACAGGACGAATGTAGCCTAAAGGAGAAGCACCGGTACTTTTACCTGAAGAAATGTGCTGCCATGGACTCTGCCACTCACCCTGAACTCGCTTCTCCTGGGCCAGGATTCGAGGAGCGGGAGACCGCTGAATCCGTGCCTGAGAACGCAGGCCGGCCCCCCTCTGCCCCCGACGGCGAGTGGGTGCGAGTGGCCGAACTGCGTCCACTGCTCGCCGCCATGACGTCCCTCTGTGACGGGGACTTCACCGTACGGATAAGGGATCTGCCCGGCGGTGTCCCCGGCGAGATGGCGGGGGTGTTCAACCAGATCACAGCGCGGAACGCGCACCTGGCTTCGGAGCTCGAGCGGGTGCGCCGGGAGGTGGTCCGCCAGGGACGACTTGACGAGCGGCTCGCGGCGAGCCCCGGCCAGGGGGAGTGGACGACGAGTGTGGACGCAGCCAATAGTCTGCTGGAATCGCTGTCCGTCCCCATCGTGAACGCCACCCGCGTACTGGACGCGGTCGCTGACGGTGACCTGACACAGCGCGCCGAGTTGCACGACGGCCGGCGCCGGCTCCGGGGCGATCTACGGCGTCTGGGGTGCGGGGTGAACCGCATGGTGGAACAGCTGTCGCTGTTCACCGGCGAGCTGACCCGGGTCTCCCGGGAGGTCGGCACCGAGGGCCGCCTCGGCGGGCGGGCCACGGTGCAGGGGCTGGGCGGCGACTGGCGCTTCGTGACCGAGGCCGTCAACACGATGGCCTCCCGGCTCACCGCCCAGGTGCGCGACATCGCGGTGGTGACCACGGCGGTCGCGCGCGGCGACCTGACCCAGCAGGTCACCGTCGAGGCGACCGGGGAGCTGCTGGAGCTCAAGCTGACCGTGAACACGATGGTCGACCAGCTGCGGGCGTTCGCCGACGAGGTGACCCGGGTGTCCCGTGAGGTCGGCACCGAGGGACAGCTGGGCGGGCGGGCACAGGTGCCGGGCGTCTCGGGAGTGTGGAAGGACCTCACGGACAACGTCAACTTCATGGCGTCGAACCTGACCTCCCAGGTCCGCAACATCGCCCAGGTGACCACGGCGGTCGCCACCGGCGATCTGAGCCAGAAGATCACGGTCGACGCCCGGGGCGAGATCCTGCAGCTCAAGAGCACCGTGAACACGATGGTCGACCAGTTGTCGGCATTCGCGGGCGAGGTCACCCGCGTCGCCCGTGAGGTCGGTACGGAGGGGCGGCTCGGTGGCCGGGCGCAGGTCCGCGGCGTCTCCGGGGTGTGGAAGGACCTCACGGAGAACGTGAACTTCATGGCGGACAACCTGACCTCGCAGGTCCGCAACATCGCCCAGGTCGCCACGGCCGTGGCCCAGGGCGACCTCGGTAAGACGATCACGGTGGAGGCGAAGGGCGAGATCCTGGAGCTCAAGTCCACGATCAACACGATGGTCGACCAGCTGTCCGCCTTCGCCGACGAGGTCACCCGGGTCGCCCGCGAGGTCGGCACCGAGGGCAATCTGGGCGGGCAGGCGCAGGTCCGCGGGGTCTCCGGGGTCTGGAAGGAGCTGACGGACAACGTCAACTTCATGGCGTCGAACCTGACCTCGCAGGTCCGCAACATCGCCCAGGTGACCACATCGGTGGCCAACGGCGACCTGTCGAAGAAGATCACGGTCGACGCCCGCGGGGAGATCCTCCAGCTGAAGGAGACCGTGAACACGATGGTCGACCAGCTGCGGGCGTTCGCCGACGAGGTCACCCGGGTCGCGCGCGAGGTCGGCACGGAGGGGCGGCTGGGCGGCCGGGCGCAGGTCCGCGGGGCGTCCGGGGTGTGGATGGACCTCACGGACAACGTCAACTTCATGGCCTACAACCTCACCTCGCAGGTCCGCAACATCGCCCAGGTCGCCACGGCCGTCGCCCAGGGCGACCTGTCGAAGAAGATCGACGTGGACGCGCGCGGCGAGATCCTGGAGCTGAAGACCACCATCAACACGATGGTCGACACGCTCTCCTCGTTCTCCTCCGAGGTCACCCGTGTCGCCCGTGAGGTCGGCAGCGAAGGGCAGTTGGGCGGCCAGGCCCGGGTCGAGGGCGTCTACGGAACGTGGAAACGGCTGACCACCAACGTCAACGAGCTGGCGCTCAACCTGACCACCCAGGTCCGGGCGATCGCGGAGGTCGCCAGTGCGGTCACCCAGGGTGACATGTCCCGCGCCATCACGGTGGAGGCACAGGGCGAGGTCGCCGAACTGAAGAACAACATCAACCTCATGGTCTCCAACCTCCGCGAGACCACCCGCGCCAAGGACTGG
Source organism: Streptomyces sp. NPDC006372 (assembly GCF_040612515.1). NCBI lineage: Bacteria > Bacillati > Actinomycetota > Actinomycetes > Kitasatosporales > Streptomycetaceae > Streptomyces > Streptomyces sp. NPDC006372. The sequence continues at coordinate 142,256 of NZ_JBEXQJ010000021.1, read as the reverse complement.
CTGGAGTCGAACCTGACCCGCATGGCCGGGCTCATGCAGGGTCACCGCGACCTCGTGGAGGTCGCCGACCTGATCCTGCGCGAGCTCACTCCGCTGGTGAACGCGCAGTTCGGTGCGTTCTTCCTGGCCGAAGCGGGGGCGCCGGCCGGTGAGGGCCTCGAGTTCATCGCCGGCTACGGCACCGACCAGGCCGGCGGCGGCGGCCCGCTCCCCGGCACCGGGACCCCGGGCCGTGGACTGATCGCGCAGGCCGCGCAGGAGAAGAAGCGCATCCTCATCACGGACGCCCCGGCCGACTACATCACCATCAACTCGGGGCTCGGCACGGCCCGTCCGGCCAGCATCGTCATCCTGCCCATTCTCTTCGAGGACCAGGTGCTCGGCGTGATCGAGCTGGCCTCGCTCAGCAAGTTCAGCGATGTGCACCTGGCCTTCATCGACCAGTTCGTCAACACGATCGGCGTCTCGATCAACACGATCATCGCCAACTCGCGTACCGAGTCGCTGCTGTCGGAGTCCCAGCGGCTGACCTCCGAGCTGCGTGAGCGGTCGGACGAACTCCAGAGCTCCAACGCCGAACTCGAGGAGAAGGCCGCACTGCTCGCGACCGCGTCGCAGTACAAGTCGGAGTTCCTCGCGAACATGTCGCACGAGCTGCGCACGCCGCTCAACTCCCTGCTGATCCTGGCCCGGCTGCTCGCCGACAACCCCGACGGGCACCTCACGGAACAGGAGGTGCAGTTCGCGACCACCATTCACCGCTCGGGATCGGACCTGCTCCAGCTGATCAGCGACATTCTCGACCTGTCGAAGATCGAGGCAGGTCGGATGGATGTGCGTCCGAAGACCCTCCCGCTGATCAAGCTGCTCGACTACGTCCACGCGACCTTCCGGCCGCTCACCATCGACCGCGGTCTGGGCTTCGAGATCGCGGTCGAGAAAAACGTACCGGCCGAGCTGTACTCCGACGAGCAGCGCCTCCAGCAGGTACTGCGCAACCTGCTGTCCAACGCGGTGAAGTTCACCCACGACGGCAGCGTGGAGCTGCGCGTCAACCGGGTGCTGGGCATGCAGTTCTCCGAGGAGACGCTGAAGAACGCGGAAGCCGTCATCGCGTTCGCCGTGAAGGACACCGGGATCGGCATCGCCCCTGAGAAGCTCCCGATGATCTTCGAGGCGTTCCAGCAGTCCGAGGGCACCACCAACCGCAAGTACGGCGGCACCGGACTCGGCCTGTCCATCAGCCGGGAGATCGCCGGGATGCTCGGCGGCAAGATCGTCGCCGAGAGCGAGCCGGGCGTGGGATCTCGCTTCACCCTCTACATACCGGCGTTCCATCCCGGCGTCACGGCTGTGCAGGGCCCGGCGGATCTGCGCACCGTCGCCACCGCGCCCCCGCTTCCCGCGCAGAACCGGGCGTCGACGGCTCCCGTCACGGACGGGTCACCGGAGCAAGTGCTGGACCTCGCGGGGAACTTCAGTGTCGACGTCCCGGCTCCGGACCGCCCGGCGGACGACCAGGCCGGCACACCGTCCCAGGGGAACGGCGACAGCCGCGAGGACACCTGGCCGGAGACGACGCGGCTCAAGGAATGGCTCAGCGGGCGCGCCGGTCGCGTCCTGGCGGGCAGTCGCCTCCTCATCGTCGACGACGACATCCGCAACGTCTTCGCCCTCACCCATGCGCTGGGCCGTGTCGGCATCACCGTGAGGTACGCGGAGAACGGACGGGAGGGGCTCGAGGTCCTGGAACGGTCCCCTGATGTGTCCCTGGTCCTGATGGACATCATGATGCCCGAGATGGACGGGTACGAGACCATCCGCACCATCCGGAGCACCCCTCGTCTCGCTCACCTGCCGATCATCGCGCTCACCGCCAAGGCGATGCCCGGAGACCGCGACAAGGCGATCGACAGCGGCGCCGACGACTACGTGCCCAAGCCGGTGAACGTCGACCGTCTGCTGACGGTCATCTGCGATCTGCTCGACCCGCAGAACGCCGCCCCGGAGCCGGAGCAGGACGCCGGCGTGACCGATGAACCGCCGGGCGTGGACGACAGCGCCGACGAACCGCCGGGGGACGCGCGATGAGCGCCGGGCTGGCCGGCCCCTCCAGCATCCTCATCGTCGATGACATGGAGGAGAACCTCGTCGCGTTCGAGGCCGTACTCGGCCCGCTGCACCAGCACGTGGTCCGTGCGCGCTCGGGGGAGCAGGCGCTGAAGGCGATGCTGCGCCAGGAGTTCGCGGTCGTCCTCCTGGACGTCCGGATGCCGGGCATGGACGGCTTCGAGACGGCCGCCAACATCAAGCGCCTGGACCAGACCAAGGACGTGCCCATCATCCTGGTGACCGGAACCGAGGGGGGCGCGGACTACGCCTACCGGGGATACGCCATCGGCGCCGCCGACTTCATCGCCAAGCCCGTCGACCCGTGGGTGCTGCGCACCAAGGTCAACGTCTTCCTCGACCTGCACCGCAAGAACCGCCAGTTGGCCATGCGCGCGGTCGAGGAAGACGCGGACCGGCTCACGGAGATCACCGAACGGCTCACCCAGATCGAACAGTTGCTGCGCAGCAGGCCGGACACCGACACGGCGGTCCTCCTCGACCGCATCACAGAAGTGCAGCGCGCGGTGGGAGCCCTCCTCCCGGACGGCACCGGCACCGAGTAGAGGCACACAGCCGTCGAGCTCGCGTTCCGTCGCCGCATCGCTCAGCGTCCGGGACCCGGCGAGGGGAGCGATGCGGCGTCAGTCGCGCCGGTTCGCATATTCCTCCCGAGTGACGGCGTAGACGCGCACCCGGGTGCCGTGCGAGGGCACCTCCGTCTCGCGGTCGAGGCGCATGCCGAGCTTGCGCATGACGCCCTCCGACGCGGCGTTGTCCACGTTGCAGATGCTCAGGACCCGTTCCAGGCCGACGATGTCGAAAGCATGTCCGAGAGCGGCGCGAGCAGCCTCTGTGGCGAGGCCGCGGCCCCAGAACCGGTGGGCGAGACGCCAGCCGATCTCCACGCCGGGCAGCACCTCCGGCAGGAAGTCCGGCACGGTGGTACCCGTCCAGCCCGTCAGCTCCCCGGTCCTGCGGAGCTCGACGGCGAACATGCCGTGGCCCCGCTCCTCCCACTCGACACGCATCCGGGACAGGCTCGCCGCCGTCTCCTCGCGTGCGCGTACGGAGCCGTCACCGATGTACCGCATCACCTCCGGATCGGCGTACATCTCGGCGAGCGGGTCGAGGTCGTCGTCGCGCCAGGGCCGCAACCGCAGACGGGCAGTGAGGAGTTCGGGCACCTACGCATCATCCACCCCCCACGCTTCAGGAGTGCACTCGACTGTTCCCTGATTCCCCGTCAGTAGGTCATCTGTCCCGGACTCTTGACTCGCAAAGCGGTAGTGGCCATTCTCGTCGCAGCTTGGGCGAGGTCATGACAACCCGGCTCGCTCCCGGTCATCAGGCCGCGGTCGGCCGGACCAGTCGGCCGCGCCATCCCCCCGACCGAGGGACGTGGGCTGTGACCACTACCGGACGCGCGTACCGCAGACGCAAGCACATCACGCTGGCATCGCTCCTCCTGCTGGTGCTGACCATCGCACTGGGCCCGACGCCGAGTTCGGCGGCGGGAACCGACTGGTGGGTCCCCACCGCACGGCCCGCGCCGGACTCCGGGATCAACGTCACGGGCGAACCCTTCACCGGCACCGGCCCAGGCGGCGAGGTACGCGGTTTCGTCGACGCGCACGACCACATCTTCTCCAACGAGGCCTTCGGCGGACGCCTGATCTGTGGAAAGCCGTTCTCCGAGCAGGGCGTCGCCGACGCGCTCAAGGACTGTCCCGAGCACTACCCGGACGGCTCGCTCGCGATCTTCGACTTCATCACCAACGGCGGTGACGGCAAGCACGACCCGGTCGGCTGGCCCACCTTCAAGGACTGGCCGGCCCACGACTCGCTGACCCACCAGCAGAACTACTACGCCTGGGTGGAGCGCGCCTGGCGCGGCGGCCAGCGGGTACTGGTCAACAACCTCGTCACCAACGGCGTCATCTGCTCCGTGTACTTCTTCAAGGACCGCGGCTGCGACGAGATGACGTCCATCCGGCTCCAGGCCAAGCTGACGTACGACATGCAGTCCTTCGTCGACAAGATGTACGGCGGCCCCGGCAAGGGCTGGTTCCGGATCGTCACCGACAGCGCCCAGGCCCGGAAGGTCATCGAGCAGGGCAAGCTGGCGGTGATCCTCGGTGTGGAGACCTCCGAGCCCTTCGGCTGCAAACAGATCCTCGACATCGCGCAGTGCGACAGGGCCGACATCGACAAGGGCCTGGACGAGCTGTACGCGCTGGGAGTGCGCAGCATGTTCCTGTGCCACAAGTTCGACAACGCGCTGTGCGGCGTCCGCTTCGACTCGGGCACCCTCGGAACGGCCATCAACGTCGGCCAGTTCCTGTCGACCGGCACCTTCTGGAAGACGGAGAAGTGCACGGGCCCCCAGCACGACAACCCCATCGGCGACGCCCCGGCCGCAGAGGCCGAGAAGAAGCTCCCCGCGGGCGCGGAGGTGCCCTCCTACAGCGCCGACGCCCAGTGCAACGTCCGCGGACTCACCGAACTCGGCGAGTACGCCACCCGCGGCATGATGCGACGCGGGATGATGCTGGAGATCGACCACATGAGCGTCAAGGCCGCCGGCCGGGTGCTCGACATCTTCGAGGCCGAGTCCTACCCCGGCGTGCTCTCCTCGCACAGCTGGATGGACATGGACTGGACCGAACGGGTCTACGGCCTCGGCGGCTTCATCGCCCAGTACATGCACGGTTCCGAGGGCTTCGTCTCGGAGGCCAGGCGCACCGAGGCCCTGCGCGACAAGTACGGCGTGGGCTACGGCTACGGCACCGACATGAACGGCGTCGGCGGCTGGCCGGGACCGCGCGGCGTGGACGCCCCGAACAAGGTGACGTACCCGTTCAAGAGCACCGACGGCGGCTCGGTCATCGACCGGCAGACCACGGGTCAGCGCACCTGGGACCTCAACACCGACGGTGCGGCCCACTACGGCCTAGTCCCGGACTGGATCGAGGACATCCGCCGCGTCGGCGGCCAGGACGTGGTCGACGACCTCTTCCGGGGCGCCGAGTCCTACCTCGGCACCTGGGCGGCCTCCGAGGGCCACGAGGCCGGGGTGAACCTCGCGCGGGGTGCCGGCACGTCGGCCAGCTCGTCCGAGTGGAGCCTGTTCACGAGCTACCGGCCCGGCCGGGCCGTCGACGGTGACGGCGGCACCCGCTGGGCCAGCGACTGGAGCGACGACCAGTGGTTCCAGGTCGACCTCGGCTCCACCCGCCAGGTCGAACGAGTGAGCCTCGACTGGGAGCGCGCGTACGGTAAGGCCTACCGCATCGAACTCTCCACGGACGGCGAGAACTGGCGAACCGCCTGGTCCACGACCGCCGGTGACGGCGGCCTGGACACGGCCAGGTTCACCGGCACCCCGGCCAGATACGTACGCGTTCACGGCGAGCAGCGCGGCACCGACTGGGGCTACTCCCTCTACGAGGTCGGCGTCCACAGCGGCTGACACCCACGAGAGGGGCTCCATGGCACGGTTGCCGTCCGCCGAGCGGCGGCGACAACTCACCGAAGCGGCGATCAGGGCGATGGCCCGGGACGGCGTCCCCAGGACGACGACCCGGTCCATCGCCGCCGAAGCCGGCGTCTCGCTGAGCGTCGTCCACTACTGCTTCGACTCCAAACAGGAGCTGATCGAGTCCGTCATCAACACCATCACCGGGCACTACGTGGCAGTGGTGAAGGAGGCCCTGCGGCCCAGGACCACCCTCGAGGAGACCGTCCGGGCCGGCTTCCGGGCGTACTGGGACCACGTCCGCGCCCACCCCGACGAGCACATGCTCACGTACGAGCTCACGCAGTACGCGCTGCGTCAGCCCGGCTTCGAACATCTGGCACGACGCCAGTACGAGCTGTACGCCGAGGCATACATCGAGCTGATCGACCAACTACGGCAGACCATGGGCCTGCGCCTGCGCGTACCCGCCCCCGTTCTGGCACGCTACCTGGCCGCCATGACCGACGGCCTCACCCTCAACTACCTCGTGCTCGGCGACGACACCACCTGGACCGGCATCCTCGACACGGTCACCGCGCACATCACCGGCCTGGTGCGCGACCCCTGAAGGGTACGCCCGGGCATGCCCTCGGCCGAAGCGGGGCAGCTCTGACCCATGACTACGGATGGCGGCGCTGCCCCCGGGGTACAGGTCTGCTCCCTCAAGGTCGACACCCCTCAGCTGATCGCGCCGGGAACCACGTACAAGATCGTCCGGTTCCCCTTCGGCGCGGCGGAGTCGACGGACCGGTTCGAGATGCACCAGGCCGTACAGCCGGACGGCTACGTGGTGGGCAACTGGGCGACGGACGACCGCAGCGGTCTCGTCTGGCCCTCCAAAGCCGGCTGGGGCCACCTGCACGCGATGATCCAGTGGGAGGCCGCCGGCGGCACCGGCGGCTACACCGAACTGCGCGACCAGTTCGTCCGTGACCCACTGGCCCTGACCCCCGACCCCGACGACACCACGGCGACCGAACACCGCACGCCCACGCCCGGCGGCCAGTACTACGTCAAGAACCACGGCATCTTCGTCACCCCGGGCACCCCGCTGGCGCTCCGCGTCACGCACAACGACGCCACCCCGCGCCTGCTGACCCTCGCCGAGTTCAAGCTCGTCATCCACGACGCCGCCTGATACCCCGGACCGCCCTGAACGCGCGGGATCCGCGCCCGACTCCTTACGCTCGTAGAAACGGCTTCCCTCGTACCGGACCGTGCGGCGACGGCCCCGGAGGTGACGGTCATGCGAGCCTCGCTGATACAGCTGTCCGTGGACGCGTCGGACTCCGCCGGCGAACGCCGGCACGGTGGCGGAGACGGTGACCGTGGGCGTCGACGTGAACGAGGTCGCCCGCATACGCTCCGAACTCCCTGTCCTGCGCGATCGCGCACTCGCCATGGGGCCCGCCGCGGTCCTGTGACGCGGGGGCACCAGGGCGGGACCGGAGCCGACGGGTGGTCGACGCGTCCTGCGTCGGCCTGGTCGAGGTCAGGCGGTCATCGGTCGGCGCCTCAGGACTGTGCCCCGGCCTCGTCCCGCGCGACCGCCGGCTCCGACGCGGGGGCGGTGTAGAAGACAGACCTGCCCTGCTTGCTGCGCTCCGCCTGGCTCTTGGCCACGAGTCCCTCGAGCGTGACGCGCACGACCTTGGCGGTGATGTCGCGGTCGGGGTGGGTCTCGCCGAGCGCTGTCGAGATCTCCGCGGCGGAGCGCGGTTCCTTCTGCTCGGCGAGGTGGCGGCGAATCAGCTCGACCAGGGTGGGGCGGGTGTCCTTTGCCGCCGTCGTCGCCTTCGCCGTCTTCGTCGCAGCCGCCGTCTTCGTCGCACCCGCCTTCTCTGCCGCGGGCTTCTTGGCCGCGCCCTTACGCGGCGCGGTGGTGGACTTGCGCGCCTTCTGCTGCCTGCCCGTGGCGGTCTCGGCCTTCTTCCGCCGCGGGGCGGGCACAGCGGCGCTCGAAGGCTCGGCCGCCTGCTCGGCAGGTACCCTCGTGACGCCGAGCGCCTGCTGCATGTTCATCAGCACGGTGTGGTCATGCTGCAGGGCAGTCAGCTGCTCCTGCAGGGACGCGATCTCCGCACTGATCCGTTCCTGCTCCTTGACGTTCGCCTCCAGGTCGCCGGTCACCTGTGCGATGTACTGCGATGCCAGTTCAGTGGCGGGAGTCGTTGTCTCGGACATGGTGCTGACCTTTCCTCGGCGTGACCGTGCTGTACGTACTGCCTGTCCTGGCAGGGCCTGGGCAGGATGCCTCGATGTAGAGATGGTACGGACAGGCGGAGCCGGTTGTTCGTGCCGAGCCATGTCATGTGCTCGGTGCCGGTCGAGGAGTTGCGGTCCCTCGCGGCCAACGAGGCAGTCCCGGAGATGAGTTGGGCGGCTGTGGCCGAGCGGACAGCACCTTCCAGCCCGCCTCTAGCCACTCGACGAAGTTGCCGCTCTGCGGAATGGCGTCCCCCGTGAGCGCGTACAGGTCCGCGAAGCCGGCCCTGCGGATCGGCGCGTCTGGGGTGACCAGTGAGCGGACGAGGTCGAAGTCGCCGTTCGGCATCGCGTCTTCGAGCAGCAGCTTGGCGGTGGCGATGTTGCGCTGGGCGATGGTGTCGTTCATGTCGTTCCCCACTTCGGATGGACAGTGGCCCCCGAGGGACCCCGCCCGGAGGCCGGTCGGCCTCGGGCGCACTTCCAGTCTCGATTCGGGAAGTGCGCTTCCGCCCCTCGAACCTGGCCCAGCGGGACCCATGCACGGCCGGGCCACCCGCGTCCTCACAATGACGGATTCGTTTCCGCCCCCGCCGGGCAATGAGCCCAGAGAATGTCATGAGCACGACTGCCTTTCCCCACAAGGAGGTCGATCATGCACGTCCGAATGCTGACCGGCGGCTTGGCCGCTGCCTGTCTGGTGTCCCTGTCCCTGACGGGCGGCCAAGCCGTGGCCGCCCCCCACGACGCGGCTGGGAGCCCCCTGGCAGCCCGGGTCCTCACCTACGACGCCGCGGGCTCCGCGGAGTTCAGGAGCGCGGTCGACCGGGGCGCCGCCATCTGGAACGAGAGTGTCGACGCCGTCGAACTGCGGCCTGCAGCAGCCGGGCAGCGCGCCAACATACGGGTCCTCGCGGACAACGGCTGGCCGCGCGCCCTGCCCACCACCCTGGGCAACGGAACCGTGTACATCGGTCGCCAGGCCGTCGACCAGGGCTACGACACGATTCGCATCTCCGCCCACGAACTCGGACACATCCTCGGCTTGCCCGACCGCAAGCCCGGACCATGCACCAGCCTGATGTCCGGTTCCAGCGCGGGCACCGCGTGCACCAACCGGTATCCCAACACGGCGGAGAAGGCGGAGGTCGAGGAGAACTTCGGCGGCCTCCTCGTCGGCCGGGCCCCGGCTGCCGGTGCCGAGATGATCGTGGACTGACCCGTACCGCAGAGCACCACACACGAAGTCGGCCTGCCCGGCGCACCGTTCGCGCCGGGCAGGCCCGGACCGGGCGGCCCACAGCGGCCCGTCCGCCGGATGCACGGAGGCTCAGGCCGAGCAGCCCGAGTCGTCGACGACGTAGTAGGAGGGCGCCGTCTGCTTGAGGGTGTGCCTGGTGAACGCGTTCCACAGGCCCATGGCCTGGCCGGAGCCCTCGGCGTAGGTGTGACCGCCGCTCTGGTAGGCACGTCCGGCGACCGTGTGGTCGTAGTTGCCGGCCGTGTGGCAGGTCGGCGTGAACCCGGTGGTGGTCGCCGCCACAGCGGAGGAGACGCCGCCCGTCGCACCCGCCAAGTCCACGGCCGCCGCGGTGTAGCGGTACGTCGTGCCGGTGGCCAGACCGGTGTCGGTGTAGGAGGTCGACGCCGTGGTGCCCACCTTCGCGCCGCCGCGGTAGACGTTGTACGAGGCCGCGCCGTCGACCGCCTTCCAGCTCAGGGAGGCGGTGCTGTCGGTGGTGCCGGTGACCGTCAGCCCCGTGGGCGAGGGCAGGGCGCCGGTGCCCGGGTCATCGTCGAGACCCCAGAAGCGGGCGGTGTGGTAGCTGGAGCAGACGGTGTCGAGGTAGTAGGTGCCGGTGCTGCCGCACTGCTCGGTGCCGTCGCCCGGTTCGACCGCGAGCCCGTGCCCCATCCCCGCGACCGAGTAGACCTCGACCGCGGGCCGGCCGGAGGCGTCGTCGTAGACGCTCAGCGTGGTGCCCCCGCTGAGGCTCTCGGTGCGTGAGGGTGTCTGGCCGATGCCCCACACGTTCGTCCACTGGTCCCGCAACTCGGTGGCATTGGCGGGTTTGACGGTGGTGTCGGCGGTGCCCTGCCAGATGGCGACGCGCGGCCAGGAGGTCGTGCCGGCGGGAGCGGCGGATCGCACCAGGTTCCCCCATTGGGCGGGGCTCTTGTCCGGCGGGCTGTACATGCAGGCGTACGCCGCGGACACGCCGCTCGCGCAGCGCGCCGGCAGCCCGGAGCCGATGGCGCCGCCCGCGAAGACGTCGGGGTAGGCGGCGAGCATGTTCGCGGTCATGGCGCCGCCGGCGGACAGGCCGGTGATGTGGACCCGCCCCGCGTCGCTGCCGTACAGCGAAACGGCCTTGTCGACCATCTGCCTGATCGACAACGCCTCGCCCTGCCCGCGCGCGCTGTCACCCGGATCGAACCAGTTGAAGCAGGAGTTGGCGTTGTTGGCGCTGCTCGTCTGGGGGAAGACGAGCGCGAAACCGTAGGCGTCGGCGAACTTCGGCCAGCCGGAGTGCGCGAAGTAGTCACTCGCGCTCTGCGTGCAGCCGTGCAGGGCGACCACGAGCGGGGCGTCGGCCGGCAACGCGTCGGGCGCGTAGGTGTACATCGACAGGTTGCCGGGGTTGGTGCCGAAGCCGGTGACCTGGGTCAGCCCCGCGGCGGATGCCGGCGGGCTCCCGGCGATCAGACCACCGGTCAGAGCCAGAGCCCCGGCGGCGACGGTGAACCAACGGCGGACGCCTCCGACGAGGCGGCGGGTTCCGGTGAAGCGGAACGGAGGGTGCGACTGTCCCATGACGGCTGCCTCCTGATGTGGGGGACGCTTCGCGTCGCCGATGCCGGCAGGGGCACGGCGACCGGCGTGGCGTGCATCATCGGGGTGCCTTCGCCGGCATGGGCATGGGCGGGACGGCCACGCTCGACCAAAACCTGTGTGACGGCGCTACATGGCCCACTCCGCGGTAGGTCGCGTATGGCGGCGGCACTCACGGGACAAGCGCCCTCCCGGCCCTCGGCTCGGTGGTGTCCGTCACCACTGCCTGATGGCGGATGGTGGTCGGCATACCTATATGGAGCAGAGGACAGGCGTCATAGCCTCCGGCACGTCCCTGTACGCGATCGCGGAGGCACCCGCATGCGTCTCTCTTTTCGTCCCACACCACGCTTCCGGCGAAGAAGCGGTCCGGCGGCCCTCGCCCTGGCCGCGCTCACTCTCGGCTCCGCCCCCGCCACGGCGACACCGGCGAACTCGGGCAGCCACTGCGCACACCTGACGAAGGCACGTGTCCCGGGAGCCGAGCACCAGCAGGCCACCTGCCTGGCAGAGTTGACCACGGCCGGCACGATCGCCTCGGGACACACCGACCCGGCCGACTGGGCCGGGCTGACGCCGAAGGACCTGGCCGTCCCCCGCGGGGTCCCCGGCATCCAGATCGACGGCTACTTCCCCGACACCTCCACCACCAACACCCATCACGGCTGGAGACATGACGCCCAGTTCGTGATCCGCCTGCCCGACCGGTGGAACGGCGGTCTGGTGGTCGCGGGCACCCCCGGCAACCGTGAGCAGTACGCCAACGACCGGGCCATCGCCGACTGGGTGCTGTCCCGCGGATACGCCTACGCCGCCACCGACAAGGGCAACACCGGCCTCGCCTTCCATCGGGACGGGAAGACGCCCGGTGACGCCATCGCCGAGTGGAACGACCGGCTCACCCAGCTCACTCGAGCCGCCCGGGCCACGGTCGCCCGGCGCTACCACCGGCCCCCGTCACGAACCCTGGTGACCGGCATGTCCAATGGCGGATACCTCGTGCGCTGGCAGTTGGAGAACCACCCCGGCCTCTACGACGGGGGAGTGGACTGGGAGGGCACCCTCTGGCGCTCCGACGGCCCCACTCTGCTGGACTTCCTGCCCGACGCACTGCGCAACTACCCCGTGTACGCCGCCCGGGACGAAGGAGCCGGCGAGGCCCGCAGCGCCCTGCACGCGGCCGGATTCCCGGCAGGGTCGGAGTTCGCGGCCGAGCGCAGGACGGCCGACCTGTCCAGCCCGAAGGGTGTGTGCAGGTAGTGGGCGCAGATCAGGCCGAACTCGCCGGGCGGGAAGGATTCGTGCAAGTCGTTGCGCACGGTGATGACACGGTCGCCCAGGCCCCGTGCGTGAGCGAGCGCGGCGAGCCGCTCGACCGCGACGGCCGAGATGTCCACGGCGGTGACGCGCCACCCCTGGCCGGCGAGCCACAATGCGTCGCCGCCGTCGCCGCACCCCAGGTCCAGCGCGTCACCGGGCGGCAGGTCCGTCACCGTCTCGGTGAGGCGAGTATTCGGTCGTGGGCCGTCGGCCGCCGGCCGGGCCGAATAGACGCCGTCCCAGAACGCGACCGCATCGGTGGTGCTCATCAAGACTCCTCTGGTCGGTGTGCGGTCAGTCTTGCCACGCACCCCGCGCCGTGGCACGGAATCTTGCGGTTACGGCAAGACAGCCTCCCCTGACCAGCACTCTGTCCTCGATCGGGGACGAAACGGACCGGACGCCTTCCCCCGCCGGGTGACGGCCTGTCACCGGGCAGGGCGAAGGCGTCCGGTCCGACGCGGGTGTCAGCTGGAGAAGGGGACCGCGTCAGCGGGATCGGCGTGCCAGTTGGTGGCGATGGGTCGGTCGACCTTGACCGTCTCGGGGAGGTCGAGGGTGACGGAGTTGATCTCGTCGCCCGCGACGGAGAGGTGGAGCCGCTCGAACTCCCTGCCGAAGTCGTTGTTGGTGGTCTTGGGGCTGATACCGGCGTAGGCGGCGGTGGAGCCGGAGAGCGTGACGTTCTCGCTGACAGCCTGCTCGGCCGGCGCCACCTCGGTGTCGGCGGAGGAACCGAAGGACGCCGAGGGGAAGACGCCCTTCAGGTAGCAGGTGACGCCGGACTTGGCCTTGGCGGTGACGAGGAGGTAGCCACCCGCCTGCGTCTCGGAACTCACCTTGAAGTTCAGGTCCTTGGTCCCGCAGGCCCGTGCGGTGCTGCCCCGGCTGTCGGCGGTGGCGGTGGCGGACGCGGTGGCAGTGAGGGCCACCGCGGCGACTGCGGCCAGGGCGAGACGGGCGGGGCGGGCGGCAAAGCGCGAACGCATCGAGATCTCCATCGTGCGGAAGTGGGTCGTCCAGCGGTCTGCTGGGACGACCGCAGCTTGCTCCGCGATCCGTCCCGCCCACCACAAGGGACGGCCACTATGGGACGCTGGAACGCTGGAATGGTCACTGACCTGCAAAGACGCCGACAGCCTGGAACGGGCAGCTGGAACGGGGGAGCCTCGATCGCGAACGCCTCTCATCGGTCACTCGGTGACGGCGTCACCGTGGCGATGGGCCACCTTCCACCGGCCGTCTTCCCTGCGGTACACCTGCGTGGCCCGCAGCGTGTAGGTGCGCGGTTCTCCGTCGACGGAGGCGGAGGTGTGCTCGAGACCGGCGGTGTAGGCCATGTCCCCGGAAACGCCGTACGCCTGGAGCTCGAACCTGTACGACGTGCACGCGGAGAAGCTCTCTTCGAGGGCGGTGAAGAGTTGGTCGACTTCCTGTAGGCCGTAGGCGGTGCGCCACGCCCCCAGAACGCTCACGGGTTCGTTGCGTGACCAGAGCGCCCGACGCGGGGCCGCGTTGCCGTTGTGCAGCGCGAGCTCCGCCTCGTACAGGGCGGTCCTGACCCACGCCAGGAAGTCGTCGCGATCGGTCATGCCTTCATCCTGCGCCTGCTGGGCGGGTCGCGCTCGTGGACCGTGAGCCGCCGTCACCGGGCGTGCAGCAGGAGCAGTGCGATGTCGTCGGTGTGGGTGCGCTGGGGGAGGGCGTGGTGGATGAGGCCGTCGGCGAGGGTGTCGAGGGGCTGGTTGCCGCTGTTGGTGAGGTGGCGGGCGAGAGCGGCGATGGACTGGGTGATGTCGGTGTCGGGGGTTTCGACGAGGCCGTCGGTGTAGAGGGCGAGGACCGACCCTGGGGGCAGTGGCATCGTGGTGACGGGGTAGAGGGTGTCCGAGCCGGTGTCGATGCCGAGCAGAGGGCCTGGTTCCACCTCCAGCACGCGGGTGCGCGGGATGGGTGCGGAGGTGCGCAGGAGCGGGGGAGGGTGCCCGGCGCTGGCGAGGTGCAGACATCGCTCCGCGAGGTCGATGTGGATGTAGAGGCAGGAGACGAACAGGTCGGTCTCCAGGTCGAGCAGGACGCGGTTGGTGCGGGCCAGGACGTCGCCGGGCCGTGTGCCGGCGGTGGCGTGGACGGCGGTGCGGACCTGGCCCATGAGGGCGGCGGCGTTGATGCTGTGCCCTTGGACGTCTCCGATGACGGCTGCGGCGGTGGTGTCGCTGAGGCGGATCAGGTCGTAGAAGTCGCCGCCGATGTCCATGCCGTGGGCGGCCGGCAGGTAACGGGCGGCGACGGTGAGCTGGGGGATGTGGGGCAGGGTCACCGGCAGGAGGGTCTGCTGCAGGCTGTGGGCGAGATCGTGTTTGGCGTCGTACAGACGTGCCCGGTCCATGGCCTGGGCGATGAGTCCGCCCAGGGAGACCAGTACGGCACGGTCGCTCGCGCTGAACTGGCGCGGATGGTCGTAGGACAGCACGCAGCAGCCGACACGGCGGTCGGAGACGACCAGGGGCAGCATGGCCCAGGCCTGCTTGCCGCTGAGGGCGGGAGCCCTCGGGTAGGCGCGGGCCATCTCGCCGGGGTCGGCGAAGAATGCCGGGATTCCGCTCTGGAGGACGTGGCCGGCAGGCGTGACGTCGGTGTCCAGGGGCAGACCGTCGAGGCGTGCGACGCTGCGCGGATCGTAGCCGCGATGTCCCATGATCTTCAGGCGTCCGGCGTCGGTGGTGGAGATGACCATGCCCTGAGCGCCGAAAGCGGGCAGGATCTGGTCGGCCACGACGTGGATCACGTCGGCGACGGTGACGGTCTGGCTCAGGGCTGCTGCCAGGTGGGTCAGCTGGTGGATCCGCCCCGTGCTGGTGCCCTCCGGGGCCGTGCCGAGGGGCGCGGTGACGCGGGGCGGTGGGGCGTCCGGGGGATGCTGCTGGTGGTGGGGGTAGATGAGGGCGCTGATGCCGCTGACGTTCGGGTAGAGCTGGAAGTCGAGCCACACGTCGGGTGGGCGCAGCGCGGTGTAGGCGACGGGTTCCCGGCTGAAGACCGCGGTGCGGTAGTGGTCCTCGTGCACCGGGGTGTCGAGCCAGGGCACGGCCTGCCACGGCAGGGTGCCCAGAAGGCGCTCGGCCGTGCGGCCGAGCAGCCGGGCGGCAGCGGCGTTGAGGTAGGTGATACGCCCTTCCAGATCGAGGCTGAGGGTACCGATGGGCAGCCGTTGGACCAGGTCGGCGGCGGCCAGCCCGGTCTGCGCCGCGTCGGGACCCTGATGCCGCAGGGGCACGGCCCGGGGCTGGTCCGGAACGCTCCACGGGACCGGTGATCCGTCCAGCACCTGGGTGATGCGGCGGGCGCTGGACTGGATGTGCCCGCGTTCGCGGCGGGTCAGGGACGGCGGGTGGCTCGCGGACCACACCAGTGCCAGCGCTCCCCACCGGCGGGCTCCGTGCAGCGGGGCGAAGGCCAGCGCGAACTGGTAGGGCAGCCCTGCCGCGGCGTTCGGGTACAGGCGGGCCAGATCCTCCTGCCGTCCCACCCACACCAGACGGTCCTCCCGTACCGCCTCCGACAGCGGGCCCGCGGCCGACACCGCCACCCGCCACCACGGCGCCACGGCCGCCACCGGCATCCCGCATACCGCCGCCAGCCCCAGGACCGGTTCGGTCGCCGACAGCAGGTACACGCCGCCCGCCGAGGCCCCGGTACGGCGCACCGTGGCACTGAGCGCCTCCTCCAGCGACGTCTCGCCACCGATCCCATCACCATCATCTGCCACATATCAGACGATATGCGACCTGCGGTGAGTCGGTGCAATCTCTTGTCACGTCCAGGCCGTCGGACTCGGTGACCAGCTCAGGCTCGCAACCCGCAGAAGGGCGAGATCAGCCCTGCCCCGGTGCCCGGCCGGCACCGGACGCCCTGCCGCCGGACGGGTCCGGATCCGTCGGGCAGGGCACCCTGCAGCGCCTTGAGCATGCGCTGTGAGACGGCCCGCGGCGTGGACGCCGTGGTCGACACGGTCGGCCCGGACTCCGCCACCGCCAACCTCGCTGACCGCCATGCTGACGGACCTGCTCACCATGACCTCCCAGGGCCGGCTCGATGCGATGCTGACCCGCACCGTCACGCTGGACAGGGTCCCCGAGGCGCTGACCGAACTCTCGGGGGGCCGCGTACGCGGCAAGATCGTCTACGTCCCCGACTGATCTCGCCGCGGGTATGGCCCTGGACGACCGGCCCGCCAACACTGGTGGGATGCGGGCGAGCCTGGGGGAGGGCGCAGCATGGCGAGTCATACAGAACCACCTCGACCGGAGTTACCGGAACAGCGGCGGCCGGAACTGGACGCGATGCGCATGCTGGTGGTCATCGGGCTGATCTTCTTCCACTCGGCCCTGGTGTTCGCGACCGAAGGCGACTTCTACGTCAGAAACACCGAGACCACCGAAGCCATCACCGTCATCGCCGGGTTCGGGGTCGTCTGGGCGATGCCCCTGCTGTTCCTGATCTCGGGCCTGGGTGCCTGGCACTCGCTCCAGCGCCGCGGCGCGGGCACCTTCACCGAAGAGCGCCTGCTGCGTCTGGGCGTCCCTATCCTCCTCGGAACCCTCCTGCTGAACCCGCTCCCACAATGGCTACGGCAGCGCTCGTCCGACCCCCACTACCACGAGTCCTACATCGACTTCCTGCCCCACTTCTTCGACGTGCACGTGGAGCTCGACGAGTTTCCCTTCCTCCTCCAGGGGGAGCACTTCGAGACCGGTCACCTCTGGTTCGTCGTACTCCTCCTGACGTTCTCCCTCATGCTGGCCCCCCTCCACCGCGGGCTGCCCCATGAGCCCTTCCGCCGGCTCACCGACCGCGTCGCCACCGTGATCCTGAACCGGCGAGGCGTCATCCTCCTCCCGGCCCTCGCCTTCGCCGCGATCTGCGCCTTCGTCGGCATGGAGGAGGGCTACGCGGGCTGGCACCGCTGGTCCTACCTCCTCTTCTTCGGCGCCGGTTTCACTCTCGCCACCGACACCCGCCTGCGCACCGCCATGCGCCGCGACGCACGCCTCGCGGCCTGCCTCGGCGTCCTTCTGTTCGCGGCAACCGCCCCCGGCTTCACCACGGCCGACGACCCTTTCACGCAGATGACGCCCCTGGCCGTGGTCTCCCGGGCCCTGTTCGGGGCGGCCGGCTGGTGCCTGGTGATCGCCATCCCCGGCCTCCTCGACCGCCCGCGCCCACACCCACCACAGACGTCGCCGACCCCGGCAGCCCCGCCACCCCCTGCGAGACGCCGCCGCCTCCACAGCTACCTCGCCACCGCCGTCCTCCCCCTGTACGTCCTCCACCAGCCCATCGTGGTCACCGTCGCCTACTTCGTGGTGGGCTGGTCGGCGCCGATTCCGGTTGAGTACGCCGTACTCGTGACGATCTCCCTCGCGCTGACCCTGACCGCGTACGAGCTGTTGGTACGCCGCACACGCGTGACGCGCTTCCTGTTCGGGATGCGGTCCTGAGGAACCGCCGGATCGGCAGGGGGCTCGCCGAGGGCTGATGGAGTCCGTGAATCGGGGTACCTGCGTCGGCATGGCACCGGAAACTGATCACGCTCAATCCGTCCGAGCCCTGCGGCAACTGCGCAGGATGCGCACCTTCTACGCCGGGGGCGCCGTCATGTGGGCCGCTTCCGCCGCGTCGGCGGGATGGGATGAACCTGGAAGCCGGCAGATGTGGGTATCGGTGGTGCTCCTGGTGGTGTTCACCGCTCTGCTGTCCACGACGTACCTGTGCCTGTGGCGTCAGCAGTCCGCTCGTTGGGATGAGCCGGTGCACCATGCCGCTCCGCGAAGGATGGCCTGGCGCCGCCACGCCGACGCCTGAGACCGGCTGCCTTCGCCGGACTACTGGTTCTGCCAGGCTCCCGCCAAGGCGGTGAGGACGCGTTGGGTCTTGCTCTCCGGGTGTTCGGAGAGCACCACCCCGCGCTCCCTCACCGCCGCCTCCAGCTTTCGCTGCTTGCGTTCGGCCCGCTCGTCGAGCTTCTCGGCGTCGTCCTCGTCCTTGGGCTTCACCCGGATCGAGACCTCCAGGAAGTCGAGGCCGGCGACCGACCAGGCCTCCAGGTCCACGTCCAGGTCGTCGAGCGGCACGTCGTCGGCTTTCGTCGACAGGATCGGCCCCAACGCGACCAGCCCGCCGACCCGGACGGCGGGCCTGCAGGCATGCAGGAACTGTTCCTGCACCGCGTCGATCGGTGTGACGGGATCGGACCCCGGCGCCACCGCGTCCGACAGGGTTCCCGGTGGGTGACCGTGTGTCAGGGAGGCCGCCAGGACATGGTGGTTCCCCGACCAGTCGTGCTCGATCTTGTACGTGAGCGGTTTCGCGTCGAACGGGTCGGAGAACCGGCCGATCAACTGCTCCCGGGTGCACGGGCGCAACTTGACCGTCAGGTCGTCCGGTCCGCCCCCGCTCCTGAACCGTACGATCACGCCGCCCTCCAGGAGGGGAACCCGCCCCTCGGCGACGCCGTCCCGGTCCTCGGCGAACCAGATCTGACGTGTCGTCGTCCCGGGGCCGTGCGCCCCGCCGAGGGCCGAGAGCGCCGCCCCCACGTCGCTCTCGACATTGACCTTGATCTCGACAGGCAACAGGTCCATCGCACCGCTCCCGCAGGCTTCCCGGATCCGCTACTTCTCGTCGAAGACGAGGTCGTCGGGGTCGTGAGTGAGCCGCACGGTGTTCCCGTTACTGACCTGGACGACCGTGCCGAAACCGGTCGACTGCCCGCTGGAGAGGATGAACAGCCGGTCCTCTAGCTGCTCGAGGTAGGCGGGCAGGCCATCCAGGGCGGGGTCGCCGTCGTTGAGCTGGAGATAGTCGGCCAGCCGGCGGAACAGCTTGGGCAGCAGCACCGCGGCGTCGGTGAGGGTGGACATCCCCTCCACCTTCACTCCACTGAGGGTCTGGTCCTTGGGCCACAGACCCTTGTCGGCCTCCCCGGCTTGCTTCGCCGCCGCGGTCATCTCCTGCCGCAGGTCGACGAACAGCTTCCGGTAGAAGGTGGGATAAGCCAGGCCTTCCACGAGCTGGTGGTGATTGACCGTCTCCCGCAGATGCTCCGTCGTCACGGTGATGAACTCACCACTGGAGCCCGGGGCGTCGGTGCCGCGGCCGGCGAGGGCGACGCAGCGCCCGTGGACGTCCGCGCTGCGGGTGAGGATGTAACCGGGCCGGGAGTCGGGGCTGCTGCTGGTGACGATGCCGTGGGTGTCGCGCTGCACGTCCTCGAAGCCCAGCCAGGACAGCAATTCGTCCGCGGCCCGGCCGGCGAACGGGGCCGGCTGGTGCAACTCGGGGCCTCTGGGCGGGCGGTAGTGGGTTTCCAGGGTGTCGATGCCGTCGAGCCGGAGCTGAGCGCCACCGCCCCGGTTGCGCCGTACGCGCCGCCCGCGCAGGAGATCCCACTGGTCGGGGTCGTCGGGGTAGAAGCGGACGGAGTCCCCGTCAGGACTCGCACCGATGATTTTGTACGCGCCTTTGATCAGCAACATCGGCATGGTGGCACTCTCCTCCTGGCCGTGTGTGGAATCCGTCGCCGAAAGAACTCAGACCGTGTGCATGCCGTGCGACAGGTCTGACCCCGGATCGTGGAGATACCGCGCGAGTTCCGGCGGCCGGTATTCCGGATTTTTGTCGTACCGTTCTTTGGCCTGCGCGGCCAGGAACTCGTTCCCGTCGAGCCGGCCCTTGTCGTCCTTCGCCCGGCCGATGGGCCGGTGCAGCGGCTTGGCGAGTCGGTACAGCGCCGTCCGCGAGGGGTGCAGCTCGCCCATGGGGTCCGGCTGCACACGGAAGTCGATGACCTCGTCGGGTTCCGTCCCGCCCGGCCCGGGCGCGCCGAGCGCGCGGGCGTCGAACTCCAGCCCACACCTGCGGGCTTGCTCGACCAGCCACAGCAAGGCGATGTCGGACAGCCCCGTCTCTCTGTATCCGCCACCGACATCACAGTGCGACCCGGCGAACCACACCTGCTTCAGCTCCTGGCCCTGCTCGGCGGCGCCGGGTTGCTGGTGCCACAACGTCGGCTCGAACGCCGAACGCTGTTCGTCGATGGCCAGCGCGTGGAAGGCCGCCCTGACCCAACTGCTCAACGTGGTGTCGTGGAACTCCCAGCGGTGGTTGAACTGTTTGACGACCGGCTTGAGCCACCTGGGGCCCGCAGCCGGGATGCCCAGGGCACCGACCGTGTCCCACACCCCGATGAAGTGGATGTACGTCTCGTGCGCGTACGAACGGCGGAACAACGCGGAGGCCGCGCCGCTCGGCCTCTCGGTTCGGTCGCGGTAGAGGGACCACGCCTCCTCGACGCGGCCGGCCTGGTCATGGCGCAGGATGCCACTGTTGCGCACCAGCCCCGCCAGACTACGGGCGGTGAACGCGCCCCGGCTGAAACCGAAGAGGAACAGCTCGTCGTCGGGCTCGTACGTCTCGACGAGGAAGCGGTACGCGTCGATGACGTTCCGGGACAGGCCGACGCCGAACGCGCCGCCGCGCAGACGCTCCCATCGGCGGGTACCGACACCGCCGTGGTAGTAGACGCGCTGGTCCTTCCCACCGGCAGGCCCTGAGCGCACAGCCAGGGCGACCTTGCTGACGTTGGTCTTGCTCGGCTGGTCGGCGAAGTTCCACGTTCCGTCGCAGCACACGACCAGACGCTTGGCCATGGCCATCCCTCCTCGTAGGAGTGAAGGACCTCGCACAGAGCCGACGCGTGACCGTGGACAGGCCGCGACCTCTACCGGGTCACGCGCCGAGATGTCCGTCCAAAGGCGCCGGTTCCATTTTTCCACCGCTCCGCGGACCTCGCCATACGACGAATTCCAGGATGCGGCCCACCGCACCAGGTCGGCTGGTCCGGACGAACCCCCGCACCACGACCATTGCTTCGGGCAATTGTTCCAAGGGTGAATGTCTTGCGGTGACACGGCGTTCGAGCGCGGGGGATGACACCCTGCTTCAGGTGCGATCGCCGCGCTGAGCGGGCCTCGCGACCGGGGGGAGGGACACCCCGGCCGTGGGCGGCGCCGCGCAGGGGTGTCATCGTCTGGGGGCAGGGGACTGACATGGCAGTTGGACACACCGTGGGCACCGCGTCAGCCGATACCACCGCCGCGTCGCGGTTCGCTGAGGGAGACCGTTCGCTCACGATGCCGCGCCACGTGGCCTGTGTGATGGACGGCAACGGACGGTGGGCTGCCCAGCGGTCGCTGCCGCGTACGTCAGGGCATCGGGCGGCGGAGACGACCGTGATCGACGTCATAGAGGCGGCCCGGACGGCGGGCGTGGAGTGGCTGAGCCTGTACGCCTTCTCCACCGAGAACTGGAGCCGGCCAAGTGCCGAGGTCGACTACTTGATGCGACTCGTGCGCGCAGTGGTGCGCAAGCACGCCGCGCTGCTGCACGCCCGGGGGATCCGCTGCCGTTTCCTCGGTGTGAGCGACCCGCGGATCCCCCGGGCGCTGGCACGCGACTTCGCCGACCTGATGACACTGACCGGCGACAACCGGGGTATGACCTTGACCGTCGCGTTCGATCACGGTGGGCGGGGGGACATCGTCGCTGCCGCGCGGTCACTGATCCGCTCGGGTGTGGCGGCCGAGGCGGTGGACGAGCGGAGCTTCGCCGCACACCTGCCCTTCCCCGACACGCCCGACGTCGACCTGGTCATCCGCACCTCGGGGGAACAGCGCATCTCCAACTTCATGCTCTGGCAGGTCGCCTATGCGGAATGGGTCTTCCCGGCCGTGCTGTGGCCCGATTTCCGCGCGCCGCACTTCCTCGAATGCCTGCACACCTACCGGCATCGCGACCGCCGCTTCGGTGGCGTGCTGCCCGAGCGGAACGGAGAGTCCGGAACGTGACCATGGGCGGACATCCCGGCAACACGCCGGGCGACGCGGCCGAGTTCGACGGCGGTACCTCACGGCCGAGCGCCGCAGACGGACAGGCGCCGTTGTTCGGCGCGGGCTCGCAGTTCCAGGAGTTCTTCAACGATCCGCGCTGGGCCCTGGCCATCGTCCGGGCGACCGTGCTGGAGGCCGCGCACCCGCAGATCGGTGCCGCGCTGATCGACAACTCCACTTTCGTCGCCCACCCGTGGCGACGCCTGCGCAACACCCTCCGCAGTTTGCAGCGCATGTTTGGTGACGACGAACAGGTACGGATCCGAGAAGCGGCCCGCCTGAACCGCCTCCACGCACGGCTCAACGGAACCGACCCGCGGGGCAGGCCGTACAGCGCGATGGACCCCGCTGCACGCGCCTGGGTGGTGGCGACCCTGTTCGAGAGCACCGTGACCATGTGCCGACTGAGCGGACAGCCTCTTGAGCAGCACGCCATGGAGCGGCTCTACGCCGAGTTCCAGGCGTACCTGGCCGCCATGGGAGAACAGGCCGGCCAACTGCCGCCCACCCTGACCGAGTTCTGGTCCTATTACGACCACGTGGTGCAGCAGGAGCTGGAGAACACCGAGGCGATGCAGATCATCCTCTACCGGCTGTTCGACCATCTGCCCGCTCCGGCCCTGCTGGGCGGCCTGCCCACGCTGTGGGCCACCGGCCGGGCCGTCGTCGGCCCGCTGCTCGGGGCGATCACCGTCGCCTCGCTCCCGGAGCCGTTCCGCCGACGCGCCGGGCTGCCCGAGGTGCCCGGTGCCCAGACCCTGATGCAGGGGGCCTATCTGACCGTCGGCCTGGCCCGGTTCCTGCCTGACGGCTGGATCCGGGCCGACGCCATCGCCGACCTGCTGGCCCTCTCACCCGACAGCGACGACCCGCGAGCCCGGGCGGTCACCGCCCTGCACGACCGGGTGAGACGGGCCGGCGCCCTGATCCGGCTCATCACGCCTCTCCCTCCGCAACCGGAACCCGTCTCCCGGACCGGCACCGAACGCAGTGCGGAGGAGTTCTTCCGCGAGGTGCTCGACCAGACCGGCGACGGATACCTGGACTGGCCTGACCTCGCCGCCATGGCCCGCGAACTGTCCACCCGCCTCGATCTGGACGAGCCCGAGGAGACAAGGCTCTACAACGCCTACGCCGACTGGTGGCGCGAACTTCAGTCGGCACTGGACACCGACGGTGACGGCCGCATCAGTGCCCACGAGTACGCCACCGCTGTTCCCTCCCTGGCCGGACCCGCACTGATCAAGGTCGCCGAAGTCCTCTTCGACGCCACGGACCAGGACGGCGACCAGCAGATCGACGCGGACGAACACCGGACGCTGTTCCGGACCGCGTTCCACCGGGACACCGCCGGCACGGTCCGCACCTACACGCGCGGCGCCTTCATCGGGGACTTCCTGTCCTTCATGTCAGGCCGCCGGCGGTCGACGGCCTACGACCCCTTGTTCGCCCAGGCGTGAACCGGTCAGGAGGCACCGCCCGTCCCGTCACGTGTCCGCGGACTCCGCTCGGGTGTCCGCGGACTCCAGGCGGAGCATGGCCTTCTCGTCCTCGCTGCCTGGGGCTGCCTGGTAGACCACCATGCGCTGGCCGCCGGTCCGGGCCAGCCGCATGACCTCGTAGGTCAGGGTCATCGGGCCGGCCTTGGGATGCCGGAAGGACTTCTGCCCGCCGCCCCGCTCGCAGACGTCGTACCGCTCCCACAACCGCGCGAAATGCGGTGACTTCAGCATCAGTTCGCCCACGAGCGCGGTCAGCTCGGGATCGTCGGTATCGGCCCCGGCGACCGCCCGCAGATGCGCCACCGACCGGGCGACGGTGTCCTCCCACGGCTCGTAGAGCGTCCGGCCGACCGGATGGAGGAAGACGTAGCGGGTCAGGTTGCGCTGATCCTCCGGCCAGCCCCAGAGCCCGGGCAGCAGCCGTCGGCCGGGCGGATTGGCGGCCAGTACGCGGTTGTAGCGGCTCACCACATAGGCGGGCAGCGGTCGCACCGACTCCAGCATCCGCAGGACCGAGTCGCGGACGGTGTTCTGAGAGGAGGCCGGCAGCTCGGCGAACCGGCCGGAGGCCAGTTCCGCGAGCTCGTGCAGACGCTCGTAGCCGTCACCACGCAGCCGCAGGGCGCGGCCGAGGGCGTCCACGACGGCGGCGGAGGGGTTGGTCTCCCGGCCGCGCTCCAGACGGATGTAGTAGTCGACGCTCACTCCGGCCAGCGCGGCCAGCTCCTCACGGCGCAGCCCCGGGGTGCGGCGCAGGCCCGCGCCGGCCGGAAGGCCGACATCCTCCGGGCGCACCTGCGCCCTGCGGGCTTTGAGGTATCGGCCGAGCTCGGTGCCCCTGGTGTCCGCTGCTGCCATAGGGCCATTGTCGCAGGTGGTCAAGGAGCGTGGGGGGCCGTGTCAGGGCCTGGAACGCCACACCCCGGGTCCAGCGCGGTCTGCCCGGACGCCGCGGAAGGGCGCAGGGTTGATCCCGGAGCGGGCGGCCGGCCCGCCGGGGCCCAGGGGGTGCGAGACACCGGGCCGCGGCCACGGCGTGCGGGGCCGCCCGCCCGGTCGTCCCTGACAAACCGTCACCTGCCTGGGAGTTCACCATGCCTGCCACCCCTGCGTCGCCCCCGCCCCCGCCCACCGCCTCCACTGCCGGACGCGACCCGAAGCCGTCCACGCCCATGCGGAGACGACAGCCGCACGGCTCCCATCCCACCGCCACACCCGCCCAGCCTTCCGCCGCGCCACCGCACAGCGGCGTCGCGCTGCTGGCTTCGCTGCTCGGTTTCACCGTGATCACCATCGACGTCTCGGCCGTGAACATCGCACTGCCCACGATCAGAGACTCCCTCGGCAGCGACATGTCCGGACTGCAGTGGGTGGTCGACGCCTACACCCTGATGTTCGCCGCGTGGATGCTCTCCGCCGGCGCGCTCGCCGACCGCACCGGCGCCCGACGCGCCTACGCCTGGGGCGTCGCCCTTTTCACCCTCGCCTCGCTAGGCTGCGCGCTCGCGCCCGGCATCGGTGTGCTGGTCGGCGCGCGCGTGGCGCAGGGCGCCGCCGCCGCGGTCGTGATGCCGGCCTCGCTGGCGCTGATCCGGCAGGCCTACCCGGAGCCGCGGGCGCGCGCCCGCGCCATCGCGCTGTGGACGGTCGGCGGGTCGGTGGCGATGGCCGCGGGTCCGGTCCTGGGCGGGCTGCTCACCGACCTGGCCGGCTGGCGGGCGGTCTTCCTGCTCAACCTCCCCGTGGGCGCGGTGATCCTGGCCCTGCTCATCCGGGTACCGCGCTCCCCACGCCGGCCCGCCGCCCTCGACGGCGGTGGCCAGCTCACCGCCGTACTGGCCCTGGCCGGGCTGGCCTTCGCGGTGATCGAGGGCGGCCACCTGGGCTGGACCAGCGGCCCGGTGCCGGCCGCCGCCGCGCTCGCCCTCGCCTCCGGGTGTGCCTTCTGCATGGTGGAGGCCCGGCACCGCCACCCCATGGTCCCCCCGGCCATGCTGAGGGACCGCAGCGTGGCCGTCCCGCTCGCGGTCGGCTTCGCCCTCAACGCCGCCTTCTACGGCGGGGTCTTCCTGCTGGGGCTGTACTACCAGCAGTTGCGCGGCATGTCGGCCATCGCCGCCGGGCTGATGTTCGTCCCCATGTCGGTGGTGGTGACGGTCACCAACCTGGTGTCCCCGCGCCTGTCGGAGCGGATCGGCCGGCGCCCGGTGATCGTCACCGGGCAACTGGTCTTCACCACGGCGATGCTGGCCATGCTGCCCCTGGCCGACCACACCCCGGTGTGGCTGGTACTCGTCCTGCTGCTGCCCCTGAGCATCGGCGGTGCGCTCGCGGTACCGGCGCTGACCGCGCTGCTCATGGACGCCGTCCCGCCGGAGCGCGCCGGAACCGCGTCCGGACTTCTCAACTCCCTCCGCCAGACCGGCGGTGCGCTTGCCGTCGCCCTCTTCGGCAGCCTGCTCTCCGGCCCGGGCGGCGACTTCTCTCTCACGGGCATGCGCATCGGCCTCCTCACCGTCGCAGCCCTCCTCCTCGCCACCGCCGCCCTGGCCCGCGTCCTCCTGCCCCGCGGCTGATCCCACCACCGGGGATGCGGCCCCCAGTAGGGCCCCGGGGGGTTCCCGGGGCCCCGTGGCCGGACGCCCCCCGGCCGTCCGGTGCTTATGAGGCGGTGTCCACTGTGAGCTCAGGCGCGCGCATGCCACCCCGGCAGTTCCGGGGACGTGATGTTCACGATGCCGGGGCCAGTGTCGGCAAACCTTCGGAATAGCTTGATTCCGTCTGGAATCGCAGGTGGGTGGCGCCCAGAGTGTGGCGTGGAGATGACCGGGTGTCGCAGGGGGTGTGATGGCCACGCGCTTCGGGATCCTCGGGGCTGTCGAGGTACGGCGGGACGGGGTCGCGATCGATGTGGGGCATGCGATGCAGCGGCGAGTGCTGGCGGCGTTGCTCGTCGACGCGGGCCGGGCGGTGTCGGTCGACGCGCTGGTCGACCGCGTCTGGGGAGACGCCGAGCCGGTGAACGGCCGACGGAAGCTGTACGGATACGTCTCCCGGCTGAGACATGCACTGTCGGCCGACGGCACGGCCATCACGCGGGAGCGGGGCGGCGGCTACCGGCTGGCTGTCGCGCCCTCGGTGGTGGACGCACACCGCTTCCGCGAGCTGTCGGGCCAGGCCCGCAAGGCGGGCAGTGACGGGCAGGCCGAGGCTCTGTGGCGGGAAGCCTTGGCGCTGTGGCGAGGCAGCGCGTTCGCCGGCGTGGACACCCCGTGGTTCAACGCACAGCGCAACCTCCTCGACGGAGAGCGGCTGGCCGCCCAGCTGGAGCTGGTCGATGTGCGGCTGCGCCTGGGACAGCACGACGGGATGGTGAGCGAACTGGCCGCCCGGGCCGAGGCGTATCCGCTCGACGAACGCGTGATCGGGCAACTGATCCTGGCCCTGTACCGGTGCGGACGGCAGGCCGAAGCACTGGAGGCGTACGAGCGCGCTCGGAGCCGGCTCGCCGACGAGCTGGGTGTCGACCCCGGGGCGGCGTTGCGGCGGCTGTACGAACGGATCCTCGCCGGCGACCCGGAGCCGGACGCCCCCCGCTCCGCTCCATCGCCCACCCCCTCGAAACCGGCCGGCAAGGGCGCCACGGCGGCGAACCCGCCGATGACACGCCAGCTCGTACCCCGGCTCCTCCCGGCGGACCTGTCACTCTTCGTCGGCCGCGAGGACGAGGTGGACGAGGCGCGCCGACTGCTCGGCGAAGAACGGACCGGTCCGGTGACGCTGCTGGTCACCGGCGCCGCAGGAGTGGGCAAGACCGCCTTCGCGATACGAACGGGACACCTGCTCTCCGACCGCTTCCCGGACGGTCAGCTCCATGCGGACCTGCGGGGCTTCGGCGACGATCCGGCCGAGCCGTTCACGGTCCTCGGCACCTTCCTCCGCGCGCTCGGCATCCCCGGCGGGAGCGTGCCCGCAGAGCTGACCGACCGCGTCCATCTCTACCGCACCCTGCTGGCAGGACGGCAGATGCTCGTCGTCCTGGACAACGCCGCCAGTGCCCAGCAAGTGAGTGACCTGCTGCCCAGCGGTGTGGGCTGTGCCGCCGTCATCACCAGCCGGACGACCATGGCTGAGCTGAGCGGCCGCCGGCTCCCCCTGGGCGTACTGGACACCGCGACGGGGCTCGACCTGCTGCGGGAGATGCTGGGCCGGAACCGGACGGACGCGGAGTCGGGACCGGCCCGCTCC
Organism: Streptomyces sp. NPDC006372; assembly: GCF_040612515.1. Lineage (NCBI taxonomy): Bacteria > Bacillati > Actinomycetota > Actinomycetes > Kitasatosporales > Streptomycetaceae > Streptomyces > Streptomyces sp. NPDC006372. The sequence continues at coordinate 114,569 of NZ_JBEXQJ010000021.1, read as the reverse complement.
ATCGTGGAAACCTGCGGTGGCCTCCCCCTGGCGGTGTGGGTCGCCGGGGCCCGGCTGGCTGCCCGGCCGCACTGGCCCCTTGCCAAGGTGGCGCGCGCCTTGGCCGACGAGCAGCGCAAGCTCGACGAGTTGGCCGTCGGCCACATCGCCGTGCGGGCCGGCCTCGAGCTGACGTACCGGCAGATGACCACGGCGACACAGCACGCGCTGCGCATGGTCGCTCTGCTGCCCGGGCCGGGCTTCGCCGCCTGGGCGCTGGCCGCGCTGCTGGACGCGGGTCTGTCCGAGGCGGAGACCGTCCTCGACGACCTGGTCGAGGTGCACCTGGTGCAGATCGGTGCGGCCGGCGCCACCGGCATCCGCTACCAACTGCACGACTTGGTGAAGCTGTTCGCCAGGGAGCGCGCGGAGCAGGACGTCCCGGAACCGGATCGCAAGGCCGCACTCACCCGGTTGCTCGGGGCGAGCCTGCACCTCGCCGACCTCGCCGCGGACGCCCTCAGCGTCGACTTCCAAGGCATCTCACAGCTTGACCTGGCCTCCTGGCGACCGGCCGCCGACGACGCCGATCACCTGCTCGCCGATCCGCTGAGCTGGTTCAACGACGAACGCCAGTTCCTCATCGACGTGGCGGAGCAGGCGCTGGAGGGAACGGAAGGCGTCGCACCCGCCGCCGGGCTGGCCACCGCCCTCACGACCCTCTTCCAGGTCGGCAGCCACTTCGACGACTGGGAGAGGCTCCAGAACCGGGCGCTCAAGGCGGCCCTGAGCAGCGGCGACCGGCACAGCGCCGCGAAGGTCCACCGTTGCCTCGGCGAACTCACCACCATCCTCGACCGCTATCCGGAAGCACTGGACCACTTCGAGCAGGCATTGCTGCTGGCCGAAGGCGAGGGACCCACGTACCGGGCCAGTGCCACGGCCGGGCTGGCCTATGTGCACCGGCTCCTCGGCCAGTACTCCTCCGCCGTGCTTTATTTCGAAGAGGCCGCAGAGCTCGCCGAATCGGCAGGCAACGTCAACTGTCTCGCCTACGCGATCAACGGCCTCGGCGTCATCGACCTGGAGCAGGGCCGTGTCGAGGCCGCCATCGCGCGGTTCACGGAGTGCCTGCGGGTCAGCCGGGGCGCGGGCTACGGGCCGGGGGAGGCCCGAGCCCTGCGATGCCTGGGCCAGTGCCATCGCGCACTCGGCGCCTACCCGGCCGCCGCCCACGCCTACCGTCAGGCCGTGGCGATCAGTGAGGAGCTCGGCGACCGCCTCAGCGCCACACACGCCACGAGCTGGCTCGGTGACGTCCTGGTCCGCCAGGGCGAGCATCGGGAAGGGCGCCGCCTGTTGGCCCGGAGTCTGTGGAGCTACCGGGAATTCGGCAACCTCTGGGGTGAGGCGGCGACTCTGTACGCGCTCGCCGAGGCACACCTCGCGGTGGGCCGTGCGGCACCCGCCCGCAGACGCGCCGAGGCCGCCGTCAGGCTCTGGAGACAGATCGGCTCCAGCCGGTGGCTGGCCGTCGGCATGGAAACCCTGGCCAAGGCACACGCCCTGGCCGGCGATCACACGGCCGCGGACCGTGCCCGCGACGAGGCCGAAAAGGTACGGACGGCTTGACCCGGCCGCTGGGAGACGCGACGACATCCACGAAGCGTTCCTCGGCCTCGCCGTCTGCCTGATCACCCACCGCCATGCCCAAGGGCCGGGCCAGGACCGCTAAGCCAGAATCTCGACGTACCCGTCGGTCCCGTGCACGCGGATCCGCTGCCCGTCCCGAATCACCCGGGTGGCCTGCTCCACGCCCACGACGGCCGGCAAGCCGTACTCCCGGGCGATCACCGCGCCATGGGTCATCAGGCCGCCCACCTCCGTCACCAGGCCCGCGATGCCGACGAACAGGGGCGACCAGCTGGGATCCGTGTAGGCCGTGACCAGGATGTCGCCCGCTTCGAGGTCGGCCTCCGCCATGTCGAGGACGACCCGGGCCCTTCCCTCCACGGTCCCGGCGGAAACCGGTAGCCCGGCCAGGGCGCCGGCCGGCACGTCGTCGCGTCGGTACGCCCCGGTGACGGCCTCGCCCTCCGATGTGAGGACCCGGGGCGGTGTGAGCGCGTGGTACGACCGGAACGCGTCCTTGCGCTGCTGGATGAGCTGGTCGTCCACCTGGTGCGAGCGCACGACGTCGTGCAGTTCCTGGAACGTGAGGTAGAAGATGTCCTCCTCGTCAGGAAGCACGTCGGCCCGCACGAGGCGCTCGGCCTCCTTCAGCAGAGCCTGTTTGTACACGAAGTAGCGGCTGACGACGCCGTACTTCGGGTACTCCCGGTACCCGATGAAGGTCCTTACCTGGTCGATCATCCGCTTGGTCTCGTCGGCCTTCTGATCCCCGTCCGGGAGGGCCCGCAAGCGTGACAGCACGTCCTGTTCCTTCTGCTGCGCCTTCAGCCGCCCCTGCTCGAAGCGACGCTCGGCGGCGCCGGGCTCGAAGTTCCTGACGTTGTCGAGGATCACGGGCACGAGCGTGGTGGGGCGCTCGCGCCAACGCGGCCTCGTGATGTCGATCTCGCCCACGCAGCGCATGCCGTACCGGTCGAGGTAGGCCTCGATGGCGTCGCGCGCCTCCGTCCCACCCGAGAGCTTCACCAGCTCGTCCAGGAATCCCTCGTCCTCGACGCCCTGCAAGAAGGCCACCACGTCCGGATGAGGGCGGATCACGTCCGCGACGTCGAGCAGCGCCAGCCCCATCTCCGACGTGATGTTGCCGGGGGCGGACAACGTGAGGGTGTCAGCCGCGTTCTTCTCGCCCAGCCACTCCTGCAGCTTGTCGTTGAGCCACCACGTGGCCTGCATCCCCGCCATGATCGCCTTCATACTCAGCGGATCACTGAGGACGCGCTTGTGCTCGTCGAAGGCCGCCAGCAGGAAGTCGAACAGCGCAGGTCCGGTCTTCGTCCGGATGTCGCGCTCCAAGGCGGCGATGGACGCCTTGCTGCGCTCGACCAGCTCGGTGACGATGGCCGGATCGGTCTCGATCGAGGCGACCGCGCCACCGACCGGCGGCCCGCCGGCATCCGTGTCCGGGAGAGTCGGGACGAAACCCTCGAGATCGAGGACGGTCTCCAGAGCGTCCCTGACCAGCGGGTCACCTCGGCCCACGACGTCCAGGAGGCCGGCGCGGCTCGTCGGCGAGGCCAGGCGCTGGGTGACGTCGACGAACAGCCTCCCGCCGGCCTCGTGCATCGGCGTCATGGCGGTCAGTTGCCACATGGAGAGCCCGAGGGGCTTCATGGGGTCGGTCATCATCTGCTGATGACCGACGGAGACGTAGACGTGGTTCTCCTGATCACCGGCTTCGGGGATGGGGAACAGCGTCGTGATCGGCCGGCTCTGAACGATCCGGAAGCCGTCGTCGGCCAGGCACCATTCGATGTCCTGCGGGCGGCCGAAGTGCGCTTCGATCCGCCGCCCGAGCTGAACGAGCTGTACGACCTGCGTATCCGTCAGCGCGGGCTGCTCCTGCTGCCGCGGGTCGATGGCCACTTCCTGCGTTCCGCCCCCCGGCAGGGCGTGAACGGCACGCTTTTTGGCGGCGATCGTCCTGGTGACGACTTCGCCGTCCCGCACCTTGAAGACGTCCGGGTTCACCAGGCCGGAGACCAGGGCTTCGCCGAGTCCGAGGCCGGCGTCCACGGTGGCGACCTTCCGGTTGCCCGTGACCGGGTCGGCCGTGAACAGGATGCCGGCCGCATGCGGGAGGACCATCTCCTGCACGACCACGGCCATCTGGACCGTGCGGTGGTCGATGCCGTTCCGCTGGCGGTAGGTCACGGCCCGCTCGGTGAACAGCGAAGCCCAGCACCTGCTGACGTGCTGCAGAACCGCCGTCGGTCCCACGACGTTCAGGTAGGTGTCCTGCTGGCCGGCGAAGGATGCCGTCGGCAGATCCTCTGCGGTCGCGCTGGATCGCACCGCGTAGGCGGCTTGCTCACCGAACCGGGCGAGCGCCCCGGTGATCGCCGCCGCGAGATCGCCCGGGACATTGATTCCCTCGATGGTGCGGCGAATCTGCGCGCTGAGCGTGCGGATCCCCTGCCGGTCGTCCGGGCTCATGCGCGACAGCTGGTCGAGCTGATCGTCGATCGACGGCGCCTCCGCCATGATCCGCCGGAAGGCGTCCGTCGTCACGCAGAAGCCATCCGGCACGAGGACGCCGTCGATCCCCGTCAGCCCGCCGAGATGCGCGCCCTTGCCGCCGACGACGGCGGCCTGAGTCCCGTCGATCTCCCGCAGATCCACTACGTACTGCAACGGTCCGCCTGCTGTCTCGACGTCACCGCGTCGCCTATGCGTCGACAACGACACACGCACGTCGTGCCCCCACTTTCCGTCGGTTGTGGCCTCGGCGGAGGATTCTGCGCGACACCCCGGGTCTTGCGGCAAGCCCCCCGGCGCGCTATAGGTTGAGAGTGGCAAGGAGAGAGCTCTCCTTGCCTTTGTCTTTTGCCGTCGCCGCCGCCTCAGATCACCTCGTCCAACTCGGCCTGCATCCGCGTCGCTTCGACGTCCCGCGCGACGGCCTGGGCGAGCAGCATCCGCAGCACGAGCACGATGAGCGCGACTCCCAGGATGGCCACACCGATCCCGCCCATGATGAGGGTGACGCCCGGGTCCTCCCGCTGGCCCGGCGCGTTGAGGACGGTGACCGCGAACCACAGGAGAGCGGCCACCACGATCGCGCCGATCACACCGTCCACGTACCGGAAGGCGGCGTGGGAGAACACGGTTCCGCGTCGCACCATCGTCACCAGCCGCCCTACACAGACCAGGGTGACCTGGACCGACGCCATGCCCAGGACCGTGATCGCGCGCAGCGGGGTCAGGGGGAGTGATCCGTCCTCCGGGTCGCTCCCACTGACCAACGCCCACACCATCAATGCCTGAACGAAGACGGTGCCGGCGAGCACCGTCATGAGCACGGCGCGCAGCGCACACACTGTCAGCTTTCCCATGACCCATCCCTCAATCGAGTTGCGATGGAAAGCTATCGAATATCGATAGATTGAGCAAGTGTCGGGGCCGTCCTGATCTCAGCTGCGGTCGACTACGCATCGGAGTCACACCTCCACGTAACCTCTTCCTGTGTCCGCCTCCCGCCTGCATCGCGTCGCCGTCCTCGTGCTGGAGGGTGCGAAGCCTCTCGATGTCGGAATTCCCGCGCAGGTCTTCACGACTCGCGCGAGCATGCCGTACGAGGTGCGGGTGTGCGGGGCGACACCCGGCCTCGTGACCGGCGGCGATGGCCTCGCGTACTACGTCGCCCATGGCCTGGACGCGCTTGCCTGGGCCGACATCGTCTTCGTCCCCGGCTACCGGTTCCCGGACCGCGACGACCCGCCGCAGGCCGTCGTCGAGGCGCTCATCGCCGCCCACGACCGCGGCGCGCGGCTCGCCGCCATCTCGACGGGCGCCTTCGCGCTCGCCGCCACGGGCCTGCTCGACGGCAGGCGCGCCACGACGCACTGGCACTACACGCGGGCACTCGTGACCAGGCATCCGCACGTCCGGGTCGACGAGAACGTGCTGTTCGTCGATGAGGGCAGCGTACTCACTTCGGCCGGCGCCGCCTCCGGCATCGACCTGTGCCTGCACATCCTGCGCGGCGACCTCGGCGTGGCCGCGTCCAATCACGCGGCCCGGCGTCTGGTCGCCGCCCCCTACCGCAGCGGCGGCCAGGCCCAGTACGTGCCGCGCAGCGTCCCCGAGCCGCTCGGCGAGCGGTTCGCCACCACCCGCGAGTGGGCGCTGCGCCGGCTCGGCGAGCCCCTCACCCTCGACACACTCGCGCGGCAGGCGGGAGTCTCGGCGCGCACGTTCTCCCGGCGCTTCGTCGAGGAGACCGGCTACACGCCGATGCAGTGGGTGATGCGCGCCCGCATCGACCTGGCCCGCGAACTGCTCGAGCGCTCGCAGCGCAGCGTCGAACAGATCGCCACCGACACCGGCCTGGGCACCGGCGCGAACCTGCGTCTGCACTTCCAGCGCATCCTCGGCACCACACCGAGCGACTATCGGCGCACCTTCACCCGGGGCCAGTGACACAGCCCGGCGCCGGGTGGCGAGATCCTTTTGAACCGTGGCGATACCGCCACTGTCAGCGGCGCGAGCCGCGGGCGAGTCTGGTGCGGAAGGGAAGGGACATCACTCATGACTCGCATCGCCATCAACGGATTCGGCCGCATCGGACGCAACGTGCTGCGCGCCCTGCTGGAGCGCGACAGCGCCCTCGAGATCGTCGCCGTCAACGACCTCACCGAGCCCGCCACGCTCGCCCGGCTGCTCGCCTACGACAGCACCGCGGGCCGGCTCGGGCGCCCGGTGACCGTCGACGGGGACGCCCTTGTCGTCGACGGCCGCCGGATCAAGGTGCTGGCCGAGCGTGAACCGGCGCAGCTGCCTTGGGCCGAACTCGGCGTCGACATCGTCCTGGAAGCCACCGGCCGTTTCACCTCGGCCAAGGCGGCCCGGGGCCACCTCGACGCGGGCGCGCGGAAGGTCCTCGTCAGCGCGCCGTCGGACGGCGCCGACGTCACGCTCGCGTTCGGGGTGAACACGGACGCCTACGACCGGGACCTGCACACGATCGTCTCGAACGCCTCCTGCACCACCAACGCGCTCGCGCCGCTGGCCAAGGTGCTCGACGAGCTCGCCGGCATCGAACACGGGTTCATGACGACGGTGCACGCCTACACGCAGGAGCAGAACCTGCAGGACGGCCCGCACCGCGACGCCCGCCGTGCCCGGGCCGCCGGCGTCAACATCGTGCCGACCACGACCGGTGCCGCCAAGGCGATCGGCCTGGTGCTGCCGAACCTCGACGGCAAGCTGTCGGGCGACTCGATCCGCGTACCGGTGCCGGTGGGCTCGATCGTCGAACTCAACACGACCGTCGCCCGCGACGTGACGCGCGACGACGTGCTGGCGGCGTACCGGAACGCGGCGGAGGGGCCGCTCGCCGGAATCCTCGAGTACTCGGAGGACCCGCTGGTGTCGTCCGACATCACGGGCAGTCCCGCTTCGTCGATCTTCGACTCGGACCTCACCCGTGTCGACGGCCGCCACGTCAAGGTGGTCGCGTGGTACGACAACGAGTGGGGCTTCTCGAACCGCGTGATCGACACGCTCGAGCTCCTCGCCACCCGCTGACCGGACACCGGGGCGGTACCCCGCCTCCGCCGGACCCGGCGCCCTGGACTGTCAGAACTCCTCGGTGTTCTGGGTGAACAGGTCGGCCAGGTGGTGAGCAGTGTTGTCGTCGGAGTCGATCCCATGCATCTCGGCATCCTCAAAAGTGGCGACCTCGTTGCTGCGGGGGAACATGGCGCGCTCGTACTCGGTGAGCGCGACCTCGACGTCGTGGGGATGCGCGGCTATGGCCATGCCGAGTTCGGCGCCGTCGAGCATGGCCAGGTTGGCGCCTTCGCCGTTCGGGGCCGCGAGGTGGGCGGCGTCGCCGAGCAGGGTCACCCCGGGCGCCCGGTCCCACCGGTGCCCGGTCGGCAGGGCGTAGTGGGGGCGCAGGACCGGTGCGGTGTCGCTGTCGGTGATCAGCGCGGTGAGTTCCGGGGCCCAGCCCTCGAATTCCTCGGCCACCCGCGCGGTCGCCGCGGCGGGATCGTTGAAGTCGATGGCGGCGAACCACTCCCGCGGCTCGGTGAGCGCCACGTAGGCGTGCAGGGTGTCGCCGCTCTCGCGGTGAGCGAAGATCTCCCTGCCCGGCGAAGGCACGATCATCATCCCGCCGCCGACCGCCTTGGCGGATGCCGGATGCCGGGCGTCGGCCTCGAACAGATAGGTTTCGACGACCGACGTGCCGGTGTACTCGGGGGCGGCGTCGGAGAGCAGCGGCCGGACCCGTGACCAGGCGCCGTCCGCGCCGACCAGCACGCCGCTGACGACGGTGGTGGCGTCGGCGAACGTCACCTCGTGGCGCCCCCCGCCGAGGGCGCGGACGCCGCTGACCTTGTGCCCCCACTGGACGGTGCCGGCCGGAAGCGAGTCGAGCAGGATTTGCCGCAGCTCGCCGCGCATCACTTCGGGGCGCCCGCCCGTGCCGTCGTCGGCCTTTTCGAGAAGCACGTTCCCGTCCCGGTCGAGGACTCGCATCGCCTGGCGGCCCTGAAGGACGATGCGGTGGAACTCGTCCATCAAGCCGGCCGCCTTGAGGGCGAGTTGCCCGTTGTAGTCGTGGATGTCGAGCATCCCGCCCTGCGTCCGCGCCGAGGGGGAGGCGTCGGCCTCGTAGACCGTGGCCGGGATGCCGTGGACGTGCAGGACGCGGGCCAGTGTGAGTCCGCCGAGCCCGGCGCCGATGATCGTGACGGGGGTTCGCATGGTGGCTCCTTCGCGGTCGTGCCGCCCGGTGAGTTCCGGCGCGGCCGTCTCCTGCAAGGTGTCAGCCCCCGCCGACGAGCCACCGACATCCGACCGACAGCCCCTGACAGCTCTCTGACACGACACCCGCACCCACAGATCAGCGCACTGTGAGCGGTGGGGGAGGGCGCTCTGCGGATGACCGGCGGCCACGCGCTCGATCTGTTTCGGCCCGCGATGAAGATCTCGGAGAAGATGGGCGTTCTCCCGAGCATCGAGGAGCGGGCCACCGGCACCAACCGGATGACGGTGTACGGGAGGGCGCACGCCGTCCCGTCCGGGCGGACCTGTCTAAAATCTTCAGCGTCACCTCGGACGCACGAACTCGACTCGATCACCCGACTCGCCATGGACACCTGGTCACAGGGGAGGGTGAGACTCCTCGGTGACGCGGGCTGCTGCCCAGGCCCGGCCTTCGGCGGCAGCACCACCCTGGCCGTCGTCGGAGCGTACGTCCTCGCCGGGGAGCTGGCGCGGGCGGGCGGCGACGATGGGCACCAGCCGAACCCTTGCCCGTCTCACCACCAGAAGCGCACGCCTCTACAACTCCGTGACCGTCGACGACTGTCCGCCCTCGCCCACCGCAAGCACGCGATCCGCCGGTGGTGGGCAGCCCTAGGCGCCAGCGCCGGGTCCTTGCGGCGGCCAGTCGGGAGCGGGGTCGTGGTCGAGCAGTGGCCGGAGGGCGCCGATGATCGCGCCGATGCAGATGTCGCGCAGTTGGGTGCGCGTACACGTCTCGTGGGTGAGCCAGTCGACGCAGAGGACCTGGACGAACACCAGCCAGCTCTTCAGGACGCCGGACACAGCCTGTCGTACCCCTTCGTCCGCGAGGGGGAGCACGGCCAGCAGCCGGGCACGGAGTGCGTCCAGCTCGTTCGTCATGATCGTCTGGATCACCGGGTCGCCTGCGAGGACCCGGTTCGCGGCGAGGACGGCGTTGCGGTTCGCCACGAAGAAGTCGAGATGGACGTCCATTCCCTGAATCAGCTGCTCCACCAGGGAGTCGGCGGGGTCGAGCCGCGTCTCTGCGAGTAGTTGGTCCGCAGCCTGCTGGTAGACGGCGGCGAAGAGGGCGTGCTTGCTGGGGAAGTGACGGTAGAGCAAGGCCCGGGAGACACCGGCCTTCTCGGCGACGTCTTCCATCAGTACGTCGGCGTAGGGGTGGGCGGCGAAGAGCCGCGCTCCAACGCTGAGGAGTTGGGCGCGGCGGGCGGTGGGGGTGAGTCGTTTGCGGGGAGGCACGAACCAAGTTTAGTTGACATGGGTCTACTAGCGCATCCATTGTAGTAGACACATGTCAACTAGAGTCTCGACTCAGCGTCTGCCGACGCGGCTTGGAGCGACCATGGCCAGAGTTCTGCGCGTACTCACGCAGTTGATGGGCTGGGCCTGCGTGATGATCGGCCTGTTTCATGTGGCACTGGGCAACGCGGCGATCCCCGGCGCCGGTTCTGCCGGCACGACGGTCGACAGCTGGGGCCGGTTCATGGGGGCCAGTTTCGCCGGCTACGGGCTGGCCTGGCTCTGGGCCGCGCGGCAGAGTCCGATCCCGGCTCGGGCGGTGCGATGGCTGGCCGGCGTTTTCCTGCTGGGCGGCGTGGGCCGGCTGCTCTCGCTCGCCGTGCACGGCTGGCCGCAGTGGTTCCAGATCGCGCTGGCGGTGATCGAGATCATCCTGCCTCCGGTCTTCTTCTGGCTGGCCGACGCGGAGGAGCGGGCCCTGCACAGCGATCCGGAGAGTGGAATCCCCCGGGGCGGAGCCATGAGGACACGCACCCGGACCTGACCGGTGACCAGATCGTGAGGCTCGGGGGCGTCCTGGTGACGCCCCGAGAGGAGCCCACCCGCCGCTCCCGGACACTCGACCGCTGTGAGGACCGCGTCGCCCGGCGTGTCAGGGATCGGCAACCGCTACCCGCACGGGCTGCCATCAGCGGAATCAAGGTTTGCGGCAACTTTCCACAAGCCTGGTCGTACATGGTCGTTCCACCAGCCGGCAAGGAACTGGTTGCGCTCGTCGGGTCCCGCGCGGTCGGCTGCCGCTGGCACAGGTGGCCGCCGGCGAGAGCCGTGCCCCGAGTGTCCCGGACAGCCGCCAGGGCCGTCCGGGACAGTCCGGAACGCGCAGGTGTCACCATCGGGCCGCGACGTCGCAGCGACTTCCCCACCGCATCCTCAAGAGAGGCCATGAGATGAGGCATCACTGCCCGCCCCGCCCCGACGACTTCTCCGACCCCCGGCTCTTCGTGGACCGTATGCGTGCACTCAAAGCGTGGTCCGGGCTGACGTACCGGGAGATCGCGGTGCGCGCGCACCAGAACGGCGACACGTTGCCGCCCAGCACGCTCGCGACCGTGCTGGGCCGCGCCACATTACCCCGGGAGGACGTGGTACGGGCGTTCGTGCGGGTCTGTGGAGGCAAGGACGAGACGGACGCGTGGTTACGTGCGCGCAGCGGGATCGCCCTGGCCGTCTGGGCACCGGCCGGCCAGGGCGGGGCACCAGGACCGGTTCTCGACGACGAGGAGGGCGCCGACGGACGTCACCGCATGGCCGACGCCGCTGTCGCGGCAGTGTTCGCCGCCGGTTGCCTGACCTCCTGGTGGTGCGGCAAGCGGCTCGGCAGCAGGGTCACACGGCGAGCCCACGGCCAGGGCACGCACTGAACGGGCTCACTCGAACCGTTCGTTGATCACGAGCAGTTGCGGTCCGGAACCCGCGTGGCCGCGAGGTCTCCACGTGCCGCGCAAGCGGAACAGAGCCACCGGACCAGCGATTCACCGCCGGCGGGCGCCCTCGGGGTGGGGCAGGGACCGCGCCACCACGCCGAACACGTCGCCCAGCGGGAAGAAGCCCAACTGGCGTGAATCCACGCTGGCGGCGACGTTGTCGCCGAGGAGCACCACGTGGCCCGGTGGCACCCGCCCTTCATGGCCCTCCGCGAGGGTGGGGACCGACCCGGGGGGCACCGGTTCCCCCGGCACCGCCGCCACCCTCTTCACGATCAGCGGACTGCGCCGGTCCTCCCGCCAGATCGCCGGTGACCGGGGACGCAGCACCACCACGACCTGCCCCCGGCGTACGGTGCGGGTACGACGCACCAGCAGCCGGTCCCCGTGGTGGTGCGTGGGGGTCATGCTGGTTCCGCGCACGGTGACGACGAGCAGACGACGGGCGGCGCCCGCCCCGCAGGCCGCGAGGACGGCCAGCGCCAACGCCGACATCCAGACGTCCCGCCCCCTGCTCACGGTGACACCTCCGTCAGCGCTGCCCCCTCGGACGGCCCGGCGGCGTCGGGCAGATAGCCCGTGGCCTGGAGCGCGAAGAGCCGCGCGTACTCGCCACCGGCGGACAGCAGGCGCGCGTGGTCGCCGTGCTCGGCGACGCGCCCGCCGGAGAGGACGACGATGACATCGGCATGGCGCAGCGAGCCCATCCGGTGAGAGATCAGGACGCTGGTCCGGCCCCGGCGGTGCCGCGCGATCGAGGTGTGGATCTCGTACTCGGCCTCGGCGTCGAGTCGTGCCGAGGGTTCGTCGAGGATCATCAGATCCCGCGTTCCTCGCAGAAAGGCCCGCGCCAGAGCCAGACGCTGGCTCTGGCCACCGGACAACAGCACGCCCGACTCGGGGTCGTCCTTGTCTTCCTCCATGAAGAACGTCCTGGTGAGCGGTGTCTGATAGCCCTTCGGCAATTCCTTGAGCGTGTCGTGAGCCCCGGCCCGCCGCGCGGCCGACACGATCTGATCCTCGTCGTCGAGTGCGCCCAGGTCGCCCAGCGCGATGTTCTCGGCCGCCGTCAGGTCGTACTGCACGAAGTCCTGGAACACCGCGGTGATCCGGTCGCGGAGGTCGGCCGGATCGACCTCGCGCAGGTCGACGCCGTCCCACAGGATGACGCCCCGGGTCGGATCGTAGAAGCGGCAGAGCAGCTTGACCAGCGTCGTCTTGCCCGACCCGTTGAGGCCCACCAGGGCCAGGGAACTGCCGTGCGGAATCGTCAGATCGACGCCCCTGAGGACCCACGGGTGCCGCTCCGAGTACCGGAACCACACGTCACGCAGCTCGATGCCCCGGCGCAGGGCGGGCAGCGGTCGGGGGACCGGCGCGAGCACCAGGTCCGCCGGGGCCTCGATCACGTGCCGGTAGTGGCTGAAGATCAATAGCGCCTCGCTGGCACGGGCTGCCTCGTGCGCCAGCGCGGCGAACGCGGACTGGGTTCCGGCGACGGCGGCGACGAGGAGCGTCACGTCACCCGCCGACAACTCGCCCCGGTACGCTCCGCGCACCGCCCACAGCAGACTCCCACCCGTCATCAGCGAGGCGAGCAGCCCGAGGCCCGACTGCACGGCGACCTCGCGCCGGTCAACGGCCCTGCGGGCCTCGTTGGCCGTCCGCCGCTCGGCGAGCATCCGGTCCCGCAGGAAGCCGCCGATGGCGAAGAGGCGCACCTCCTTGGCCGCCTCGGCGTCCGTGAGGAGACCGCCGTAGAACCACTCCCGCCGCTCCGTCGGCCCTACTCGCCAGGCCACGCCCGCCCGCCGGCGCGAAAGGGCGATCTCCGCGCAGAGCGTCGGCACCCCGGCGGCGGCCACCAGGATGGTCAGTACCGGGTTCAGCACCAGCAGGGAACCAAGGAAGCCGGCTACCGTGATCGCGGACCGTGCCAGGCCCAGTGTCGCGTCCATCACCTGCGCGGGGACGCGGCCACCGCCCTGTCGGGCCAGTTGCAGCCGGTCCAGGAAGCCCGGGTCCTCGAACCGGCTCAGGCCGGGGAAACTCGCCGCCTTCGTGAAGAGCCGGGCGTCGGCGCGGAGTGCGGTACGCCGGTCCACCTCCGCGGACAGGTAGCGGCACACGTGAGGCAGCAGGGCGGCGACGGCGCCGACGACCGTGAGGCCGAGCGCGGGGACGAGCAGCGCGCTCATTCCCGCGTCCGATCCCAGGTGGTCCAGCACCGACTTGGTCAGCCACGCCGCGGCGACCGACAGCAGGCCGGTGGCCAGACTCAGCACGCCGTACAACACGCACGCGACCGGAGCAGCGCCGGCCGCCAGGGCGGCGGCCGGCAGCAGCCCGCCCCGGCGCGCGGACACGGACGGATTCATCGCGGGGACGCCTCCCGCGCCAGGTCCATCACATGACCGGAGACGACAGTACGGTCCTGGTCCGAGCGGACGCGCAGGGTCGCCGGGAACGCGTCCACGCGCAGGGCCGCGCACACCGGCCCACCCTTGGGCTCCACGACGACCCGGGCCACCGGGCTGAGCTCACCGACGAAGCGCTCGCACTCCTCCGGTTCGCCGACCACGACGGCGAGTGTCAGGTCCCGGCCGCCGGGCTCTGCGGCCGCGTACGCGACGAGTTCGGGCAGCTTCGCCCGGCACGGCTCACAGTGCGGGGAGAGGAAGGCGATCAGCGCGCCGTCCGGCAGCGAGGACCCGCTGACCAGCGCGCCGTCCACCGCCACGGCGGTGAAGGCGGGCAGTTCCTCCCCGGGGCGCAGCGGCGTCATCCCCCCGCCCGGCGCCCTCGCAGGCCCGGCCGGGCCGTACTCCCGCAGCTTCTTGATCACTCCGATGGAGAGCAGCAGGTCCACTACGCACAGGATGCCGACCAGCACCACTGCCGAGGTCAGAGCAGCCATCCAGCACCTCTCAGTCACTCAGTCATGAAAAGGGGCAACGGGCCGGAACAGACTCACCAGGTCCTCCGCCACGGTGACCAGGCCGCCGGCGACCGCGCCCGCGCACCACGCCACCGCGACCACCCCCGGGTCCGATCCACCGGCCGGGCCGGCCACCACTGCCCCCGCGCCCGCCCCGGCGAGGGACGCCAGCAGCCCGTTCCGTACGACGTGCGCCCGGCCCAGCGGCGCGGCCGACCGGCCGAAGCACCGGCAACGCACGGTGGTCCCCCTGCCCACCGACCGGGTGATGACCAAGGTGAACACCGCGAGAAGCGCGGTGGCGATCAGCAAGCCCGCCAATGCCGCCGGGGCGTACGGCAGGACCAGCGCGAGACAGACGGCGCCCTCCACCGCGACCACCCCGAGGGCCACCGCCCGCACGGCCGCATCCGGCACCGTGGCAAGGGGCCGCAACGAGTCGGCGAACGCGGAGAACGCCCCGGCCTTGCCGATCTTGCCGATCACGGCGATGAGGAACACGGCGGTCAGCAGCCCGCGCACGCCGTGAGCGAAGTAGTTCATTGCCGCCTCCCAGGGCCGGGGGACCCGCCGTCCGGGCCCCGCCGTGCAGAAGAGGGAGGACACACCGACCGGCACGCCCTCCCCCGATCACCGGTGTTCCGCCGTCAGCAGGGGCTCTCCGACGGCTCGCCCACCCAGCGGCAGTTCCTGCCGTTGTTGTCGCAGCACCAGTCCTGCCAGCGGCCCTCCGCGTTGCAGCGCGGCCGGCACCTGAGCGCGTCCGCGTCGGCGGAGGGGAGGAACCGTTCCAGCAGGGAGGTGCCGAGCTGTCCGAGCCTGTTGAGCATGACCACTCCTCGATTCGACAGCCCCTCGTGCCCCGGAGGACGACGTCCGGCAGGGAGGCGAGGGGTCCGGACCCGACCCGGTGAGCGGGCGGGATGAACGCTGACGAGTCTTGGGCGGGGCGAGCTCTGGTTTCAACGCCGGAACGACGCTCCGACACATTCCGAACGCGTTCCGGACGCCGGGGCCTGATGAGGGCGGCTGTTCGGGACGTGTTCAGCAAGTCCGCTCCGGGCGTCGGCACCCGGACGACGATCCGTCCCGCCGGCAGGCATCTCGTCGGACGGCTGCTGCACGAGCCCCGGTCGCGTTCGCCGTCCTTTGCCGCAACGCCTCCGCTCGTCCGAGGCGGCGCACGGACGCGGGTGGGGCGACGCCATCGCCGTCGGCATGCCGCCGGCCGATGTGCATTCAGGCAGTGCTCTGCTTGCGGCGGCGCCCTGCGTGGGCGAGAGCGTCGATGAGGTCCTCCCGGCTCATCTTGGAACGGCCGGGGACGCCCTGCTCGGTGGCCCGCTGGTACAGCTCGGTCTTGCTCAGCTGCCGCAACTCGGACTTGCCCGTACCGCGCCGGCCGCGGGATGCGGAGGATGCGCGGGTGGTCTTCGGCGGCGCGTTCCTGGTGGCGGTCTTCTTCGTCGCCTTCGAGGCAGGCTTCCGCGTCGCTCTCCGTGCCGAGTCCGGCTTCCGCCGCTTGGTCTGGCGGCCGCCACGGGCCTGGTCGATGCTGCCCTGCAACGCCTCCATCAGATCGACGACGTTGGTCGCCGTCGGTGCCTCTTCGGCCGCGGCGACCTCCTGGCCTTCGGCCTTCGCCTTGACCAGTTCGCGCACCTTCTCCTGGTAGGTGTCGTGGTAACGGGACGGCTCCCATGGTCCGCTGAGGGAATCGACCAACTGGAGCGCCATGTCCAGCTCCTTGCCCTTCCCCGCACGGCCGGAGGGCAGCTCGGGCAGTTCCTCGCGCGGGTCGCGGACCTCATCGGCCCAGTGCAGGGTCTGCAGCACCAGAACCTCGTCTTCGGCGCGCAGCGCCGTCAGGTACTGCTTGCCGCGCATCACGAACGTCGCGACGCCGACCATGTGCGCCCGGTCCAGTGCCGCGCGCAGCAGCTCGTAGACCCTGATGTACTCCTTGCCACGCGGCGCGAGGTAGTAGGTGCGGTCGAAGTAGACCGGCTCGATCTTCTCCAGGTCGACGAAGTCGGTGATCTCGATGGTCTGGGACCGGCCCGGAGCGATCTCGTCCAGCTCGTCGGGCTCCACCAGGACGTACTCGCCCTCGCCCACCTCGTAGCCCTTGACGATGTCGCTGGTGCCGACCTCGTCACCGGTGCGCTCGTTCACCCTGCGGTTGCGGATCCGGTCGGCGGTGCCGCGCTGCAGCTGGTGGAAGTGGACGGTGTGGTCCTCGGTCGCCGAGTACAGGCCGACTGGCACGCTGACCAGTCCGAACGTGACCACACCGGTCCAGATCGCGCGTGCCATGACCGTCCACTCCCATCGTGCCGCCGGCCGATCAGACGGCGGCTCACGAACCGCGCGCCCATCGCACGGCCGAGATTCAGTTGGTGCCCCTTTCATGAGACACCGCAGCTCAGCGGCTCGCACCTCGTGATCGACGACGCCGTCCCGGAAGACGACTCGATCCGGGCGTCGGCGTCGGCGGTGCCCCGGAACACACTGTCGCGGCCGGCGGCCGTCGGTAGCGTGATCACCGTGATGGTGGGCACTGAAGAAACCCGGCTGGTCGTGCTGCGCGGCAACAGCGCATCGGGGAAGTCGTCCGTCGCGGCAGGTCTCCGTGAGAGGTTCGGCCGTGGGCTCGCCGTGGTCGGCCAGGACAACCTCCGCCGCATCGTGCTGCGCGAGCGCGACAGGCCCGGCGCGGCGAACATCGGCCTGATCGACCTGACCGCCCGCTACGCCCTCGACGCGGGGTTCCACGTCGTGGTCGAAGGCATTCTCTACGCCGACCGCTACGGCGACATGCTCACCGAGCTGCGTGCCGACCACCGCGGCCCGACCCACGGCTACTACCTGGATGTCCCGTTCGGTGAAACCCTCGCCCGGCACGCCACCAAGCCGATCGCCGACGTGGTCGACGAGACGCAACTGCGTGACTGGTACCGGGAGCGCGATCTGCTGCCCGGCGGGCTCGAGACAGTCATCGGCGCCCACAGCCTCCTGCACGAGACCGTCGACCGCATCATGCTCGACACCGGCCTGGCCCACCTGCCCGCCGTCGACCGCTGACCAGACGTTTGTGAGAGGGGCAGGCGGACCTGGGCGGATGTGGCCTCTTCCATGGTCTGCAGTGCTCAGGCTCGGGGTACCCCGTACCCCGGCAGTCGTGGCAGTACGAGAACGGGAGAGAACATGGCCGAAGCCGCTGCAGGAGCGCAGCGCTCACAGGCGGCATCCCAGGGCCGGCTGGCCCGGGTAAGGCAGTGGCTGGAGCGAGCGGGTTCGGACGGGCACGAGCGGCACACCCTGGCCCTCATCGGCAAGAGCACCCTCGCTGCCGCCGTCTCCTGGGTGATCGCGCACGACGTCATGGCCGCGCAGTCGCCGGCGTTCGCGCCGTTCTCCGCGGTGCTGATCATGCAGGTGACCGTCTACCAGTCGCTGGTACAGGCTCTGCGCTACGTCGGCGCGGTCGCCGTGGGCGTGGGGCTGCAGGGCGTGCTGGGCCTGCTGGCCGGCCCTCACCTGCTCACCTTCGTGCTGGTGACACTGGCGGCGCTGGCCATCGGTCGGTGGCGGCCCTTGGGCTCCCAGGGTTCCCAGGTCGCCACGGCGGCGTTCTTCGCCTTCTCCACGTACGTGGCCGCCACCAGCGAGGCACAGCGCTGGTCCCAGCTCGGGCAGATCATCGTCCTCGTGCTGATCGGCTGCGGCATCGGCGTCGCGGTGAACACACTGGTACTGCCTCCCCTGCGCTATCGCAGCGCCGAGTACGGCATCCACACCCTCGCCCACACGCTGAGCGACCTCGTCGGCGACATGTACCCGGCGCTGCGCGAAGGCAAGCTCGAAAAGGAACGCACCCGGCAATGGCGCCGGCGCGCCTCTCACCTCGCACCGATCGTGCAGCAGGCCCAGTCCTCGGTCCACACCGCATGGGAGAGCACCCTCTACAACCCCCGACGGTTCCGGCGCCGTCACCGTCACCGCACATCGTTCGACGGGTATCAGGCCGTCGTCGACGCCCTGGAACGCGTTTCCAACCAGGTGGCCTCCATGACCCGCAGCCTCGACCAATGGCACGCTGAAGGCACCAGTCAGGACTACCTCGACTTCGCCCGCTCCTACGGTGACTTCCTGGCCTCCCTCGCACACGTCGCCGAGCTGCTCAGCCAGATTGACGAAGAGCAACTGCAAGACCAGGTCCGCCGGCTGTGTCAAGCCGCCGCGGAGGCTCAGCAGTGCCGCGACCAGCTGGAGGAGGAGGCCCGCGCCAGCTCCCTCCCGCTCAGCGATCCCGCCGAGCCGTACGGGATCCTCATGGCCGAGGCCATCCGTCTGACGGACGAGTTCCAACACACCTGCGATGTGCTCAAGCACGGCGTCGACGAGGCCCACGCCACATCCACCGAGCCCACAGCGGGAAGCGAGCACAGCTAGGCTGCCGCCTGCCATCGCCCCTGGGACGACTGATGCTGTCCGGCCGTAACTGTTTTCCGTTCGCATACTTTCCGAGGGCCGTCATCAGGCGCCTCTGCCGTGCGGCGCTGTCAGTGGTGGCTGCAAAGCTGAACAGATGGACCGTGATGACGAGCAACTACTCCGCCCCCGGGTCTACGGCGCCGACCACGACCACCCGGGCCCGCTGCCGAACCGGCGCTACGCCGAACTGGTCGGCGGCCCGCTGGACGGCCTGCTGCTCGACATCACGGAGTGGACACAGGCAGAAGTCGACGCCGGCGTCGCGCTGGCCACCGAGCTGGGGCAGTTCGGCGCCGGCGGCCGGGCGATGTACGATCCACGCCCCGGTGATCCGGCCCGCTTCGACTGGACCGGCGACACTCCCTGACGCCCTGCGTCGACTCGCCGTATGAGCCGGCCCTGGGCACAAGGCGTGTCCAGCGCGCCGATCGTCGTGCACCGGCCGGCCATCCCGGGACGCCGGAGATCTCACTGTGGCCATGTACGCATCGGAGTCGAACTCAACGAGGCACCGCATCTTCGGTGGAATGCAGTGGTTCTGCGGTCTTCGGGGCCAGCGCGCGGATGGAGGGGGTGGCGACCATGGCGAGTGTGGCGAGGAGGATGAGCGCGGTGGCGGCGTAGAGGGTGGTGTGGAGGCCGAGGAGGAGTACGGCGGGTCCGGCGGCGAACTGGGCGAGCGGGAGCGCGAGGTAGGAGCCGAGGTCGTCATAGGCGTAGACGCGGGCAAGGCGGTCTTCTGGGATCTGCTCGTTGAGGGTCGAGTACCAGGCGACGCCGGCCTGTTCGCCGCCCACGCCTGCCACGAAGTTGGCCACGACCAGCAGCCAGGTGTACGGGGCGAGCGCGAGCAGCAGCGGGATCGTGGCCGTCAGGCCCATCAGCGCGCAGCCGACCAGGATCGCGCGCCGGGGCCGCCATCTCAGCGACAGTACGCCGCCGGCGACCGCGCCGAGCGAGCCCGCGGCAAGGGCCAGGCCCCAGCCGCTGCGGCCGATCTCGGTGCTGTCGGCGACGGCCGGGCCGAGGACGGTGAACGAGGCGGTGAGGCCGGCGTTGAGGAAGCAAAAGGCCACCACGATCACCCACACCCAGCTGCGAGAGGTGAACTCCCGCCAGCCGACGCGTAGTTCGTGAATCAGACCGGGGCTGGGCGCCGCGGGCGGCGCGACCTGGACGCCGACCAGCGCGAAGGACGCGGCGGCGAGCGCGAAACTGAGCGCGTCGATGGCCAGGCCCCAGCCCGGGCCGACCGCGGCGACCAGAACGCCGCCGAGCGAGGCACCCGCGACCACCGCGCTACTGCCCGCGATGCGGGAGAGCGCGAGGGCGGCGCGGCGGGACTCGGCCGGCACGGTCTGAGGCAGCAGCGCCTGGGCGGCGGGCTGGTAGCAGGAACCTGACGCCCCGGAGACCGCGGCGAGCACCATGAGCAGAGGGATGGCGGCGTTGTGGGTGAGGACCAGAGTGGCGATCACCGCCTGGCTCACGCCGCAGACCACGCTGCTGCCGACCAGCAGCGGGCCACGCGGTAACCGGTCCGCCAGCACCCCGCCGTACAGCAGGAAGCAGATGCTGGTGAGGGAGTGAGCGCCGACCACCAACCCGAGCGAGCCCACCGAGCCAGTGGCGTCGAGCACGGCGAAGGCCAGGGCGATCGGCCCCACCCCGTTGCCGAGGAGGTTGGCCGTCGTACCGATGAAGAGGTGACGGAACGGGCGGTGACGCAGAGGCGCCAGAGCGGCAGACACGCGCCTGATCGTCCGGGCCGGGCGGCGCGCCCGTCAACGGATTAACGGGCCGATGGCGCACAACAGACTGATAAACCGCATTCAACTGATTGTCACTGCTTCGAGGTAAGCATCTCGTCTCCCCGGTGGATCAGGCCCACTCAGCGGCTACCTTTGCGCAGGTGGACGGCTCCTCGTGATCCTTCCCGCTCGTAGACCACTCCTCCCTGTCTCCCGGTCGGCGCACCCGCGCGCGCCGGACGTCCCGTCGTGCAAGGAGAACTCCCCCCGATGACCGTCGACAGCGTCCCGGAAGCACAGACCGCACCCGACGCGCCACAGCAGTCCCTGAGCACCGCGGCCGCCCGCAACCTCGCCACCACCACCAAGTCCGTCCCGCAGATGCAGGAGATCACCTCCCGCTGGCTGCTGCGAATGCTGCCCTGGGTCGAGGCCAAGGGCGGTGCCTACCGGGTCAACCGGCGCCTGCGCCACACCGTCGGCGACGGACGGATCGAGTTCGTCCAGGAGGGCGCCACGGTCCGGGTGATCCCCCGGGAACTCGGCGAACTGGCCCTTCTGCGCAGATTCGAGGACACGGGCGTCCTCACCGCCCTCGCCGACCGCTGCACGCAGCGCGACTTCGTGGCGGGTGAAGTCCTCGTCGAGCGCGGCAGCCCGGCGGACCGGATCCATCTGATCGCCCACGGCCGCGTCAGCCAGACCTCCACGGGCAAGTACGGTGACGAGATCGCCATCTCGACTCTCGCGGACGGCGAGCACTTCGGTGAGAAGGCCCTACTGGACTCCGACGCCCGCCACGACTGCACGGTCACCGCCGAGACCGCCGGCGTCCTCCTCACCCTCTCCCGCGACGACTTCGCCGCCGTCCGGGCCGCCGCGCCCCACCTGCAGACCCACGTCGACGCGTTCAACTCCCGCAAGCAGCAGCGTCAGAACAAGCACGGCGAGGCCGAGATCGCCCTGTCGGCCGGCCACGTCGGCGAGGCCGAACTGCCGGGCACCTTCGTCGACTACGAGCTGGAGCCCCGCGAGTACGAGCTCTCCGTCGCACAGACCGTTCTGAGGATCCACA
The DNA here is from genome assembly GCF_040612515.1 of Streptomyces sp. NPDC006372. NCBI lineage: Bacteria > Bacillati > Actinomycetota > Actinomycetes > Kitasatosporales > Streptomycetaceae > Streptomyces > Streptomyces sp. NPDC006372. The sequence continues at coordinate 93,152 of NZ_JBEXQJ010000021.1, read as the reverse complement.
CCCGGGTCGCCGACCTCTACAACGGTCCGATGAACCAGAGCGAGGAGCAACTCCGGCTCACCATCGAGGCCTTGCGCGAGCGCCAAGAACACGAGCTGATCAACAACCGGGAGTTCGGGCTGCTGCACAACGCCGACTTCAAGCAGCGCATCCAACCCCGCTCCGGCCCGCCCACCCCGGACGACATGGACGATCTGCTCTGCCGCCGACGCGGCACCAAACTCTTCCTCGCCCACCCCAGGACCATCGCCGCCATCGGACGTGGCTTCAACGCCTGCGGCCTCTACCCCGACCACGTCGACCTCGGCGGGCAATCCGTCCCCGCGTGGCGCGGGGTCCCCATCCTGCCCTGCAACAAGATCCCGATCAGCAAGGAACAGACCAGCTCCATCATCGCGATGCGTACCGGCGAGAAGAACCAGGGCGTCATCGGCCTGCGGCAGACCGGACTGCTGGACGAGTACGAGGAAGGCCTCTCCGTGCGCTTCATGGGCATCAACGAACAGGCGATCATCTCCTACCTCGTCAGCACCTACTACTCCGCCGCGGTGCTCCTGCCCGACGCCCTCGGCGTGATGGAGAACGTGCAGATCGCCCCCAGGCCGCGTTGAAGGCCTGATCCGCGCGGCAGGTCCCCGCCCGCCACCTCCTGCACCGGAGCGCCCACCCCCACCGCAACAAGGAGCCGCCGATGCCCGACTCCGGGCCCCTCGGATCATCCCCGCCTGAACAGCGGCCGACGCCGCCCACAGCCGTGCCGGACGCCCGCACGCCCTCGGTCCCCGGCCTGCCGGTCACGCCGACCGCCCTGCACTTTCTGGCCGCACTGCATCCGCCGGTCACCATCCCCGACCCGCCACCGCCAACACCGGCAGCCTCCGCCGTACGGAACCCGCCTGACGCGGCAGCGGCCGACTCCGCCCTCCAGCGGATCCTGCGCGGACCGACCGGACCGGGCACGACCTCGCTCTCCTTGGCGGACAGGTACAAACCTCCGCCCCCGGATCCGGTGCCCTCGGCCCCGGCCCCCGCCCCGCCCGCCGAGGGGCGAGCCGTCCCCGGCCTCTACTACCACCCTGTTCCGGAGCCCGACCCCGTTCGCGTCGAGGAGGTGAGCCGCCGGATCAAGCGCTGGGCCGAGGACGAGGTCCAGCTCTACCCCGAGGAGTGGGAGGGGCAGTTCGACGGTTTCTCCGTCGGCCGTTACATGGTCGCCTGCCACCCCGACGCCCCGACGGTCGACCACCTGATGCTCGCCACGCGGCTGATGGTCGCGGAGAACGCGGTGGACGACTGCTACTGCGAAGACCACGGCGGGTCACCCGTCGGTCTCGGCGGGCGCCTCCTGCTCGCGCACACCGCGCTCGACCACTTCCACACCACGGCGGAGTACGCGCCGGCGTGGCAGGAGTCGCTCACGTCGGACGCCCCGCGCCGGGCCTATCGCAGTGCGATGGACTACTTCGTCCGCGCGGCCACGGACTCCCAGGCCGACCGCTACCGGCACGACATGGCCCGGCTGCACATGGGCTACCTCGCCGAGGCCGCCTGGGCGGAGACCGGCCACGTACCGGAGGTGTGGGAGTACCTGGCGATGCGGCAGTTCAACAACTTCCGCCCCTGCCCCACGATCACCGACACCGTCGGCGGCTACGAACTGCCCGCGGACCTGCACGCCCGGCCGGACATGCAGCGGGTCATCGCCCTCGCCGGCAACGCGACCACCATCGTCAACGACCTCTACTCGTACACCAAGGAACTCAACAGCCCGGGCCGCCATCTGAATCTGCCGGTGGTGATCGCGGAACGCGAGCAACTCAGCGAGCGCGACGCCTACCTCAAGGCAGTCGAGGTTCACAACGAACTCCAGCGCGCCTTCGAGGCCGCCGCGGCCGACCTCGCGGACGCCTGCCCCCTGCCCACCGTGCTGCGGTTCCTCAGGGGCGTGGCCGCCTGGGTCGACGGCAACCACGACTGGCACCGCACCAACACCTACCGCTACACCCTGCCCGACTTCTGGTAAGGAACGGACATCTCTGTGACCGCTGAAACGACCTCCACCGCCTCCGCGAAGATCCCGGCCCCGGCGACGCCGTACCAGGGGGACATCGCCCGCTACTGGAACAACGAGGCACGGCCGGTGAATCTCCGCCTCGGTGACGTGGACGGTCTCTACCACCACCACTACGGCATCGGCGCCGTGGACCACGCCGCGCTCGGCGACCCCGCCCACAGCGAGTACGAGAAGAAGCTCATCGCGGAGCTGCACCGACTGGAGTCGGCACAGGCGGAGTTCCTCCTGGACCACCTCGGCCCCGTCGGGCCCGACGACACCCTCGTCGACGCCGGCTGCGGGCGCGGGGGGTCCATGGTCATGGCCCACCGTCGCTTCGGCAGCAGGGTCGAGGGAGTCACTCTGTCCGCGACTCAGGCCGACTTCGGCAACAGGCGCGCACGGGAACTGCGTATCGAGGACCACGTCCGCTCCCGTGTGTGCAACATGCTCGACACCCCCTTCGACAAGGGCAGCATCGCCGCCTCGTGGAACAACGAGTCGACCATGTACGTCGACCTTCACGACCTGTTCGCCGAGCACTCCCGCTTCCTGAGGGTGGGCGGCAGGTATGTGACGATCACCGGCTGCTGGAACCCACGCTACGGCCAGCCGTCGAAGTGGGTCTCCCAGATCAACGCGCACTTCGAGTGCAACATCCACTCCCGCCGCGAGTACGTGCGTGCCATGGCCGACAACCGGCTCGTGCCACAGACCATCGTCGACCTCACCCCGGAGACGCTGCCCTACTGGGAGCTGCGGGCCACTTCCTCGCTGGTCACCGGTATCGAAAAGGCGTTCATCGAGTCCTATCGGGACGGCTCTTTCCAGTACGTCCTGATCGCGGCAGACCGCGTATGACCCCTGCCTCGCAGGGCCGGGGTCTCACTGACAGCCCCGGCCCCGCGAGGTCCCCTTCTTCCCGGACGCTGTGTGGCCAGGCGGGCGACGGTTCGGGCTCCTACAGCGGCAAGGCCATCGGAACGATCGGCATGATGTGCCGATGCCGGAACCTTCCGCTCAGAAGTGGCCGCCATAGGTGTCGCCGCCGAAGCTGCTCGGCCAAGTGGTGGCGTGCCGGGTCGACGTTCGGTCACCCGGTGGCGACGGTTGCTTGGGCGGCCAGGGGTCTGGGCGTCCCGCCCGCTCCGCGACGATCCGGAAGTGCTCGTGCTCGTACCGGTAACGCTTCTCGGCGAGGACGGCGCGTAGCCTCGTGCCGGTCGGGTCCTCGCGGTCGAACCGCTCGAACTGCTCGGTGAGGAAGAGCAGCGGGAGCAGCTCCTGGTCGTCTTCGGGCAGATAGCCCGCGTCGGCCACGGCCGCGACCGCCTCCGGCTCGAGCACGATCGCGCGGGCCAGAATGACCCTTCGCATACCCCAGCGTCCGAAGTCCTCGACCGGGGAGTCGCCCAAGGGACCGAGGTCGCGCAGAGACCGTCGTACGGCTGCGGCCACGTCGTCCGGCAGTTCCGTGTCCAGGATCGCCAGGATCCGGTCGATGATGACGTCTGCCCCGATCCTCAGCCCGTCGACGGAGCAGGTCAGTTGCAGGACCCTCCCGTTCGGATCGGCCTCGCGGTAGGCCGCGAACTCCCGGGTGAGCAGCAGGAAGACGGGTGTCCAGGCGGGGCTGTCCGGCCGGTACCCGGCGTCGCGGGCTGCGGCAATCGCCTCGGCGTCACCGAGTATGGCCTGCTCACACACCGCCGTGACTGCCTCCCGGGCAGACAGGTCACGCAACGCGTGGCGGCACCGGTCGTGGACCTGTTCCGGCATCCAGGTGCCGAGATACTCCAGCAGCCGCACGGCCAGGGCGCCCTGTTCAAATGCCGCGAGCAGATCGGGCCGGTCCTTCAGGAGCGCAAGCAAAGACAGGTCGATGTCGCCGGGCTGGGCGGGCGACCGAGGCAGGTTCGGGTTGGCGCAGACGATCTTCAGGAACGCATTCGGCTCGCCTCCGAGCCACAGGCCGCACCGGGTCTCATGGCCGGGTGGTGCCGCGCCGATGTAGGTCGGGCCCAGCCGCGCACGCGGCCGGAAGTCGGTTTCCAGGGCATCCAGCAGGCTGGGCTGGTCGGTGACGGACAACAGGTCGGCCAACCGTTGGCGCAATGCGGGATCGGGGAACCTCAGCGCGGCTTCGACCAGCCGCGGAACCTCCGGATCGCCCATGTACACGCCGGTCGGCGGGTCGGCGGCGGTCTGCGGGAGACAGGCGGTCAGCCGGACCCGCGGCCGGTACGGGGACGTGGGGTCGTCCTCGAGCAGGAACTCCAGCACTGGAACGACAAGCTCCGGCCGCTCGTGGTTGCCGAACCTGAAGTTCGCCGCTGTCAACAGGAACCACGCGCCGCGCCAGACCTCGTCGCGCTCGTCCCCGCCGGCCGCCCACCACCGGTCGATCCGCTCACGGGCCCGGCTGTTGCGCTCGTAGAGTGCGGCAGCCAGTACGTCCTGGCCGCGTTCCTGGCCGCGCCACCGACGGAACCTCATCGTTCCATGATGCATCGTCTGCACGCCGATGGCGATGCCGATGGCTCGTGCCCGCAACCTCAACTGGAAGAGGGCGGCGCGCTGTTGGTCAGGGCCGGGCCCACGCCAGGACCCGGCTGCACGACTGCGCTACGCCCCGGTCTTGAGGGCCTCTGCGATCTGCTGGGCGGCCTGGGCGGGTGTGAGGTGCGTGGTGTCGACGACCTCGGCCTCGGCGTGCAGCCACGTGCCGGCCGCCTCGGCGTAGGGCTCGAGGTATTGCAGGCGGAACGGGGAGTCGGGGCCCAGTACGGTGTCGCCCGCGATGCGCCCTCGGAGGGTGTCCTGGTCGGCATGGAGGACGAAGTGCCGGACGGGAATGGCATGCTGGGCAAGGCCCGAGCTGATCTCGCGCCAGTACTGCTCGACCAGGACCGTCATGGGCATCACCAGGGTCCCGCCGGTGTAGTCGAGGACGCGTCGGGCGGTCTCGACGACGAGCGGCCGCCACGGCGGCCAGTGCTGGAAGTTGTCCGTCGCGGGCAGCCCCGGCGAGATGTCCATGAGTGTCTCGCCGACCTTTTCGGCGTCGAACACCCGTGAGTCCGGGATCAGTTGCTGCACGAGCGCACTGGTCGTCGTCTTGCCTGCGCCGTGGGTGCCGTTGAGCCATACGATCATGGACTTGACGCTAGCGTCGCGGGGCCGCGGGTACAGGAAGAGTGGAAAACCCGTCACGGCTTCGGAGGCCTCAGGGTGGTGCCAACCTGCAAGATCAGGTGCTGCCGGTCTCGAACAGGTGCGGTCGATCGCCTTGGGGCCTACGCCGCGCCGGACGACCCGCTGGCCAAGGGCTGGGTGATGCCGCACGCCGTCTCAGACGTCGCCGAAGTCGGCCGGCCATCACAGCGCCACAGGACGCCACGTCCCTGCCTCCCCCCCCGGGCCCTGGCCGGCACATCGGACCGGAGGCCTTCTCTGCAAGGTCCGCAACCGTCCGAGTGGAACCAAGGCACGCCGAGCTCGTGGCGCTCGACAACCGTTCCGATTGCAGTCATAGCTGCTCTCGTTTTTTCCTCGCATCTCCGCGTGTCATGTGATCGACTCCAGAATGCGGTCGAGTGTCCGGCGCCCCATTCTGCTCATCGTCGGATTGCTCTCGGCGTAGTACCAGACAAGACCCATAGCCTGTTCGAACGCCCATGCCTTGCCGCGCTCCCACTCCAGATCGTCACAGGCCAGTTTTCGCCGGAGCACTTCTCGCGGGCCTGGCTGCAACAGATGCCAAGCACTGACCAGATCCAGCGCGGGGTCGGCCGGGCCGAAGCCGCCGGTGTCGAGTACGCCGCTGAGCCGGTCTCCCGTGACCAATACATTGCCGGGAATCAAGTCACCATGGCTCATCACGTCGGCACTCGTGCGTGGCAACTCCCGAAAATGGCTCCATACCTGGCGCAGCCGGGGCACGTCGAGCAGCCCCGCACTCTCCTCGAAGCACTCCGTCATCCAATCGTCGTGGTGAGTGAGAACGCCGCCCCGGTTTTCGCCGCTGAAAAGCCGCCCCCGCGTCTCGGCGTCCCGCAGGGCTGCGATGAAGGCCGCAAGGTCCTCGGCAAAAGCGTCCGACCCGCTCGGGTCGGCATCAAAGGCGACCGTTCCCGGCAGCCATGTCTGGATCGACCACGGCATGGGGTAACCCGCTCCGGGCTTTCCCAAGGCGACGGGTTCCGGGGCGGGGAACCGAGACACCTGTGCCAACTCCGCGCTCGCCTTGGCTTCCTGTTCCAGCACCGCCAGCACATCGGCAGCATCGGCCAGACGGAGTGGGAAACGCGCAGAAAGGTCGTTCCCGATGCGGAAGATGGCGTGGACCGTCCCGGTCGACGACAGGGGTTGGATCGCCTTGCCGCTCCAGTGAGGGAACTGCGCTTGGATCAAGGCCGCAACGATATCGGTGGTCACGTCCACCTGGTCCTCGTGCATGGTCATCTCGCAGGCCCCTCCACTAGGCAGTCGCTACCCGAGAATAGGCAGCCGCTACCCGAGCGGCCTCCCGGTCGTCCAGGACGGACAAGAGACCCCTGAAGCTAGTCTCCGTCACGCGTAGACCCGTTCAGCCCTCGGCCGGGGTGCGCAGCGGCTCGCCGACACTCCTGAGGTGCCGCAGCGCCTCCCGGTGCGAGGCGATCAGCCCAGTCCGGTGGTACGGGATGCCCAGCTCCGCGCAGTACCGCTCGGTGATGCCCTGCGCTCTGGAGAGTGCGGGTGTCGGCATGCTGGGGAAGAGGTGGTGCTCGATCTGGTAGTTGAGCCCGCCCATGAAGGCGTCGATCAGAGCGCCACCCCGGACATTGCGCGAGGTGAGGACCTGGCGGCGCAGGAAGTCCAACCGGGTCCCCTCCTCGATCATCGGCATCCCCTTGTGGTTGGGTGCGAACACCGAACCGAGGTAGATGCCGAACAGACCCTGGTGCACAGCGAGGAAAGCGAGCGCCTTGGCGGGGGAGAGGACAGCGAACAGGCCGCCAAAATACACCACGAAATGAGCCACGAGCAGCGTTCCCTCGAGCACGGGCCTTTTCACTGACCGACTTTTCAGAGCTCGGAAGCTGCTGAAGCTGAGATTCAGACCCTCCAGGGTCAGTAGCGGAAAGAAGAGCGCGGCCTGGTGCTTTCCGACGAAACGTGGCAAACCCCGGGCCTTGCGTGCCTGACGGCGCGACCAGACGAGAATGTCCGGCGCAACGTCCGGGTCCTTTCCCTCGTGATTGGGGTTCGCATGATGCCGGGTGTGCTTGTTCATCCACCAGCCGTAGCTCATGCCCAGCAACAGGTCGGCGACCAGCAGTCCCCCTGCCTCGCTGGGCCGCCGACGGGAAAAGACCTGTTGGTGGGCGAGGTCGTGGGCGGCCAGTCCAAGCTGGCCGAAGACCACGGCCAGGGCGACGGCGACGAACAGTTGGCCCCAGCTGTCCCCCAGCGCGAGAAACGCGCCGACGCACCCCGCGAGAGCGAGGGCGACCAGTCCGAAACGGACCGTGTAATACAGGGGCCGGCGCCTGAGAAGTCCGGCCTCGGCTATGCGCCGAGATAATTCAGAGAAGTCGCTTCCCCTGTTCTGATTCCGTCCTTCTCCTTGCGTCGGCGGGTCCACCGGAAGCACTATCGATTCAGTCATGGGGCTCAGTATTCAGATACTTCTCCGGCGGCAGAATGGTGTCCGCCCCCTTGAACGGGGTGGAGTCAGCGCCACCATGGTTCCGGGGGAAGACCGGACACCCAACAGGCGTTGCACGCATCAGCCCACAACGACGAACGGCGACGCGAGAGCTGTGTCAGTTCCCGGCGAGCAGTGCCGTGAGGCGGGCCGTGCCGGCGGATACGGCGAGCAGAGTGCCGAGCGTGGTCCGCTCGGCCGACGCCGACAATCCGGGGGCACCGCCGGGTTCCGCCTGCGCTCCGACCAGCAACACCTGCCACGGCCCCGGTACCCCCTCCGCGTCGACCGTGATCGTGTCGCCGTCGCGAGTCGTCCGGAAGACGGCCGCCGAGTTGTCCCCGGCGCCCAAGGCCGGGATTCGTGTCACGACCGTCGCACGGTCCCTGGGCGCATGGACGCGCAGAGTCGCCCCGTGCACCCAGTCGTACTCCGCCGAGTCATCGCTCTCGCCGTACGGGATGACCGAGCCGGGCCGGGCGAGAAGGGGCAGGCTGTCGTAGCCGTACCGCCCGCGCCGCCAGCCGGGCCCCTGGACCCGTTCGCCCGACAGCAGATGCGTCCACGTACCGTCCGGGACGTAAAAGTCGACGACGCCGTCGGACGAGAACACGGGGGCGACGAGCAGGTCGTCGCCGAGCATGTACTGCCGGTCGAGGGTGTGGCAGGCCGGGTCGTCGGGGAACTCCAGCACCATCGCACGCATCATCGGAGTGCCACGCTCGGCGGCCTGCTGGGCCGCACCGAACAGATAGGGCATGAGCCGGTGTTTGAGGCGGGTGAAGTCGCGGGTGACCGCGACCGCCTCCTCGTCGTAGTCCCACGGCACCCGGTACGACTTGCTGCCGTGCAACCGGCTGTGCGACGAGAGCAGCCCGAACTGCACCCACCGCTTGAACACATCGGGCGTCGGCGTGCCTTCGAAGCCGCCGATGTCATGGCTCCAGAAGCCGAATCCGGACAGACCGAGCGACAGTCCGCCGCGCAGCGACTCGGCCATGGCGCCGACGTGCGACTCGCAGTCGCCGCCCCAGTGCACCGGGAACTGCTGTCCGCCCACCGTTGCCGAGCGGGCGAAGAGCACGGACTCACCGGCACCCCGGGCCTCGCTCAGCACCTCGAAGACCGTCTCGTTGTAGAGCTGTGTGTAGTAGTTGTGCATACGCTCAGGGTCGGAGCCGTCGTGCCAGACCACATCGGTCGGGATCCGCTCGCCGAAGTCGGTCTTGAAGCAGTCGACGCCCTGCGCGATGAGCGCGCGCAGCTTGCTCGCGTACCACTGGCGCGCCCGCTGATCGGTGAAGTCGACCAGGGCCATGCCGGCCTGCCACAGGTCCCACTGCCACACGTCGCCGTTGGCCTTGCGTACCAGATAGCCGTGCCGTTTGGCCTCCGCGAACAGCGGGGACTTCTGCGCGATGTACGGGTTGATCCACACCGACACACGCAGTTCGTGCTCCTCCTTGAGCCGCCGCAGCATGCCCTCGGGGTCGGGGAACACCTCCGGATCCCAGGTGAAGTCGCACCACTGGTACTCGCGCATCCAGAAGCAGTCGAAGTGGAAGACACCCAGGGGGATGTCGCGCTCGGCCATGCCACGCACGAACCGGTTCACCGTCTCCTCGTCGTAGGAGGTCGTGAAAGACGTCGACAGCCACAGTCCGAACGACCAGGCGGGCGGCAGCGCCGGGCGGCCGGTGAGCGCCGTGTAGCGGTTCAGGACGTCCTTGGGCGTCGGACCGTACACGACGAAGTACTCCAGCGCCTGGTCCTCGACGCTGAACTGCACCTGCCCGACGGCCTCCGAGTCGATCTCGTAGCTCACCTTGCCGGGGTGGTTGACGAAGACGCCGTAGCCGCGATTGGTGAGGTGGAAGGGGATGTTCTTGTACGCCTGCTCGCTCGCGGTGCCGCCGTCGGCCTGCCAGATGTCCACGCTCTGGCCGTTCTTCACGAACGGCGTGAACCGTTCGCCGAGTCCGTACACCAGCTCCCCGACAGCGAGCGTGAGTTGTGCCAGCGAGTGGTGGCTGCCGTCGCCCAGGACCGCGAAGCCGGTGCCACGGGCCTTGGCCGAGGTGAGGACGCGGCCGTCCGCCGTGAAGTCCAGCCGCCACGGGGCCGCGCTGTCCACGCACAGGGACAGCTCCCCGGCCGTCAGCTTCAGCAGCGAGCCCTCCCGGGTGACCTGCGCCGCGTGGCCGGGCTCGGTGTGCAGTGCGAACTCCGGGCCGCGCTCGGCAGCGCCGGCGTGGTGGGTGGAGCGGATGCCGATCACGCCCTCGGCGGGGGACCAGCACTCGACGGTCAGCAGCGGGCTGTTGAGGGTCTGGCCGCGGCGCGTGACGTGCTGGACGGGCGCGTGCAGCGTGAACCGGTCCTCGTCGACGCGCACGTCGGCGACCTCGGCGGCGTACGACGCCTGGACGCCTTCGCGCATCAGCCAGTAGCCGTCGGTGAACTTCATCGGGAGTCCTTACCAGGAAGGGTGCGGGCGCGGTGGGCGGCGATCAGCCGCCGGTACCAGCGGTAGCTGTCCTTGGGTGTGCGTGTCTGCGTGTCGTAGTCGACCCGGATGATGCCGAAGCGCTGTCCGTAGCCACGAGCCCACTCGAAGTTGTCCAGCAGCGACCACACGTAGTAACCGCGCACGTCGACGCCCGCGCGCACGGCGGCGGCGAGCGCGTCCAGATGGCCGCGGAGATAGTCGACCCGCTCCACGTCGCGGACCCGGCCGTCGGCGTCGGGGGTGTCCGCCTCCGCTGAGCCGTTCTCGGTGATCAGCAGTGGTGGCAGCGTGGGGTAGCGCGCGGCCAGGTCGACCAGCAGGTCCGTGAAGGTGTGCGGGACGACGGGCCAGCCCATGGTGGTGTGGCGGACATCTTCGCGCCAGGTCTCCAAGGCCCGGACGTCGACCGCGGTACGGGTGGCCGGGTCCGGGTCGCGGTGCGGGGCGTCGGCGACGGTGATCGGGCGGTAGTAGTTGATGCCGACGAAGTCGAGCGGTGCGCCGATGAGTTCGAGGTCGCCGTCGAGTCGGTACGAGCCGTCGCCGTGGGGCAGCAGCTCGCCCCAGGTCTCGGCTTCGTGCTCCGCGTATCGCCCCGCGAACAGCGGCTCGAACCACACGTCGTTGTGGAGCGTCTCGACGCGGCGTACGGCGGCCAGATCGGCGGGGGAGTCCGTGGCCGGCAGCAGCCGGTCGGGGTTGAGTGTGATCCCGACCTCCCGTGCCCCCGCGGCGCGCAGGGCGCGGACGGCCAGCCCGTGGCCGACGAGCAGATGATGTGCGGCGGCGAGCGCACCGCGACCCTCGCGGGCGCCGGGGGCGTGGGCGCCCGCCCCATAGCCGACGAAGGCGCTGCAGAAGGGCTCGTTGAGCGTGATCCAGCGGTCCACCCGGTCGCCGAGCCGGGCGGCGACCACCCCGGCGTAGTCGGCGAACCGCTCCGCCGTCTCGCGTGCCCGCCAGCCGCCCCGGTCCTCCAGGGCCTGAGGGAGGTCCCAGTGGTAGAGGGTGGCGGCGGGCGAGATGCCGGCGGCGAGCAGCTCGTCGACGAGCCGGTCGTAGAAGTCGAGCCCGGCCGCGTTGAAGGGGCCGGAGCCGGTCGGCTGGATACGCGGCCACGCGATGGAGAAGCGGTAACTGTCCACGCCCAGCTCGCGCAGCAGCGCGATGTCCTCGGAAAAGCGGTGGTAGTGGTCGCAGGCGACGTCACCGGTGGCACCGTCCGCGACGCGCCCGGGTTCGCGGCAGAAGGTGTCCCAGATGGACGGCCCTCTGCCGTCCTCGTCGTATGCGCCCTCGATCTGGTAACTGGCCGTGGCGGCGCCGAAGAAGAAGCCGGCCGGGAACTCGGGGAACTCGGAGAGAATCACAGGGAGGAACCTGCCTACTTGACCGATCCGCCGGTGATCCCGGCGGCGATGTACTTCTGGGCGACGACGAGCAGGATCGCGGCCGGAACGGCGGAGAGTACCGCGGTCGCCATGACCGCGCCCCAGTCGCTGACATGCGCGCCGACGAACTGGTAGATGCCGAGCGTGACGGGTTTGACGTCGTCCGTCGTGTTGAGGGTGAGCGCGAACATGAAGTCCGACCAGGCGAAGAGGAAGGTGAACAGTCCCGCCGTGATCAGGGCGTTGCGGCTCATGGGCAGCACGATCCGCACGAACGCGGTGAAGCGGTTCGCGCCGTCCACCATCGCGGCCTCGACGACCTCGCCCGGGATCGACACCATGAAAGCCCGCAGCAGCACGACCGCGAAGGGCAGACCGAGTGAGGCGTCCGCGAGGATCAGCCCCAGATAGGAATTGACGAGATCGAGCTGCGCATAGGCGCTGTAGAGGGCGTTGGCGACGACGATGCCCGGAACCATCTGCGTGATGAGCGTCGCGAAGACGATGCCCTGCCCGCCGCGGAGTCCGAACTGGGCGAGCCCGTACGCGGCGGGCGCGGCGAGCGCGAGACAGACGACGACGGCACCGAGCGCGACGACAAAGCTGGTGAGCAGCGAGCCGCCCTGGGTGCTGATCGCCGTATCGAAGTTCTTCAGTGACGGTGACACCGGGAACCACTCGGTGGCGGCGATGCTCGACTCGGGCTGGAGGGCGGTGTTGAGCATCCAGTACACCGGGAAGAGCAGCACGGCGAGGATCAGCAGAGCGGCGGCGGTGTTCCACACCGAACGAATGCGGAGAGGACTCGCCGGTCGTTTCGTCGGTCGGTTCATCGTCGCTCACTTCCCCTTGCCGAAGTCGGCGCGGTTGGCCCGCAGGTACAGCACGGCGAAGACCGCGCTGATGAGGATCAGGACATTGCCCACCACGGCGCCCTGGCCGAAGTCGAGCTGAAGGAAAGAGAGCTGGTAGGTGACCGTGCCCAGCGTCTGCGTGGAGTCCGCGGGGCCGCCCGAGGTCAGGGCCAGGATCAGGTCGAGGATCTTCACCGTCGACATGAAGCCCAGCACGAGTACCACGGTGATCACCGGGCGCAGCATCGGCAGCGTGACGCTGCGGAAGGTCCGCCACGGGCCGGAGCCGTCGAGCGACGCGGCCTCGTACAAGTCGCGTGGGATCTCCTGGAGACCGCCGTAGAGGATGACCATGTTGAACGGGATGCCGATCCAGATGTTGACCATGATCGCCGACAGCAGGGCCACACCGGGGCTGCTCAGCCACGGCACGCCGTCCTGCGGGACCAGGCCGACCCCGTGGAGGGCGGTGTTCAGCATGCCGTGGTCCTGGTCGAGGATGCGCCGCCAGACGACGGCGGAGACCACCATGGGCACGAGCCACGGCAGCAGCAGGACGGCGCGCACGAAGCCGGAGAGACGAAAACGGCGGGAGAAGAAGACGGCCAGGGCCAGGCCGATGGTGAACTGGCCGAGCAGCGAGCCGACGGTGAACAGGGCGGTGTGCCACAGGGCATCGGTGAACAGCTCGCCTGCGAAGACAGCCCGCCAGTTGTCGAGGCCGTTGAACGGGGCCTCGCCGGTGAAGTACGTCTTCGGCGTGTAGTGCTGGAAGCTCATCACGATGTTGCGGACGAGCGGGTAGCCGAAGAACAGCGCCATGTAGGCGAGCGCGGGAGCGACGAAGAGCCAGCGCAGCAGCCCGCGGCGCAGCGGAGCACGCCCGGTTGCGGACTTCGCTTCGGCGGCGCCCGTGGCGGGCGGCGGGGAGGTGACGGTGGTCATGGCCGGTTCCTCACTTCCCTGCCGAGGCCTGCTGCTGGGCCCGGTGCAGGGCCTGTTCCGGACTGGTCCGGCCCGTCAGCACGGACTGGAATGCGCCCGCGAGCGCGTCTCCGACGACCGGCCAGCCGGTGCCGACCTTCGCCGTACGGGAACGGGCGGTCGTGACGAGCTCGGCGAAGGCGGCGAGCTTCGGGTTCTGCTTCGCGTACGCCTGTGCGGCCGTGGCGCGGGTGGGGACGTTGTTGACCGACTCGCCCCACTGGAGTTGGTTCTTCTCGGAGTTGAGGCAGTTCAGGACCTTGCCGGCGTTCTTCTCGCGGGCCGGGTCCTCGTCGTTCTTAGGTACGGGCATGACGGTGCCGCCGATGGGCGGCACAGCCGGCTTACCCGCTTCAGGGACCGGGATGCCGGCAACCGCCCAGTCCACGTTCTTCTGGGCGCTGAGGACCGGCACCTGCCACGGCCCGTTGATCATCATGGCGGCGCGGCCCGCGATGAACTGGTCGTTGACGTCCTGCTGGTTCCAGTTGACCACGGACCTGGAGGCGGAACCGTCGGCGACCAGGTCCTTCCAGAGCTGGAGCGCGGCCTCACCCTTGCCATTGTCGATCTTGGCCTCGTCACCGCCGGCGGACCAGAAGAACGGAAGGAACTGGTAGACGCCGTCCGCATTGGGGCTCGCGCTGAAGGCCATCCCGTACGTGTCGCCCGCGGTCAGCTTCTTCGCGGCGGCTCGTAACTCCTTCCAGGTGGTGGGCGGGGAGATGCCCGCGTCCTTGAGGAGCTTGGTGTTGTAGATCAGCGCCAGGGAATTGACGGAACGGGCGATGCCGTACAGGGCGCCGTCATACGAGCCGAGGGACTTCGCGCTCGCGGAGAGGCCGGAGGTGTCGACCCCGACCTCGTCGAGCGGCCGCAGGCCCTCGGTCTGCGCGAACTGGGGCAGCTCCGAGCCGTCGAGCTCCAGGATGTCCGTGAGTGAGTCGGACGAGGCCATCCGAAGCGCCTTGGAGGCGATCTGGTCGGCAGGCACGCTGATCTGCTCGACCTTCAGGCCGAGCGGCCTGCTGCAGCGGTCGAAGAACCGCTGGTTGGCGGTGTGCTCAGCGGTGTCGGTCGCGGAGTTGAGCACGGTGACGGTGCCCGGGTCGGGCTCCGCGGCACAGCCGGCCAGCCCTGGCGCGACGATGGCACCGGCAAGGGCAGCGGCCAGCGCCGGAACGTGTCCACGTCTTGTTCTGACGCGTCCTGCTGTGGACGGCATGATTGGTCCTCCGTTACATGTTCAGCTCTGGACATGCGGTGGCCCGGTAATGGGACGCGGCCGGTCGTGCCGTACGGACGGTTCCAGTGGTCAGCCGGGCGGCGGCGCGATGTCGGGTCCGGCCATCTGCGGCTGGATCAGGTGGTGCGGCGCGTCGGAGGGCCTGCTCGAGCCACGTGCCACGGCGGGCCCCTGCGAAGGCGGCGGCCCGTCACCGCGGCCGGAGCCGATCGCGTCGACGGCGAGCCGGGCGACGGCCGTGGACATCTCCGCGACGGGCAGATCGATCCGCGGCAGATGCCGTGTGCCCAGCTCGTCCGGGAGGCTGCCGACGAGTACGACGGTCAGATCGTGGGGGACCCGCAGCCCCGCTGCCGCCACCGCGTCCAGCAAGCGAGGCAGGAGGATCAGGTGCTGGACGATCAGCGCGGTCGCGACGGGCCGCGCGGTCAACGCCTCGTTCAGCCGCCGCGCGAGGATGTCCGGGTCACGGTGGGACGGGACCACGCGGACACCGGCCCCGGTCTCGGCGGCCGCTCGCCGGGCGCCGTCGAGACCGTGCAGGGCATAACCGCGGCGTGCGGCGACCTCGTGCTCGGCCGACGAGAGGAACAGCATCCGCCGGTGCCCGGCCGCCACGGTCGCGTGCACCGCGAGGGCGACGGCGGCCTCCCAGTCGAGGTCGGTCCAGGGCAGCGCCGCGTGATCGTCGTGACCGAGCAGCGCCGCGGGGAAGCCCAGTTCGTGCAGGACCTCGACACGGGGGTCCCGGTCCTCGACCGCCATCAGCACCGCGGCGTCAGCGAGCCTGCTCCGGGCCACCCGGCGCAGCCCGCCGACGCCGTCGCTGTCCGTCATCAGCAGCACGTCGTACCCGTGCCCACGAGCGGCATCGGTGACGTCGATCGCGAACCGCCCGTCGATCGCCCGGTACGCCCCGGGCACGCGCGGCGCGGCCAGCGCCAGCACCCGCGTCCGTGCGCTGCGCAGCGTACGGGCACTCGCCCGCGGGTGGTATCCGAGCTCCTCGATCGCGGCCTGCACCGCGTGCCGGGTGTCCTCGGAGATCTTGCGCGACCCGCTCAGGACGTACGACACGGTGCTCGGCGCAACACCTGCGCGCGCGGCGACGTCCTTGATCGTGGTCATCTCCACCCCCACCCGGCCCCAGCGGGCCCCGCCGGCTTACTCGAACCAATCGAATCGATTCGACAAACGGGGTGACTTTATGCGCGGCGGACCGGGGAGGGCAAGAGCCTGAGCGATACCTCGGTTCTGCTTCCGAAAGATCAGGAGAGCAGGCAACCCTTGAGGGGGCTGACCGGTCTGATGTGCGGAACCAGACCTTCAGTAGTGCTTTTCAGCCAGGAGTGACCTTGAGCCTCGCCGACCGCCACATCAGTGCCCTCATGCGCCAGATCGCGACCCAGGACATGATCGAGCTCGTCCACCCGTTCTCCGAGTGGCGGACGTTCGGCGCGCTCGCGTACATCGCGGAATGCTACGGCTTCCGGTACGTCGACGTCCGCCTGGTCGGGAAGCACAAGATCGCACACATCTGTCTCGTCCGGGACACGAGCCCTCAGGCACAGCAGCGCGCGGCGGCCAACACAGCGGCCTTCCCGGACCCGGGTCCCGGACGCGCCGTGCCGGGCATGTACCTGGGCTCGCTCACGCCCGTCGCCCAGGCGCAGGCGGATGTCGACCTGATCACCACGTGCATTCGGTACGACGCGGCCGGAGCCGCCGCCAACCGCAAGCAACTGCGGACCATGGCGTGGGCGGGAGCGGTACTGTTCCTGCTCCTGTCCGTGCTGACCGGCAAGTACGCCGTCCTCCTGCCGCTCGCCGTCCTGACCCCGGTGTTCTTGCTGGGCGCACTCCGGGTCAACACGACCCGGCGAGCGAAACTGGCCCAGCAACTGCTGGCCGCCGGGTGCACCCCGGTGCGGGACGAGGCGGGGCGGGAGAGGTTCGTGCGTCCGGTGCCTCACGCGGTGTAACTCGAACAGGAGCGGCCGCCACGAGCAAGGTAGGCGCGCTCGGGCTCGACTGTCAGTCCTGGGGCCAGTCCCGATGCCGGTCGTCACACTCGGCCGGCCGCAGTTCGGCGAGGAACCCGACCTAGACATCTCCGACGCCACCCCAGCCTGTCCGTAGCTTCGGCTCTGCGGCCCAGCCGAGCCGTAGGCCGGGCTGGGGGCACGGGGCCCTGAGCGTTGGCTCCGTCGAGTTCCACGGCATGGGGCGGGGCCGGGGCGTCGCTCTGCGCCCGCGCCTACGCGCCCAAGGTCATAGGCCGCTTCGGCGCCCGCCGCACGCTCGTCGGCTCACTCCCCGGGCAGGGTGTGCTGACCGGGGCGCTGCTGGGCATCCTCGCCACCACCTCGTCGGACCTGCTGACGGGCCTCCACACGCCCATGGCATGAAGTCTTCGTCGGAGAGGGCACGTTCGGGCTGCTGGACGAGGGGGAAATCCCGGTGCGTTCCGCAGACTGGTTGAACGGGCTCATTGCGCCCCTGCTCCAGGGCGGAGCCCTCGTCCGCACGGGCATCCACACCGGATCCGTCAAGGTCTGTGTCCAGGCACAACAAGGTTCAGCGACAGAGACACGCCGGAGTGAATCTGCCGGCAGCGATGCACGAGGGAGCATGCCGGAGACACGTCTCCTCAGAGTTTGGGCCCGGGGTTCCTGATCTGCCCTCCCATTCGGTGGTCGCTCCAGTCGATGCCGTCGTCGTGTTCCTTGCTCGACGCGAGCCCGAGGAACCCGAGTAGGGGAACCGCCACGATGAGGATTGCTCCGCAAAGGCTGCCGATTGCCACATAGGCCGCGGCGGCGACGACGACCCAGAACAGGATGTCGCACACGATCCGCGCCCACAGCGGGAACGGGGCACGCCACGCCTGGTAGCGGCGGTACATGCGCATGAACTTGCCGGACGCGCGCTTGACTCGGCTGGCCTTTGTCTGGCCTGGCCTTGCCGTGTGGCGGTTGCCGTGCGGGCGTCCTTTTTTCTTGCCCATGGAGCTTTTTGTCCCTTCGAGTTCCGTCTCGGACACCTGCTCCAAAGGAGGCGCACCCGGCCCTCGCCGGCCGGGTGCGTGGTGTCGTCCTGTCGGGGCGTGGATGAGTTGGGGCCTGCGGGCCACGCATGTTGGGTCAGCGATGGTGGCGCCAGGGGTGGCCCCAGGAGTCGTGGTCGATGCCGGTGTGGGTGCGCACGATGGCGCGGCCTTCGAGAATGTCCATGGTCGATGGTGTAGGTGTGACCGTCCTCGTCCTCGAGGCTCCGGCCGTCGAGGTTGACGCTGCGACCGGCGCTGATGGTGATCTCGACCCACTCCCGGTTCAGGGGGTGGTTGGAGCGGTCATCGCGTCCGGGGGAGTCGGTGTGATGTGCGTTGGTGGCCGATTGACCGTACGCACACTCTGTCCACCTCGTGCAGAAGGTGAGGGAGGAAACGTGACCCCTGTTACTTGTTGGCCACTTTTCCGTGACTCTCGGATGTAACGTCCATTTATGCCGACCGAGCGCGGTGTTGACGCGCTGGCAGGCCGAGGAGGCCGTGCGGGCGTTGTGGTGTGGCGTCTGCCCGCCACGGTTCGCCACCCCGTAGAAAATCGGGGGCGTCACACGAAAGTGAGTAACGGCAGGCTGGTCACCGAACATCGGAGCTCTGGCCTGGAGAACCCCCTCCGCTACTGGTTCCCCCACCGGGGGGCTGCTGCGCCGATGTGATCCTGGGCGCTCGTTGGGGTGCCCACCTCTTTCGGTGCGGGGACCTCATCCGGCTGGATCAGAGGACGGGACTGACGGCGACGTCCGAGTAAGGGACAGGGCGGCAAGGCCGAAATCCTCGAGCCCCTACCGGGCGCCGTGCGAAGATCTACCGGCCCTATTGGGCTCCACCCCGCCGCAGTAACTATTTCTTGGAGAGCCCATGCGCCGCGCCCACCTCTTGGCCGCAGCTGTCCTCCTGCTCTGCACCGCCTGCTCCGGCGGCGCTGACAGTGACTCGGAGGAGAGTGCGGAGAAGGCTGTGGATCACGGGGCGGCCGTGCGCGCCGCGATCGAGAGGACGAGCGCGGACAGCGCTCGCGTGGACGAGAAGATCGAGCTGAAGTCCGCCGACAGCCCCACGACGTACGTGTTCGCGATCGATGGCGCCTTCGACCTGGCGGGGGACAGGGGCCGGCTCACAGTGGAGTTCGAGGACAGTGGCATGGACCCCGTCGAGGAGGTCTTCGTCGGCGACACCGTTTACGTGCGGGGCTCGCGGGCGGTAGGCGAGAACAGATGGGCCTCGGCTGTCCGGAGCGAGGCTCTGACCCGCTACTTCCTGCGGGCGCCGTTGAACGATCCGGAGCACCTCCTCCGCCAGGTGAAGGCGATGCGGCAGGTTTCGAACGAGGGCACGGAACAGGTGAACGGCGCCCCTGCGGCGCACTACCGGGGCACGATCGACCACGCCACCGCGACGCTCCGGATGACCGCGGAGACGAAGCGAGGGCTGAACGACCTGCGCGAGAAGCTGGGCGATGACATGCCCGTCTACGCGGACGTGTGGGTCGACGGGAAGGGGCGCGCCGTCCAGGTCCGGCTGTCCTGCTTCGGCGGTGTGAAGGCCATGACGACGATGACGCTGTCGGACTTCGGTACGCCGGTGAAGGCCGAGACGCCGTCGGCCAAGCAGGTCGTCCCTGTGACAGCGGGCGAGGACGTCCTGCTGGCCTGAGCGGGGGCGAGCCTGGCGCCGGGCACGGGTCGGCGGCGGGGACGAAACCGCCCAAGGCTGGCCGGACAGTGACGAGAGCGGTGGCCACCGGTCGGCGACCGATCCAGCCATCCTGCCTCCCAGGGTTTCTCGAACAGCGTCCTCCAGTGAAAGAGGTCCGTCTCGCTCAAGCAGCGCCTCCAAGCCGGAATGGACGTGTACGGCCTCGACGAAGTGGCCCGCGGCACCGTCTTCCTCGTCGGCGTCCTCGCCGCCTACCTCACCCACCGCCGCTGTCCTGGGCCAGGACACCATCGCCTGGCGCGACCAATTCGACCCGCTTCCACGTGTCGAAGTTCTCACGCACAGTTTCGTCTTGTGGTTCTCGCTGAACTTGACCCTCACGTCGCGTGAGGGCTCACGCTGGGTGGCATGTCTGAGCTCTTCAATGCTTTCGAGATGAGTCCGGTACCCGCGCCGGGTCCAGACGCGGTGCCGCCGGCGCCGTTTCGTGGGATCTACGGCATGCCGATGTTTGTGACGGTCCCCACCCGCGATCTTGCCGGGTCGATGGAATTCTGGGTACATGGCTTGGGTTTCTTCGAGTTCTTCTCGATCCCGGGGCAGGTGGTGCACCTGCGGAGGTGGGCTTTTCAGGACGTGCTGCTTGTGCCTGGCGTCGAGTCGGAGGACCTTCGTGAGTCGGCGATGCGGGTCACCTTCGCATGCGTGCTGAGCGAGCTCGCCCCGGTCGCCGAGGCCTGCAACGCGCTTCGTCCGGGGTGCGCGACAGCGCCGTTCGACACTCCGTGGACCACTCGCGACGTCGAGGTCGTCACTCCTGAGCAGGTGCGTGTTGTGTTGAGTGCGGCGAAGCCCGCCGACCCCGAGAGCGAGGAAGCCAAGAGGCTCGCGGCTGTTGGCATCGTGCCGCCGACAGAGGAGGACGACAATGTCGTACATGACGGATGAGGTGGCGCACGACGGTCTCACCGTGGGCGCGGTCGCCGATCTCGCGGGTGTCACCGTCCGCACCCTCCATCACTGGGATGAGATCGGCTTGGCCCGCCCGTCAGGGCGCACCCCCTCGGGCTACCGCCTGTATACGCAGTCGGACCTGGACCGGATCGACCGCGTCCTCGCGTACCGGGAATCAGGGCTCGGCCTGGACACGATCCGCGCGCTCCTCGACGATGCGAGCCCGGAGGTCAGTGCCATCCTTCGGGAACAACGTGCGCAGCTCGCGGAGCGCATTCGCGAGCTGCAGCGGCTCGATGAACGACTGGCGCGAATGAGCCAGGCGCACGAACGCGGCATACTCCTGACCGACGCGGAACAGATTGCGACATTCGGCAACGACTGGGACCCCGAGCAAGCGCAGTCGGCGCGCACGCTCTGGGGCAGGACTGCACAATGGGCTCAATTCGCCGAGCGCTCCGCGTCACGCTCACGTGCGGACTGGCAGGAGCTCTCGGACGCGATGCGCGACCTGCAGGCGGATCTCGCTCACGCGAGGGACCGTGGAGTTGAACCGGGAACCCAGGCGGCGGAGGAACTGGTGGAACGCCACCGCGAGCTGTTCTCCAACTTCTTCACCCTCACTCGGCAGATGCAGGTCTGCCTAGCGCGAATGTTCGAGGCGGATCCCGGATTCGCGTCCTACTACAACGGCCTCACTCCGGGGCTGGCGTCATGGTTCCGCCAGATCGTCGATGAGGCCGCACGAGCTCACGGAATCGACCCCGACACAGCGACCTGGCAATAGGGCGTCATCCGAGCCGGCCACCCGGCGGATCATCCGTTGGCCGGCTCAGCTTCCACTGCCTCGCTGTGAAGTCCGCCTCACCGAACGGGGATCACCAGCCCGGTCCTGTCCGCCCGAGGCCCGTGGATGTCAGTGCTGTGATCCATACTCGTGCCGCGGCGCCACCCGGGCACCGCAGAACGAGGGGAGCAATATGGCTGAGGTGCTGGTCTTCCACCATGGACACGGGCTGACCGCGGGCGTTCGCACTTTCGCCGAGCAGTTGCGACGGGCCGGACACACCGTCCACGCTCCAGATCTGTACGAAGGGCAGGTATTCGACAGCCTCGAGGAGGGTGCCGCCTATGCCGACAGCGTCGGGTTCGGCACGATCATCGCGCGCGGAGCCGCCGCCGCCGAGGGGTTGCCTGCGGAGCTCGTCTATGTTGGCTTCTCGCTCGGCGTCCTGCCGGCGCAGAAGCTGGCCCAGACTCGCCGCGGAGCGAAAGGGGCACTGTTGCTCGAGGCGTGCGTACCAGTCTCGGAGTTCGGCGCCGCATGGCCCCAAAGCGTCCCGGTTCAGATTCACGGCATGGACGCAGATCCGTTCTTCGCGGGGGAGGGTGATGCGGACGCCGCCCGCGCAATCGTCGAGAAGGTGACGGATGCCGAGCTGTTCCTCTACCCCGGCGACAGGCACCTGTTCACCGACATCAGCCTGCCGTCTTACGACGAACAGGCCGCGATGCGGGTCAACCATCGAGTGCTCGGCTTCCTCGACTGCATTGAGTAGGGAATCAACGACCTGATCCTGTCGGCGGCAAGGCGGCCGGTCGCTGGGGTCGATGACGAAGTCACAGATAGGAACCGTGCCTGGGCCGCGCCGCCCACCAAAGGCGGGACACGCCCTACTTCACCCGGTTTGGTCTCATGGATGGCGACTATGGAGTTCTTGGCTCGTGGCTGCGACAGCCGCCCGGGGCGGCACTGCCCGGCCCCGCCCGCGACCGGACCGCGACGCGCACGCACCGAGTCATCCGGATCTGCGAGTGCCAGGGTTCCCCGTCCTGGAGCAATAGCTCGGTCTGGCTACCTCGCCGTCAGGGCGGTGACCAGTTCGTCTAGTCCGTTGAACCGCCAGTCGAAGACATCGGAGCTCGTCGGCGGATCCCCCGCAGGTCGCTGGACGTAAGCGGTCCGCATGCCCCTCGCCTGAGCTCCGCGGAGGTCCCAGGCGTGGGCGGCCACCATGAGTACGCGTTCCGGTGGACATCCTGCGGTGTCGATGGCGAGCTGGTAGACCTTCGGTGCTGGCTTGTAGGCCAGGACGGCTTCAGCGGACAAGGCTTGGTGCCAGCGCAGCCCGGCGTGGGCGTTGAGTCGCAGCAGAGCGGTGCGGCTGGCGTTTGAGAGTCCAAGCACGGGGAGCTGCTGCGCGAGCCGCTCGAGACCGGCGACAGAGTCACCCCAGGGGGGCAAGCGCTGCCCCGCTGTGGCCAGCCGGGCGATGGTCGCCGGATCAGCCAGTCCGGCATGGTCGGCCACCCGCCCCGCAGCCTCCGCGTCGATGATCTCAGTGTTGACGTAGGCGCGGTGGCCTCGCCCGATGCGTTGCTGCTCAAGCTGGCAATGCTGCTGCCATGAGGTGAGCAGCTCGTCGACAGACGCATCGTCGGACGTGGGCACCGCGTCGCGAATTGCCGCTCGAAGCCCGCTGGGTTCGTCGACCAGTGTTCCGAGGACGTCGAAGACGACGACCTCGATGTCGCAGATCTCGGCCATGCGTTCTCCTGTTCGTGCTGGTGTCACCAGTTCAACAGGTGACGATCTTGCCTCTGATATTGGTCACCGGTCAAGATGGTGACGTGGATTTCTCCCATGGACGTCTCGGCTACGCCCGTAGACCTCGAGCGGTGGGTGGCGAATGTGACGAGCTACCCGACCGTGCTACCGCCGACTTCGCGACCTTCGAGTCCGTGCTGTCACTGAGAGAGGCGAGCTGCGGCGGCGTGTCGCAGGCGGCCATGCCGCTCGCCGTTCTCCGCCTCGCTCACGGCCGACGGCCTGCTCCTGGCCGTTCATGTCGTTGCAGCACGTGTCCAGGACCGCGACGGCGCACGGTGCCCGGCGGCCGCTGCTGTGGACCCGGCTCAACCATCCAGCGATCTGTACGCGTTTAATGCTGCCGCCGGAAGGCCTTCCCTAGTGCTACTTCGGGGCGAAGGACATCTCGGCGGGGAACGCCGGTTCCTCGTGGCGCAGCCGAAAATCGATGTCGTACACCGTCCCTCCGGGAGGGGCATATCCCGCAGGACGGTGACCAACTCGCTGACGTCTTCGGTGCGCCGTCGGAGGACACGATCACTGTCGTCGAGCTCACGTTGCTTGAGCCGTCGTTGCCCGGCTGGCCGCCGCGGGCCGGTGGCATGCTCTGCGAGCAGTGCGACGAGGCCGGCTATGGCCAAAGTGACACCAGCAAGGCGTCGTCACGGGAGAAGATAGGCGCCATGACGGACGTAGGCTCCTCCATCGACCCCAGCAAGCCCAGTATCGCCCGTGTCTACGACTACCTACTCGGGGGTAAGGACAACTACGCCGTGGACCGGCAGGTCGGCGACGTGTTCAAACGCGACCTTCCTGGTTCGGTGGCCATCGCCTTCGCCAACCGCCAAGCCCTGACCCGTGCGGTCGAGATGATCGCGACAACCACCGGCATACGGCAGTTCATCGACTTGGGAAGCGGCCTTCCGACCGCCAACAACGTCCATCAGGTCGCCCAGCAGCACGCTCCGGACTCTCGTGTCGTCTACGTCGACATCGACCCCCAAGTACTGGTCCACGGCCGCGCGCTGTTGGAGGAGAACGACCGGACCCGGGTCGTCCCGGTCGATGTACGCAACCCGGAAGGCGTCCATACCCACCCGGACACACTGGAATTGATCGACTTCGATCGCCCCGTCGCCGTCATGTTCAGCGCCATCCTCCACCACGTCAACGACGAGGAAGACCCGGCCGGAATCGTCCGCTACTGGCGTGACCACGTTGCCCCCGGGAGCTACTTCTTCGTCAGCCACTTCCGTTCAGGCAACAACACAGAGACAGCGGAGGCCGAGAGAGTCCTCCAGGAGACTTTCGGCCGCGGCCGCTGGCGCACCGACGAGGAGATCGAAGCTCTGCTGAACGGCCTGGAGATCCTCGACCCCGGGATCGTCCCCGCGTCCCTGTGGCGTCCCGTCGTGGCCGACAGCCCTTGGAGCAGCAGCGGCGAACGGGACCTCACCGTCTGGGAACGCCTCATCGCGGCCGGTCTGGCCCGGAAAGCCTAGCCTTCGACGACCTCCTACGGACGACGGGGCCTACGCAGCCCTGCCCGCCAGCCGCGCCTGGCCCGTGGAATCGACGCCTCCGCTTGGGTAAGGTTGATGAGGCTTCTGAGGGCGCTGGGATGATCGGGCCGAGGGTGGCCAGCACCAAGAAGCCGCAAACCGGCACCGCCGCCCCCATCGACCACGAAGGCGGTCAGCGGCGGGATCCGCCTCGACCGGGGATGGCCAGGAGTGGCGACCGGGGGAGGAAGGTCGTTTGCAGGCCCTCCGGTGCGTGAATGCGTGGTGATCTCGCCCGTCGCGCCGTAGACCCCGGCGAGCGGGTTGCGGATCAGGGCCGGGACCTGCACAGCGGTGCCCGCCACGGGGAGCCGGCAGGCCGTCGTGCCGAGCATCACCCGCGGCGCTCTCCCGTCCAGCACGATGGTCTCCCGCGCGCCGGACCATGGCGCCCGCCCAGCTCGAGCCCAGCGCGTGCGTCACGATGCCCCACGCCTGGCCGGGTGGCACCTGCACCGAACCGATGCCCAGACCCGGCATGGCGGAAACCGCCAGCAGGACGGCCAGGACCGCCAGGACGGCCAGGACGGCCAGGACGACGAGTGTGACGGCGAGCCCGTCCGCCTGTCGCCCTGCTGCCGCCGTCGTACGGCCCGCTAGGCCGTGTTTTAGGTAGTGGGTGAGTCTTGGGCGGAGAGTTCTTCAGCAAGTTCCATACAGCGCAGGCGGGCTGGGGAGAAGTCGTATGGCATCTTGCCGGTGGCTTCGAACACGCTCATGGAGTCAGCCTCCCGTCTGCCAGAGCTGAGGTCGGCCTCGCCCTTGCCGTCATCGGCGGTGGCAGGGTGCAAAGTGTCCCAGGCATCGAAGAGGTCATCGTCGTCCTTACCCAGGCCGGACTCCTCGATGACGGCCTGCAGGGAGCTTTCGAAGGCGTGCCGTTCGACGGCCACTTGAGCCACCCGTGGATCATCGACGGCGACACTGTCATCGAGTGCCTCCTCGGCGTCATCGATGCGGTCGGAATGCTCCCGCAGAGTGGGATGCGTGGCCAGGACGACGAAGCGGGTGGCCTGGACGGCCGCGCCGAGCGGGCCGAAGATCCGCTCAGTGACCAGCAGACTGTCCAGGTCCGCCTGACGCAAGGAGCCCTCGGGCAGGCTCTTGAGGCGTTCGGTGACGAAGTCGGAGAGCAGACCCATCCGGCTGCCTTCGGTGCGCATCCGCTGCACGGCGGTCCGTTGCCGCCGCAATTCCGCCTCCTGCTCGGCGAGGGTTTCCTCCAACCGCTCCAGGATGCCCGCGATACCTTCTCCGCTGTCCGCACCGGCGGATGCGGTGCCGGTGGTAAAGGCGTCACGGATGTCGTCCAGGGCGATCCCGGCATCGGCCATCTTGCGAATCCACAGCAGGCGGATCATGTCCTCGTACCCGTAGCGGCGGCGGTCATCGCCGCCCCGCTCCGGCTCGGGGAGCAGCCCGATCTCGTGGTAATGGCGAATCGCCCGTGGCGTGCTGCCGGCGAAGGCCGCCGCGTCACCGATCTTGACCTGGCGGGGTGGCATGAAAGACGAATGCATGAGCAGGGACCTTTCCTCAAGGCATCGGGACGTAAGTCCACCGGATCACATGCCGCTACGGAAGGTGCAACCCCATACACACCGCCCCGCCCAATGCCAAGAAAGGCGCCCTTCCTCCGCAAGCTGCTTGAGACGGTTGATCCCGCATACGACCGCGTGCCGGGCCTTGTAGTCCTCGCGGTCGAATAGGGACGGACGGCCCCCGCCACGTCGCCTGCGGTTGCGGACCTGATCGACCGGCTCCGGAATCGTGCACCTGATGCCGCGTCTGCGCAGGTAGGCGCGATTCGCGCGTGAAGAGTACGCCTTATCGCCTCGCACCTGCAGCGGGCGGCTTCTCGGCCGACCGACACCAGGCCGGGGCACCCTGATCGCGTTCAGGACCGGCTACGGCAGATGGTGGAGTCGACATTGACCTCCCAGAAGATCAGCCCGGGCCGCATCAGCCCTCGCCTGCAACAACGTCAGCAGCCGGGCCCACGCACCTCGACGCTGCCATCTCCCGGAACAGCCCATACACCGTCTGCCACGGTCCGTACTCGAACGGCAGGTCCCACCACGGAACTCCGGTCCGAACCCGCCACCGCACACCTAAAACACGACCTAGGCGCCGGTGTCCTCCTCACACATCCGCGGAAGCACGCCGATCGGCATGTCCCTCTCTGGAACGCCACAGTGACGGGAGCGCACCCTCATCGCCGAGGAGCTGACCGCGGAGGCAAGCGAGCACGTCAGGGCTCTCCAGCGTGACGACGGTCGTGCTCGGCCTGGCCGTCGTTCTGTCGTGTGGCTCTCGGAGGCCACCTGCCCGGACTTTGTCCTGTGCGTGGAAAAAGTAGTTCCTTAATCTGCGTAAGTACTTCCCAGTCTGGAAAATCGTTGTTACGTTCCTCTCCGACAGCCTGACGACGCAGTGGGCGGAGACAGGCATCGGAACCCAGCCGTGGGTGAGAGGAGGGGAGGGACCGTGAGACGGATGACTGCTCGACCTGAGAACGCGCATCAGGCGCGGTTGCTTCGTCTGTTGCGTGACAACGGGTCCAACTCTCGTGCCCAGATGGGTGATCTGGTGGACCTGTCCCGTTCGAAGCTGGCAGTCGAAGTGGACCGGCTGCTGGAGACGGGGCTGGTTGTCGCGGACGGGCTGGCTCCGTCCCGGGGCGGTCGGCGGTCGCACAACATCCGGCTCTCGCCGACCCTGCGTTTCCTCGGTGTCGATATCGGTGCCACGTCGGTCGATGTCGCCGTGACGAACGCGGAGTTGGAGGTCCTGGGGCATCTGAATCAGCCGATGGATGTCCGGGAGGGGCCGGTGGCGGTCTTCGAGCAGGTGCTGTCGATGGCCGCCAAGCTGAAGGCCTCCGGTGTCGCGGAGGGGTTCGACGGCGCCGGTATCGGCGTCCCGGGCCCGGTCCGCTTCCCCGAGGGCGTGCCGGTGGCTCCGCCGATCATGCCCGGCTGGGACGGGTTTCCCGTGCGGGAGGCGCTCAGTCAGGAACTCGGCTGTCCGGTCATGGTCGACAACGACGTGAACCTGATGGCGATGGGGGAGCAGCACGCGGGCGTCGCCCGCTCCGTGGGCGACTTCCTGTGCGTCAAGATCGGCACCGGCATCGGCTGCGGCATCGTCGTCGGCGGTGAGGTCCACCGGGGGACGACCGGCAGTGCCGGCGACATCGGTCATATTCAGGTGGAACCGGGAGGCCGCCCCTGCGCCTGCGGCAACCGGGGCTGCCTGGAGGCCCACTTCAGCGGTGCCGCGTTGGCAGGTGACGCGGAGCAGGCCGCACGTGAGGGCCGGTCGCCACAGCTCGCTGCCCGGCTGGAGACGGCCGGGCGTCTGACGGCCGAGGACGTGTCGGCTGCCGCGGCGGCAGGGGATGCGGTCGCTCTGGAGCTGATCCGGGAGGGCGGGAAGCGCCTGGGGCAGGTCATCGCCGGTCTTGTCAGTTTCTTCAATCCGGGAATGGTGGTGATCGGCGGCGGTGTGACCGGGCTCGGGCACACGTTGCTGGCCAGCGTCCGGACCCAGGTGTACCGGCAGTCGTTGCCGCTGGCCACGAACAACCTGCCGATTGTGCTGGGTGAGTTGGGACCGGCCGCCGGAGCCATCGGCGCGGCCCGGCTCATCAGCGACCACGTCTTCTCGCCCGCCTGACCGCTGCCCCCTTCGGCGGCAACGGACCACCATTCGGGCCACTGCAACCCTGTGGCGCCCTACAACCAAGCGCCACTACGACCAAGCGTCAGTGCGACCGCATCGGCGATCCCGCGCCCATTACGCCTCGGCAATCCCATGGCGCCCTTGCAACACCCGTAGAGCCATCGCAACACCCACATCACCGCCGTAACCACCGCATGAAGCGTCGGCGGCTGCCACCACCGCATGGTTCGGGCCATCAGGCCTTCCCTGCCCTTCTCAGCCTCTACGCCCCAGCGCACACGACGCGAGGGGCTCTCCACAGCCGCCTCCTTGAACCACCCTGCCCAGCCCTGCCCGCTCACGGCCCGCATCCGCCGAGGGGAATCCTCATGGCACCACAACCACCCCTGCTCACCATGTCCGGTATCACCAAGTCGTTCCCGGGCGTTCGCGCCCTGGACGGAGTGGATCTCGAGGTCCAGGCCGGCGAGGTTCATTGCCTGCTCGGCCAGAACGGGGCCGGCAAGTCCACTCTGATCAAAGTGCTCGCCGGAGCTCACCAGCCGGACAGCGGCGAGATCACGTGGCGGGACGGGCTCGTGACCCTGGGGTCGCCGATCGCCGCCATGCGTCTCGGCATCGCCACCATCTACCAGGAACTCGATCTGATCGAGGGGCTGTCCGTCGCGGAGAACGTCTTCCTCGGGCACGAACCCACCGCCGCCGGGTTCGTCGTGCGCGGTTCTGCGGCCCGTACGGCGACCGCGGAGCTGCTGAAACGTCTGGGGCACTCGGAGATCGACCCGACGACGCTCGTCGGCGACCTGTCCGCGGCGCAGCAGCAGATCGTCTCGATGGCCCGCGCGCTGTCCCACGAGGTGCGGCTGATCGTGATGGACGAGCCGTCGGCGGCGCTCGACCCCGAAGAGGTGGACAACCTTTTCAGGATCGTGGGCGATCTGACGGCGGAGGGTGTCGCCGTCATCTACATCTCCCACCGTCTTGAGGAGATCCGCCGCATCGGCGACCGGGTCACGGTCCTGAAGGAGGGCCGCTCGGTCGCGGGCGGTCTGCCTGCCGAGTCGACGCCGACCGACGAGGTCGTGGCCCTGATGACCGGGCGGAACGTGGAGTACGTCTTCCCCGAGCGCCCCACGGCCGGGTTCGCCGCGGGGAGAGAGCCCGTGCTGAAGGTCGAAGGGCTGACCCGGCGAGGGGAGTTCGCGCCCGTCGATCTGGAGCTGCGGCCCGGTGAGATCGTCGGTCTGGCCGGGCTCGTCGGGTCCGGGCGCAGCGAGATCCTGGAGACGATCTACGGCGCTCGCAAGCCCGACGGCGGCCGTGTCCTCGTCGACGGCGCACCCCTGCGCCCCGGAAGCGTCCGCGCCGCCGTCCGCGCCGGCATCGGCCTCGCGCCGGAGGAACGCAAGGCGCAGGGCCTGCTGATGCTGGAGTCCGTCAGCAGCAACGTCTCGGTCTCCACCCTGTCCCGGTTCGCCCGCGCGGGCTGGCTCGACCGGCGTACCGAGCGAGCTGCGGCACACCAGGCGGTTCGGGAACTGTCCCTGCGGCCCGACAATCCCGATGCCGCGATCAGGACCCTGTCCGGCGGCAACCAGCAGAAGGCGGTGCTCGCACGCTGGCTGTTGCGGGGCTGCAAGGTGCTGCTGCTGGACGAGCCGACCAGGGGTGTCGACATCGGCGCCCGGGCGGAGCTTTACGCCGTGATTCGCCGGCTGGCGGACGAGGGCCTGGCCGTACTTCTCGTGTCCAGTGAGGTGCCCGAGGTCCTGGGGCTCGCCGACCGGGTGCTGGTGCTCCGTGAAGGCAGCGTCGTGCACACGGCGGACGCCCGGGAGCTCGACGAGCACCGTGTACTTGATCTTGTGATGGAAGGGAGCCCGACGCCATGACGCAGCCGGCCACCGCGGCGCAGCAGGAAACACCGACGTCCGCCGCCAAGTCCCCGGGGGGCCAGGAGAGTTCGCGTCGACCCGGACTGCGGTGGGACGTGCGCAGTCTGTCCTTGCTCGGAGTCCTCGCCGTCCTCGTCGCGGTCGGTGGGATCACCGCGCCGGACCAGTTCCTGGCGACGAGCAATCTGCAGCTCGTCCTCACCCAGGCGTCCGTGATCGGCGTCGTCACCGTCGGTATGACGTTCGTCATCACCAGCGGCGGGATCGACCTGTCGGTCGGCGCGATGGTGGCGCTCGCCTCGGTGTGGGCGACGACCGTGGCCACGCAGGAGTTCGGCTTCGCAGGGGTCCTCTTCACCGCGGTGATCGTCGGTGTGGGCTGTGGTCTCGTCAACGGTCTGCTGATCGCCTACGGCAGGATGGTGCCGTTCATCGCGACGCTGGCCATGCTCGCCTCCGCCCGCGGTCTGGCGTTGCAGATCACCGACGGCAGCACCCAGGTCGTGACCGTCGGATCGGTGCTCGATCTCGGTGCCAGGGACGCCTACATCCTCGGCATTCCGCCCCTCGTTCTGATCTTCGCCGCTGTCACCGTCATCGGCTGGCTGCTGCTCAACCGCACCACCTTCGGCCGTCGCACCGTCGCGGTCGGCGGCAACGCGGAAGCGGCACGCCTCGCCGGCATCGACGTCCGGCGCCAGCGTCTGTACCTGTACCTGCTGTCCGGACTGTGCTGCGGTATCGCCGCGTTCATGCTGATCGTCCTGTCCGGTTCCGGTCAGAACACCAACGGCAACCTCTACGAGCTGGACGCCATCGCCGCGGCGATCATCGGCGGCACCCTGCTCAGCGGCGGTCGCGGCACCATCATCGGCTCCGTCCTCGGTGTCCTGGTCTTCACCACGATCACCAACATCTTCGCCCTGAACAACCTCGAGACTGCTGTCCAGCAGATCGCGAAGGGCGCCATCATCGTCGCCGCCGTCCTGGTCCAGCGCCGCTCGATGCGCGGCGGCGACGCCTGACGCCGTGCATCGCCGCCGGACGGCGGCCCCTGACACCGCCGTCCGGCACCCCCACATCCTCCATCTGACGCACACCGCCCAGTCGAAGGGTCCACCCGCCATGGCACGAACCCCCGCCACCAGCCGCAGATCACTCCTGTTCGGTACCGCAGCCGTTTCCGCCGGCGCGCTGCTGACGGCCTGCACCAGCAATGAGCCCACGAACCAGGAAAAGGCCGCGGACAACGCCGCCCCGGTCGCGGACGACAAGCCGGGCAAGGCCGTCACCATCGGCTTCGCCGGCCCCCAGGCCGACCACGGCTGGCTCAACGCCATCAACGACAACGCCAAGTCACGAGCGAAGAAGTACTCCGACGTCACGCTGGAGATCACCGAGGGGTCCAACGACACCGCCCAGCAGATCGGCCAGATCCAGACGCTGATCAACAAGAAGGTCGACGTGCTGGTGATCCTGCCGGCCGACGGCAAGGCGCTCACCCAGGTCGGCCTTCAGGCCATGAGGGCGGGTATCCCCGTCGTCAACCTGGACCGTGTGTTCGCCTCCCAGCAGGCGTACCGCTGCTGGATCGGCGGCGACAACTACGGCATGGGGCTCAACGCCGGCCACTACATCGGCGAACAGCTCAAGGGCAAGAAGAACGCCAAGGTCGTGGAACTCGCCGGCCTCGACAACCTCGAGCTGACCCAGCAGCGCACCAAGGGCTTCAACGACGCTTTGAAGAACTACCCGAACATCAAGAAGGTGGCCCGGCAGGCGGCCGACTTCACGGTCGAGTCCGGCCAGGCCAAGATGGCGCAACTGCTGCAGGCCCAGTCGAGCTTCGACGCGCTGTGGAACCACGACGACGACCAGGGCGTGGGCGCGCTGCGCGCCATCGACCAGGCCGGTCGCGACGACTTCCTGATGGTCGGCGGCGCGGGCGCCAAGTCCGCGATGGACGCCATCAAGGCCGGCAACAGCGTGCTCAAGGCGACCGTCCTGTACCCGCCGACGATGGCCGCTTCCGCTATCGATCTCGCCCGGGCGCTCGGCCAGGGCAAGGGCGTCGGCGGCCTCGCCGAGTTCGAGATCCCGTCGTCGCTGACCCTCTACTCGGCCGTGGTCACCAAGGACAACGTCGACCAGTACCTGCCGACCGGCTTCATCTGACCGGTCCGGGCCGTGTGCCCCACCAACACAGCGATGAGTCAGTGACACTCCGACGAGGAGACATCCGTATGGAACAGAGCGACAGTCGGACCGCACCGCCGGCACTCGGCGTGGGCATGGTCGGCTACTCGTTCATGGGCGCCGCGCACTCACAAGGGTGGCGCACCGTAGGGCACGTGTTCGACCTGCCGCTGCGGCCGGTCCTGGCCGCGATCGCCGGCCGCGACGCGCACGCCGTGCGGGCGGCGGCCGACAAGCACGGCTGGGCCGCCGCGGAGACCGACTGGCGCGCCCTCATCGCCCGCGACGACGTGCAACTCGTCGACGTCTGCACACCGGGCGACAGCCATGCGGAGATCGCGATCGCGGCGCTGGAGGCGGGCAAGCACGTCCTGTGCGAGAAGCCGATGGCCAATTCGGTCGCCGAGGCGGAGGCCATGGTCACGGCCGCCGAAGCGGCCCGCTCGCGCGGCCAGTTGGCCATGGTGGGCTTCAACTACCGGCGCGTGCCCGCCCTCACCTTCGCCCGCCGCCTCATCGCCGACGGCAGGCTCGGCACGTTGCGCCACGTACGCGTCAGCTACCTCCAGGACTGGCTGGTCGACCCCGACTTCCCGCTGACGTGGCGGCTGCAGCGGGAGCACGCGGGGTCGGGGGCGCTCGGCGACCTCGGCGCGCACATCGTCGACCTCGCCCAGTACCTGGCGGGTGAGGTGCTGGTCGGGGTTTCCGCCCAGATGGAGACCTTCGTCAAGGAACGCCCCCGCCTCGACGGTGCCTCCTCCGGCCTGACCGCCTCCGGCGCCACCCGGCGCGGGCCGGTCACGGTCGACGACGCGGCCGTCTTCACCGGCCGGTTCGCCTCGGGGGCGCTCGCCATGTTCGAGGCGACGCGGATGGCGTCGGGGCGCAAGAACGCCCTGAGGCTGGAGGTGAACGGCGAGTTCGGCTCGCTCGCCTTCGACCTGGAGCGGCTCAACGAGTTGTCCTTCCACGACCATCGGGAGCCCGCCGCCACGGCGGGGTTCCGCAGGATCGTCGTCACCGAGGCCGAGCACCCGTACCTGGAGGGCTGGTGGCCGCCGGGTCACGCGCTCGGCTACGAGCACACCTTCGCCCACCAGGCCCGCGACCTGGTGGAGGCCATCGCGTCCGGCACCGACCCGATGCCGTCGTTCGCCGACGGTCTGCAGGTGCAGCGGGTGCTCGCCGCGGTGGAGGAGAGCGCGCAGAAGAACTCCGTCTACACCCCTGTCCAGGCCGTCGAGGCCGAAGTCCGGTAGAGATCCGGCAAGGAACCCCGCTCGGAGGCACCATGCCACGCCCGTTCACCCTGTTCACCGGTCAGTGGGCCGATCTGCCGTTGGAGGAGGTCTGCCGACTGGCCGCCGACTTCGGCTACGACGGCCTCGAACTCGCCTGCTGGGGCGACCACTTCGAGATCGACAAGGCTCTGGCTGATCCGTCCTACCTGGCCGGTCGGCACGCCCTGCTGGAGAAGTACGGCCTGAAGTGCTGGGCGATCTCCAACCACCTGGTCGGCCAGGCCGTTTGTGACCACCCCATCGACGAACGGCACCAGGGCATCCTGCCCGCCCGGATCTGGGGCGACGGGGAGCCGGAGGGCGTACGCCGACGGGCCGCTGCCGAGATCAAGGACACGGCGCGGGCCGCGGCCGCCTTTGGCGTCGACACGGTCGTCGGATTCACCGGATCGTCGATCTGGCATCTGGTGGCGATGTTCCCGCCGGTACCGGAGCGGATGATCGAGCGCGGTTACGAGGATTTCGCGGAGCGCTGGAACCCGATCCTGGACGTGTTCGACGCCGAGGGCGTCCGCTTCGCCCACGAGGTCCATCCGAGCGAGATCGCCTATGACTACTGGACCACCAAGCGCGCCTTGGAGGCGGTGGACAACCGCCCGGCCTTCGGGCTCAACTTCGACCCCAGCCACTTCGTCTGGCAGGACCTGGACCCGGTCGGGTTCCTCTACGACTTCCGGGACCGTATCTACCACGTCGACTGCAAGGAGGCCCGCAAGCGTCTGGACGGGCGCAACGGGCGGCTCGGCTCCCATCTGCCCTGGGGTGACCCGCGGCGCGGCTGGGACTTCGTCTCCGCCGGGCACGGTGACGTCCCTTGGGAGGACGTGTTCCGGATGCTGCGTTCGATCCGCTATGACGGGCCGATCTCCGTGGAGTGGGAGGACGCCGGCATGGACCGCCTCGTCGGTGCGCCGCAGGCACTCGCCCATCTGAAGCGATTCGACTTCGACCCGCCTTCGGCATCCTTCGACGCCGCCTTCGGAGGCGGCGACAACTAGGCGCTCCGCTGTAAGCCAAGTTGGGGCGTGGGCGACCTGTAACTGCCTTCCCCCGACCCGTTGAGAGCCGACCAGGTCAGTGCCCGGGGGCGGAGAGCCGCCGGGCTGGTCCGGGCTGTCCGGACACGGCTTTGTCCTGGCCTGGGAAGAAGTTCGCCGTCTTCATGCGCAAGGGGTTCCGGCCAAGGATGAACAGGGCTACGGTCCCTTCGTGCACAGGCACCACACAGTGGTTCGAGACTGACGGCGTATTCAGATCGCACGGCGCGCCGCTCGTTCGACCGGCCTACGGAGGAAGGCCCTCCACAGCGCAGGGCCAAGACCCCTCAGGTAACCCGCATTCCTCACCGGCGGCACATTGCCGCCCACTCGCACGCCGTAACCGCGCCAACCACGGAGCAGCTCTCCTGGGTCGCGGCCAAAGCCGCCCACATGCCGGCGGTGGCGCGGGAGGCACTCGAGCCCCCACCCACCGTCCTCCAAACCACATCGAAACATCGACATGGCAGGGAGGCAGCCCGTGAACAACGACGGGAACACATCGGAGCCCCAGATCGGCGGGCGGACCGCACGCACAGGCGTCTGGTTCGTCGGAGCCCGCGGCTCGGTTGCCACCACCGCCGTCGCCGGATGCGCGGCGATCACCGCCGGATTGCGGCCGCCGACCGGCATGGTCACCGAGACTCCACCGTTCGACGGCGCAGGCCTGCCGCCCCTGCCCTCACTCGTCTTCGGTGGCCACGACACCGCCCACTGCCCGCTGCCCAAGCGGGCCGAACACCTCACCGAGGCAGGCGTCCTGCCGCACGGGCTCGCCTCCGCCGTGCGCGCCGAGCTTCAAGCCGCGGACGAGGAGATACGGCTCGGCGGCCCGGCCCCGGGCGACACTCGCAGCGACGAGGAACTCATTGCGGACTTCGCCGCCGACCTCATCTCGTTCCGCGTGCGGGGCGCACTGGCACGGGTGGTCGTCGTCAACGTCTCCTCCACGGAGCCGCTGCCCGCGCCCGACGCCGTACGGCTGCCGCCCAGCTCCCTCTACGCGGCCGCCGCCCTGCGGGCCGGCTGCCCCTACGTCAACTTCACGCCGTCCACCGGGCTGCGCACCTCGGCTCTCACGAACGCCGCCGCGGCCGCCGGACTTCCCCACGCGGGCCGTGACGGCAAGACCGGCCAGACGCTGCTGCGGGCCGTACTCGCCCCGATGTTCGTCCAGCGCGCCCTGGAAGTACGGGCCTGGTCCGGCACCAATCTGCTGGGTGGAGGCGACGGGGCGGCTCTGGCCGACCCGGGCGCGGCCGCGGCGAAGAACGCCGGCAAGGAGCGTGTCCTGACCGACACCCTCGGGCACACGCCGCAGGGCGAGGTACACATCGACGACGTACCGGTGCTCGGCGACTGGAAGACCGCCTGGGACCACATCGCCTTCGAAGGCTTCCTCGGCTCGCGCATGATCCTCCAGACCATCTGGCAGGGCTGCGACTCGGCCCTGGCCGCACCGCTCGTCCTGGACCTGGCCCGTCTGGCCGCCCGCGCCCACGAGGCCGGCCTGTCCGGCCCGCTCGCGGAACTGGGCTTCTACTTCAAGGACCCCGACGCGGGCCCGTCGGGCCTCTCGGACCAGTTCACCGCGCTGCTGTCGTTCGCCGACCGCCTGCGGGAGGCGCAGTGATCCGCTCCCTCCTGACCCGACTCGCCCTTTCCCCGGTACGTACCCCGCAGCCCGCACGACCAGCGAAGGGCAAGGTCGGCGGAGGCGGGAGGCTTGACCGGACGGCCGTCGGGCCCGTGCAGCGGAGCCTGGTCGCCCTGGGGGGAACCGGATCCGCCCGCCGACTGTGTCCGTGCGGCCGCCCCATGGCTGCGGCATGTGCAGATCGAGGACATGCGCCGCGGGGTGCACGAGCATCTGCCGTTCGGCGACGGCGAGATCGACTTCCCGCCCGTGCTGGACGCGCTCGCCGCCACCGGCTACCAGGGCCTCACCGTCGTCGAACTGCCCCGCCACTCCCACGCCGGGCCTGAACTGGCCCGATCCTCCATCGAGTTCCTCCGGTCCGCGGCAGCCACCACCACGAAGGGAGCGCCGGCAGCATGACGCAAACCTCTCCCTGGACCCGTGAGGACGTCGCCGCGGCGCTGCCCGACGACACCGCGCGCGCCTGGCTCGACGAGGCGCTGACCGACGCCGCGTGTGCGGCCCCGGCATCGCCGGCGGCCTCTTCCCCGTACCCCGCCCGTACGTGGGAGCTGCGGTTCGCCGCCGCCGGGCGGTACTGCGGCCCCGGCAACGCGGACGCCGTCCGTACGCTGCTGCTGGTCGAGGCCAGGGCAGGACTCGAGACCCTGACCCGGCTCTACCAGCACGGCAGTGCCGCCGAACGCCGCCCCGTGCTCCGGGCGCTGCCGGCCCGGGTCGAAGGACCACACGCCGTACACCTCGTCGAGGACGCTCTGCGCAGCAACGACACCCGGCTCGTCTCCGCCGCCGTCGGCTCGTACGCCGCAGCCCACCTCGATCCGCACGCCTGGCGTCACGCCGTCCTGAAGTGCCTGTTCACCGGCGTCCCCGTCGACGCGGTCGCGAGCCTGGCGCAGCGCGCGGCCGGCGACGGCGAACTGGCCCGCATGCTCACCGACTACGCCGCCGAGCGAACAGCCGCCGGCCGCGAAGTCCCCGACGACCTCGGTCGCGTGCTGACCCTGACGGGCGAAGAGCCCAAGGAGCTTTGATGCGTATCTTCGACCCGCACATCCATATGACATCCCGCACCACCGACGACTACGAGGCGATGTACGACGCCGGGATGCGCGCCGTCGTCGAACCGTCCTTCTGGCTGGGCCAGCCCCGCACCTCGCCCTCCTCCTTCTTCGACTACTTCGACGCCCTCCTCGGCTGGGAACCCTTCCGCGCCGCCCAGTACGGCATCGCCCACCACTGCACCATCGCGCTCAACCCCAAAGAGGCCAACGACCCGCGATGCACGCCGGTCCTGGACGCCCTGCCCCGCTACCTCGTCAAGGACGGCGTCGTCGCCGTCGGCGAGATCGGCTACGACTCCATGACACCGGCCGAGGACACCGCCCTGGCCGCCCAACTCCAGCTCGCCGCCGACCACGGCCTGCCCGCTCTGGTGCACACGCCCCACCGCGACAAGCTCGCCGGCCTGCACCGCACCGTGGACGTCGTCCGCGAGTCGAGCCTGCCCATGGAGCGGGTGCTGCTCGACCATCTCAATGAGACGACCGTCCAGCACGCGAAGGACAGCGGCTGCTGGCTCGGCTTCTCCGTCTACCCGGACACCAAGATGGACGAGGACCGCATGGTCGAGATCCTGAGGACCTACGGAACGGAGAAGGTCCTCGTCAACTCGGCCGCCGACTGGGGGAAGAGCGACCCGTTGAAGACCCGCAAGGTCGCCGACGCCATGCTCGCGGCCGGTTTCGGCGAGGACGACGTCGACCAGGTGCTGTGGCGCAACCCGGCCGCCTTCTACGGACTCAGCGGCCGTCTCCGGCTCGATGTCCCGGAGGGACGGCTCCACCGTCCACCTCGCCTACTGCACCAACGTCCACCCGGCCGAAACCCTCGACGGCGACCTCTCCCAGCTCCGCGACCACTGCGAGCCGGTCCGCAAAACCCTGGGACGCGACCGCCTGGGCATCGGCCTGTGGCTCGCCAAGGACGCCGCACGCGCACTGATCACCGACCCGGCGGCGCTGCGAGGACTGCGTGCCGAGCTGGACCGGCGCGGCCTCGAAGTCGTCACCCTGAACGGCTTTCCCTACGAGGGGTTCGGCGCACAGGAAGTCAAGTACCGCGTCTACCAGCCCAACTGGAGCGACACCGAACGCCTCGCGTACACCACCGACCTGGCCCGGCTCCTGACGGCGCTCCTGCCGGACGACGTCACCGAGGGGAGCATCTCCACCCTTCCGCTCGCCTGGCGGACCGACTTCGACGAGCGCGCCGCCACCACCGCCGGTGCGGCGTTGACCACTTTGTCGGGGCGGCTCGACGCGCTGGAGGAGCTGACCGGCAAGTCGATCCGTATCGCCCTCGAACCGGAGCCCGGATGCACGGTGGAGACAACCGCCGACGCGATCGGACCGCTCGCAGTCCTGCCCGGCGACCGTATCGGTGTGTGCGTCGACACGTGTCACCTCGCCACCTCCTTCGAGAACCCGGCAACGGCGCTGGCCGCGCTCGAGGCGGCCGGTGTCGGCATCCCCAAGGCGCAGCTGTCGGCGGCCCTGCACGCCGAGGAACCCCGCCGGACGGAGGTTCGCGACGCCCTCGCGGCCTTCGCGGAACCGCGCTTCCTGCACCAGACCCGCACCCTCACCGCCGCCGGACTGCGCGGCACCGACGACCTCGGCGAGGCGCTGGCCGACGATGCCCTGCCCGACGACGCACCCTGGCGCGCCCACTTCCACGTCCCCCTGCACGCCCCGCCCGCCGCACCGCTCACCTCCACCCTGCACGTGTTCCAGGAGACCCTGACCCGGCTGGTGGGAGGCGCGGAGCCGCTCACCCGTCATCTCGAGGTGGAGACCTACACCTGGCAGGCAATGCCGCCTGACCTGCGCCCCCCACCAGGACCCAGCTCGTCGAGGGCATCGCCGCCGAACTCACCCTCGCACGTGACCTGTTGACGGACCTCGGCCTGAAGGAGCTGCCATGAGCCCCCGCCCCACTCCGCTCCTGGTGCTCGACGTGGTCGGCCTCACCCCCCGTCTCCTGGACCACATGCTTCGTCCCCCTTGACGCCTCACCCATACGCGGCAGCCACGGCCGTCTCCCCACGAGCGACCAAGAAGGTCCGCTCGTCCTGGTCTCCACCCCCCGCGCAGTATCCGGCCGCGTAGCGGCCACCGAAGTGAAGTCCCTGCTCCTGCGGCTAGCCGGCCTCTCCTGAGGCGGCGAGCCCGGGCACCCGCAGCACCGCGACAACGAAAGGGAGAACCACTGTGACCGCGTTCAACGACGAGGCCGTCACCGGCGACGCTCTGCGCCGGGCACTCGGCGTCAGCCGCCGCCGTTTCCTCAGCACCTGCACGGCCGCCACCGCCGCGGCGGTCGCCCGCCCCGGTCTTCGGTGCCGCGCCCGCCCTTGCGCAGGACACCGCGGAAGCCGCCGGTCATGACGCCGGGCGTTCCGCTCTGGTCCCGCCCCACAAGCGGGGCATCATCCTCTACACCGTGCGAGACGCGGTCGGGCGCGACCCGCTGGCCTCCGATCTGCCCTCCGGTTTCCGCGAGGTGTTCAAGCAGCTGTCGCGCTTCGGCTACCGCCAGGTGGAGTTCGCCGGCTACGGCCAGCACGCAGGCGCGCCGGGCGGCGCCGATCTGGGCACCGTCCAGGGCGCGAAGCTGCTGCGCTCCTGGCTCGACGAGTACGGTCTGCGGGCGCAGGGCAGCCACGGCTTCATCCCCGCGTCCTGGCCGCTGACCCCGTCCGACCTGGACACCTTCAAGCGCTCCCTGGAGATCGCCAACATCCTCGGCATGGAGCACATGGGTACCGGCGGCGACCCCACCGGCGCCCCCTACCGGGCCGACTGGGACGTCGCCGCGCAGAAGTGGAACACCCTGGGCGCCATCGCCCGCCGTGAAGGCATCAAGCTCTACACCCACAACCACGACAGCGCCTACGACTTCCTGCTCGACGGCGGCCCGCTCGACGCCGAGGGCCGGCCGACCCGCAGCTCCGGTATCCGGAAGCTGGAGTACTTCCTGAAGGTGACGGACCCCAAGAGCGTCTATCTGGAGCTGGACGTCTTCTGGGCGCACGTGGCCCAGTACAAGTTCCACACGTACACCGCCCACGACGGCTCGCAGCGTGAGCGCGTCTTCGACCCGGCCGGACTCGTGGTCCGCAACACCAACCGCTTCCCGCTCTTCCACGCGAAGGACGGCGTGGTCAATCCCCAGAGCGGCCTGGGCTACGACATGGTGCCGTTCGGCACGGGCGACATCGACTACCGGAAGTTCTTCACGCGGGTGGGGGCGAAGAACTACCACAACCCGATGGTCGAGCAGGACACCGCGCCGAGCGCGAGCGTTCCCGGTCAGTCCCTGGAATTCGCCCGGATCGGCTACGACAATCTCGCGGCCCTGCGCGCCCGTAACTGACAGAGAGTCATGTGCGACGCCCGCCCGGCGTCCAGGCGCGGGGCGGGCCTCTCAGGAGTGCCCGAAAAGGCACGACATGCAAGGGCAAACTTTCCTTGAGGAGATTGGAACTTTGTCCTTGACGAGTTGAAAGTGGGCGCCCTAGCGTCCAACTCACGCATCTCGCCGGGCTTTTCCGCTGGCCGGACCAAAGGAGTTCTGAGTGCGCAACAGACGGATCGTCACCCTCGTGGGGGCGGCTGCACTGGCCGGAGCCGTCGGGCTCCTGCCCCTCCCCGCAGCCCAGGCCGCCAAGTCAGATCCCGGACCGCCGGCTTCGTCGGACTTCCAGAAGGTCACCCTCAACGACCGCCCGGGCGAGCCCATGGCCCTGGCGGTCCTGCCCGACCGGCGAGTGCTGCACACGGCGCGCACGGGAGAAGTCCGCATCCACGA
The DNA here is from genome assembly GCF_040612515.1 of Streptomyces sp. NPDC006372. Taxonomy (NCBI): domain Bacteria; kingdom Bacillati; phylum Actinomycetota; class Actinomycetes; order Kitasatosporales; family Streptomycetaceae; genus Streptomyces; species Streptomyces sp. NPDC006372. The sequence continues at coordinate 51,946 of NZ_JBEXQJ010000021.1, read as the reverse complement.
TCCCAAGAGCGGCGTGAACTTCCTTGCCGCCGACATGAAGAAGAGCCCCGCCGGGCTCTACCAGCACGACGAAGAAGGCGTGCAGGGCATCGCCGTCGACCCCGGCTTCGCCAAGAACCACTGGGTTTACCTCTACTACTCGCCCCGCCTCGACACCCCCATGGACGACCCGGCCACAGCGGGCGTCAACGAAGGGGACGCACCGGAGTCCGGCACCGCCGAGGACTTCGCCAAGTACAAGGGCGTCACACGGCTCTCGCGGTTCAAGCTCGCGGGCAACAAGCTCGACTACACCACCGAGCAGAAGATCATCGACGTGCCGGCCGACCGCGGCCTCTGCTGCCACGTCGGCGGCAAGATCGACTTCGACCACAAGGGCAACCTGTTCCTGTCGACCGGCGACGACACCAATCCGTTCTCCTCCGACGGCTACGCCCCGCTCGACGACCGACCCGACCGCAACCCGGCCTACGACGCGCGGCGCACCGCGGGCAACACCAACGACCTGCGCGGCAAGGTCCTGCGCATCAAGGCCAAGCGCGACGGCGGCTACGCGATACCGGACGGCAACCTCTTCGCGCCGGGCACACCGAAGACCCGCCCGGAGATCTACGCGATGGGTCTGCGCAACCCGTTCCGCTTCGGGGTGGACGACAAGACGGGCGAGGTCTACGTCGGCGACTACTCACCCGACGCCAAAACCGCCAACCCCGACCGTGGCCCCGCCGGCCAGGGGCGCTGGATGGTCATCGACCGCCCCGCCAACTACGGCTGGCCGTTCTGCGTGACCCAGGACCAGCCGTACCAGGACTACGACTTCGCCACCAAGACCTCCAGCGGCGCGTTCAACTGCGCCAAGCCGGTCAACGACTCGCGGCACAACACCGGCCGGAGCGTGCTGCCCCCGGTCACGGACGCGGAGATCGTCTACGGCTACGACGCCTCCCCGACGTTCCCCGAACTCGGCACGGGCGGCATAGGTCCCATGGGCGGCCCGGCGTACCGCTACGACCAGCGGAACAAGGCCCAGAACCGCTGGCCCCAGTACTTCGACGGCAAGCCGCTCTTCTACGAGTGGACCCGCGACCAGATGAAGGCCATCACCCTCGGCAAGAAGAACGAGGTCCAGAAGATCGAGGACGCGATCCCCTCGATCAAGACGGACGGCCCGATCGACGCCGAATTCGGCCCGGACGGCGCGCTGTACGTCCTCGAGTACGGCACCGGGTACTTCGCGGAACTGCCCGAGGCCCAGCTCTCCCGCATCGACTTCACCCGGGGCAACCGCACCCCGGAGCCCAAGGTCGCCGCGGACGTAGTCAACGGCACCAGCCCGCTGACGGTCCAGCTCTCCAGCGCCGGCACGAAGGACGCCGACGGTGACGCCCTCCGCTACGCCTGGGACTTCGACGCCGACGGCACCGTGGACTCCAGGGAGGCGAACCCGAAGCACACGTTCACCAAGAACGGCGTCTACGACGCCACGCTGAAGGTCACCGACAGCACCGGGCGCTCGGCCTCCGCGTCCGTTCCCGTCGTCGTCGGCAACAAGGCACCGGTCGTCTCACTCACCACCGACCCGGCTCCGCACGGCGGCACGGCGTTCCACTGGGGCGACACAGTCACCTGGCAGGTCACCGTCACCGATGACCAGCCGGTGGACTGCGCGAAGGTCAGCGTCTCGTTCATCCTCGGCCACGACTCGCACGGCCACCCGCTGTCGACGAGCAACGGCTGCTCCGGATCGTTCAAGACGTTCGTGGACGGCGGTCACTCCGGTTCGGACAACCTCAAGGCGGTCTTCAACGCCACCTACACGGACACGCCCCCGGACGGCCTGCCGTCCCTCACGGGCAGCGCCGAGGTCGCACTGACCCCGGCCGACTGACCGACGGCGACGCCGCGGCGGGGCGCCCACCCAGGGCTGCCCCGCTGCCGTGGCACTGCGACCCGGGCGACATACGGATCATGGACAAGGATGCAGAGAGGTCTCCCGGCCCTCGCAGGGAAGCATCGACTCGGCCTTGACTTGGTAGCCGGTCGCCCAGGTTGCCATGCCCCAGTCCTCCAGCACGTACGTCCACTCACCACACGTGCCGTACACGTTTTACCGCTTCTATACCGAGGACCCCCCGCGCTACACGATCATGCGCGCCCCCGAGGACACCGCGGAGGAGGCCGAGGAGTACGCGGACGCCCATTGCTTCCGCTCCACCCGCCCCCTCGGGCCCGGCTGGACGATCCTCGGCCCGATCGACGACATCGGCCGCGAGGAGAAGCAGTTCCCGTAGGAGGGCTCGCGGAGCGCTTCGCCGGGAAGCAGCAGGCACGAGGGGAGACCCCCACGTGGGGGAGACCCTCACTCCCGTGAACACGTTACTGATCACCGCCGACCGTGTCATCGCAGGCCCCGCGGACCGGGTGACCGCCGACGGCGCCGTGCTCGTCGACGAGAGCACTTCGCCTACGCCCGGGCCGAGGGCATCGAGCTCCGCTTGGACGCCACCGAGATCCAGGTCCGCAGGCCACCGACCGGCCCGACCGGCGTGGCCGCACGTTATGGACCGATGCCCTGCGACCTGGACGTATGCACGACGTCACAGCTGCCCGCAACGAAGGCGTCGCCGTCTGCTTCCAGCATTTCCCCGAAGTGGAGGTTCTCCGCGACGACGGCTACCTCGGCCTGGGACGGGATCACCCCGGTCAGGCGATCACCCCGCCAGGAAAGCCACGGCCCGGAGCACTGCCCGGACGAGTCGAACAAGGGGAACGCGACCGCCACTGGCACTCCTCCGACCGCATCACCGTCGAATACGCCCTGGCAGATCACAAACGCTGGAAGCAACTGATGCGCTGGACCCACCGCCGCGACCGCCTGCCCGACACCTACCGAGCCATCGCCGGCATCGTCTCCGACCGCACCTCCAGCATCTGGACAGCTGCACCAAGGTGACGTAGTCGACTGAGGGCTGGCGCTCGGTCAAGTAGCCGACGAGCAGGTCGCGGATCGGCTTGCACTTCACCTCGAATCGGCCGACGAGTTCAGCCGGGCTCACCTGCCCGGCACGCTTCTCGATGCTCCGCAGGGTCTTGGGGGCGTCAGGGGGGAACTGGCCGCGGCTCTGAAGCAGAGCGTAGGCGAGTCGAGTGTGGCTCGTGGAGTTCGGCGTGGCCACCAACAGCGGTTCGAGGACACCGCCGGTCAGGATGTCGTCGATGGCGCAGCCCTTCGCCGATCCGCCGCCCAGCGCCGCGCCGGACGTGAACTGGGCTCGGCCAGCGCCGTGGCCGACTCCAAGCAGACTCTCCTGTGTACCTATCTCGCTGATACTCCTTGTCGGTCTAGCCCTCAAGGCCACGCTCGGTTGGTCCTGGGCCGACCCCGTCGCCGCCCTGGCTGTCGCCGCCATCGCCGTCAAGGAAGACCACGACGCCTGGCAGGGCAAGGGTTGTTGCGCCGCCAGGGCCGCTCCAACAGACTCTGCTGCGGTCGCGTACGGCTGCCGGCCCGGCTGCGCTTGCTGCTCATGAACATTTCGTTGCGGAATGCCCGCACTGTTGTCTGACGCGCTGATACTGGCTGGACGCTCGACGGGCAGGGGTAACGGTGGACTGGACATGGGCGGCAGGACTGGCCGCCGGCCTGCTGATCGCGATCGTGACCGCCCCGGTCGGCGTGTCCGGCGCGGTGTTCCTCCTCCCGGTCCAGTTGAGCCTCTTCGGCGTGCCCAACCCCGCCATCACCCCGACCAATCTGCTGTTCAACGTCGTGGCCGGACCCGGAGCCCTGTGGCGCTACCGCCGCAACGGCGCCCAGCATGGTGACCTCGCCCGGCGCCTGGTTCTGGGCACGCTGCCCGGCGTCGTACTCGGCGCCCTCATCCGTGTCTTCGCCCTCCCCGGCCCCGACGTCTTCCGGCTCTTGATCGCCGTCCTGCTGCTGCCGCTCGGGCTGTGGCTGTGCCTGCGCGCCCTCGCCCCGTCACACCACCGGCCGCTGCCGTCGGGCGAGTTGCCCCCGCGCACGCTGACCGGCCTTGCTCTCACGGTCGGTGTGGTCGGCGGCATTTACGGCATCGGCGGCGGCTCTCTCCTGGGCCCGATCCTCGCCGGACGTGGTCTGCCCGTCGCGCGCGTTGCCCCAGCCGCGCTCGCCGCCACTTTCACCACCTCCGTCGTCGGCGCCGCCGCCTACGCACTCCTTTCGCTCGTCGGCTCCGGAGACGTCGCCCCCGACTGGTGGCTCGGCCTCGCCTGCGGCACTGGCGGACTGATCGGCGGCTACCTCGGCGCCCGTCTTCAACCCCACCTGCCCGAACGAGCCCTCCGCCTGCTCCTTGGCACCCTTGCCGCAGTCCTAGGGGCCCTGTACGCCGCCCAGACCCTGTACTGAGCCACGCCGGTTGCAAAGTCACGACCAAGAGCCCTCCGCTGACGTTGACATTGGCCAACAGACAACCAGGAACCCCATTTGGACATCCCGGCCCCGCAAGAACCGTTCATCACAGACGCCCGCCGCAGCAGTAGGGAGCTGTCATGAAAGCAGCAGCGAGAAGGGGAGGCGGTGGGTGAAGAGGACGTGGGGCAGCGGGCCGAGAGCGCGGGCAGAAGTAACAGAGGGTCAGGGAGTCGGAAAGGCCCGGGAGGGTTCTGATCGGCGGCACCTTCATCCCCACCCAGCGTCGCACCGGAAAGGCCGATCGGCGGAACTACTCCGCAAAGCACCACCATCACGGCCTGCACTTCGTCGCCCTGACCGACGAGAGAGGGCGGCCGACCTGGATATCCGCCGCCCGGCCGCACCCATGACAGCACCGCCTCCCGCCACGACCGCATCCGGGCCCACCTGCGCGCCGCCGGCCTTGGGGCGCCGGCAGATCTCGGCTTCCGCGGCCTGGACAACGACGTACGCGATCCGGTGATCGTCACCGGCTTCCACGCCAGCCGCACCCACAAGCTCACCCCCAGCCAGAAGACTCCAGCCGGCTCCTTGCCGTCGGACGCGCACCGGTCGAACACGGCTTCGCCCACCTCAAGAACTGGCGGATCCTCATACTGGCCGGGCCCAGCTTGAGGATCGCCACCACCTGGTAGGCCATCTGACGATCCCTTCAGCAGGCAGGAACGGTGCGGATCCTTGTCGTCCGTGGCATGTGCCGGCCCGGATCGAACGGTCCCGGGACGGGCCGGGTTTCGCCTGCCGGTCAGCTCGACGTACTGGCGAACATGCCGGGCTTGTACGAGCCCCCCGGATTGTGCACGATCACGTTCATCCGGGTGGCCGCGTTGATCAGGGAGACCAGGCAGACCAGCGCACCGACCTGGTCGTCGTCGTAGTGCTTACGCACCTCGGCCCAGGTGTCGTCGGACACGCCGTGGTCGCCGAGCCGCGTTCCTTCCTCGGCGAGCGCCAGCGCGGCCCGCTCGGCCTCGGTGAACACGGTGCTGTGCCGCCAGGCGGCGACCAGGTTGAGCCGGAGCGCGGTTTCACCGGCGGCTGCAGCCTCCTTGGTGTGGACGTCGACGCAGAAGCCGCAGCCGTTGATCTGGCCGACCCGCAGCTCCACCAGTTCCCGCAGGACCTTCGGCAGCGTCGGCCCTTCCAGGACCAATGAGGTGTTGTAGAACCGCTTGGCGACCTTCGCGGCGGTCGGGCTGTCGAACAGGTTGAAACGAGGTTCCATGACGTCGTCCTCACTCGTGGTGTTGCGTGCTTGCTGCACTGGACGAACACAAGATGCCGACGGCCCGGTTCTTGTGACGGCGCGGTGATGTGGCGTGCGTCACCGGTCGCGGGTGTCACAAAGCTGTGGGAGCCGGCGTCTGGTGTACGGCGCAGTTGAGAGCGAACGGACAGGAGCCGGCGATGACCGACCGAACTGTGAGCGACTGGACAAGGGACACATCAGAACCGGTCGCTCGTGGCGACCGCATGGATAGCGTTACTCAGGCGTTCGTCGCCCACCGCAACCTGCTGTTCACTGTCGCCTACGAGATGCTCGGCTCGGCCGCCGACGCCGAGGACGTCCTGCAGGAGGCCTGGTTACGCTGGGTGGGCGTCGATCCCGACACCGTGCGGGACGAGCGCGCGTACCTGGTCCGGATCACCACCCGGCAGGCTCTGAGCCATCTGCGTTCGCTCGGCCGACGCAAGGAGTCCTACGTCGGCCCCTGGCTGCCCGAACCGCTGCTGACCGCGCCCGACGTGGCCGAGGACATCGAGTTGGCCGACAGCGTCTCGATGGCGATGCTGCTGGTGCTGGAGACCCTCACCCCGACTGAGCGGGCGGTGTTCGTACTGCGAGAGGTGTTCGACCTGGCCTACGACGAGATCGCCGAAGCCGTCGACAAGAGCCCGGCCGCAGTCCGCCAGATCGCCCACCGGGCACGAACCCACGTCGCCGCGCGCCGGCCGCGCGGGGTTGCTTCCGCTGCAGAGACTCGCCGCACCGTCGAGGCGTTCCAACGGGCGGTCGAGACGGGCGACCTGCGACGCCTGCTCGACATCCTCGCGCCGGACGTCGTCCTGCTGACCGACGGCGGTGGAGTCGTGCAGGCCGCCCTGGCGCCCGTCGTGGGGGCCGACCAGGTGGCCCACGTCCTGAGCAGGATCGCCGCCGCGATGTCGCTGCAGCCGGCACAGGTCAACGGCGACCCGGCGCTGATCGTCCGGCTGGGCGGCGAGATCGACACCGTCATGGCGATGCGCATCGACGACGGCATCATCACCGGGCTCTACGCCGTGCGCAATCCCGAGAAGCTGTCGCATCTGGAGCGGGGGGACCACCTTGCGCCTCTAAGCCCGAGGTCTTCTTGACGGCAGCAGGAGGTTGGCGTGTCGGCTCGCCCTGGCATCCGGCTGCCGATGGTCACTACGTTCGGGCCATGGCTGCGGACGTGGGCTGGGTCGGCAAGCACCGTCTTGAGATCGTGATGGCCGGTGATTCCGGCGGGCGGCCGGCAGTACGGCTGATGTTGTTGGCCGGAAGACGGGTGTCTTACCGCTGAGGTTGCGGGCAGGCGTTGCGGTAGACGTTGTCCCCGATGGAGTGCCGGTTGGTGATGACCTCCCACACGCAGCGGCCCTTGCCCGAGAACAGTGGTGCCCTGGTCACCGGCTTGGAGCAGGAGAACGCCCAGCTACGCCAGGCGGTCGGCTCTCATGCCACGGTCGACCAGGCCATCGGTGTTCTCATCGCGGTCCACCGGATTCTGCCGGCGGCTGGGTTCGAGGTGCTGCGTGAGATTTCCCAGCAGACCAACATCAAGCTGCACTCGGTGGCCGAGTCGGTGATCGGCTGGGCGCTGGGGAAGCCACTGCCGGGGCCGGTGGCCGAGGAGCTGGACGAGGCCGTGCAGCGGCGCTCGCGCGGAGCGTACGACTCGCATCAGGCCGGGTAGCGGTCAGGTGGTCAGGGCCTGTTCGGTGGTGGGGTGGCAGGGGATGAGGGTGTCGACGCCGACCAGTTGCAGGACGCGCAGGACGGATTCCTGTGCCCCGGCGATGCGCACCCACCCGCCTGTGTCGCTCGTTTGCTGGTAGGCGGCGACGAAGACGTTGATGCCGCTGGAGTCCATGAAGGTCACACCACTGAGATCTGCCACAATGCGCGGCGGCACCGTGGTGTCCTCAGCCAGCAGGGCTTGTCTGAGGACGTCCTGGACGTCGTGGTCGATCTCGCCCCGCAGCGTCACTACACGGATGCCCGAGAGCGTGCGGTGTTCGACCAAGAGCCGTTCTGGCCGGTCCGCTGGTTCGATGTAGGTCACGGTCTCCTCGACTGCGATTTAGGCTTGTCCCCGGTTCAGGACACGCGCGGATGATTCTGCCCCACGTATCCGGCCGGATGCATTCGCGTGGCGGTTTTCGAACACCACCCGTCCGGCATGCATGGCGGCAGAGGGGGTACCGGTGCACGAAACGGGGGAGTGAGGGCGAGGCCAGTGGAATCTGATGTAGACCGTTGTGGCTGTACGGCGCCGGACCAGCACCTGGTGCGTGTCGGCTTCGCCCTGGGCGGCGAGGACGGCTGCATCGCCGACGCCCGCCAGCACGCCGCCGCCTTCCTCGACCAGGCCGGCGACGACTACGGCCTGATGGTGCCGGCGCGCGCGAAGGACCTCACCCAGCTCGTGGTGAGCGAGCTGGTCACCAACGCCTGCAAGTACGCTCCGGGCCCTGTCCTGGTGGAGCTGGGACTCACCGCCGAAGCCGTGGAAGTGGCCGTGTGGGACAGCGACCCCACGGTCCCGGCCGCCCGGGCTGCGGACCCCGGCAGGATCGGCGGCCACGGCCTGGAGATCGTCAAGGCGGTGACGGCGGGGCTGTCCGTCGATCAGGAGGCGGTCGGTAAGCGCATCACGGCCCGCATTGCCTTGACCGGCGTATCCAACGACACTCCTGCCCGGTGCCTGGCGTGACTCCCCCCGGCGTGCAGCACCCATCTGTTGGCGCCCGCCCTCCTGCATCACCCGCACGGCGGCGCTGTCGAGCACGGTGGTGCCTGCACCGATGCCCCCCACCCCCGCCCAGCTGAGCCCGTTGGAGGCCGTCGCCGCGGCTGAGGTGCTGACATGAGCCGATCAAACCTCACGTGCCGTGATCTGCGCCATGCACCCGAGGACTACTTCCCGATCATGCTCGACCGAGCCGACAAAGACCTCCAGGCCCAGGCGGAAGCGCTCCTGTGCAGGCGCAGTGGTGGTGGCAGTACGCGGCCGGCGCCGGGAACGCCACCGCGGCCCACTGCCTCCACCTGTTCCGACCTGGGCCGCGGCGAACTCCGCGACGCCGACCACTGGGCGTACCAGGCCGTCAACCTGGACACCCACATCCAGCTCACACCCTTCTCCCGCCGGCGGACGCCCCGTCACCACCCCACCCTCGCACCTCGCCCACCAGATCGGAGAGCTCGCTGACACCCCCTGACCCCACCAAGAAACGTCTGAGCCTCATCCAGTCGATCGAACGCACAGTTGCCCGGCAACATCAGCCGTGATTCACGACCCCTAGCCGGCGACCTGGTACTGGCCGACTTCCAGGAACCAGCGCATTTCCTCGGGGTTGCCGACGCTGAGAACCTTGCGGGCGGCTGTCCGCAGCGCAGGGCTCGACGTGGGCTTGGAGATGAGCTGAGCGAGGGCGACGCGGTCGTCTTGGGCCTGTGCGAGGCGGTAGCCGGTCTCCAGGAAGGCGCGCATGTCCTCGATCGTGCCGTTCAGAGCCTTCCGGCCCTTCTCGAGCACCTCCGTGCCCGCTTCGGGACGGGACATGAGCTGAACGATCGCGACCCTGAGGTCGTTGGGGTCGTCTGCGACGGCGGTGGCGCGGGTGGGGGCGCTGCCGGCGGCCACGGCGGGGGCGGCGAATAAGAGCGCCGGAACGACGGCGACCGCCGCAACGGTGACCGCCATGCGGGACATTCTCACAATGAACCTGCCTTAGGGGATGACCAGTTGGACGCCTGAAGGTAGATCCACTTCCACTCACCTGTCACCATCTTTTTACGCCGGGCCGTCGCAGGGGGAAGGGGCCGACATCGGCGGTCGGTACCGAGGCTTCCGCGTCGCCCACCGCACCGCCGCCCAGCAACTCCGATGGCTCCTCAAACGATGCGAACGCCACGGCTTCAGCATTCCCGACGCCACCGCCACACCCCCCGTGCCCGGCCTGAAGAGCGAGGGCGAAAAACTGTCCGCCGGGCCTGCAGTGACCCTCGGCGCGGACCAGGCCAGGCCAGGCCGGGGCGTCGGTGTTCTGCGTGGAGGACACGAACGCCTCGGGGTACGCGGCCACGGTGCCCGCGTGCTCGATCCAGCGCTCCCGCCACAACTGTGCGCCGGAGAAGCCGCCTGCTGCCCCCGCTGCCGCTCAGGATGCCCGTCGCGGTGGCCCTGGGCTCCGGAGACGGGGGCTCGGTAGAGGACTTTGCGCGTCCCAGATCGGTGCTGGGGGAGGGGGGTAGGGCGGCGGGGTGGAAGGGGCGGCCCGCTTGGACGTGGTCGCGGGCGCGGTAGTAGCTGCGCTGCCAGTGCAGGTTTCACGGCGGGTTCCACCCGGGGTCGATCGCGGAGAGTTCGGTCAGGTGGGGTGAGGGCGGCATACCCGCTCGGGCGCGTTCTTTCTCTCGGTTGCGTTGGCTGAACAGCCACATGCCCAGCGGGTAGCCGTCATGCCGGGTGTCACGGGGAGCTGCGAGATGGCCGTCCTCAGCGTGCCAGGCCCGCGCGTGTGCCAGCGCCGTCTCGAAGACTGGCCTCAGATCGGGACGGTGCCCGAGGCGGCTGCGGCGTCGCGGGCGCGTTAGTAGTGGCGCTGCCATGTCAGGTGCCAGGTCGGGTTCGCCGTCGAGCACCTCGAGTTCGACCTCTGGGTGCGGCATCCCAGGTTGCCCAGCTCAGACGGTGTGACTGAACGCTTCAGTTGGCGAGTGAGCGCGCGAATTGGCGACCAGAGCGGTCGCGCTCTACGAACCGGCCGCGATTGAGCTCGACAAGCGCAGGGAATTGAGCTCAACGGGGGCTCACCCACTGGACGTACGTAGTCGGAGAGTCTGTGAGGTGTGCATGGCTGGTTCGCGGCCCGCGTCGGGGCAAGGGAACTTGTTGGAGCGCTGGGATCAGCGAGGGCTGGCCATCGCTTGTCTTGTCGCCATCTGCGGATCAGTGACCGCTGCGCTCTTCGGCCTGTCTGCCGCCTGGCAGATGCCATTCCTGTTCACGGCGGTCTACGCAATCCTGCGCTCCCTCGTCCCCATCACCGCGGCGCGGCAAGAACTGGCCGATCTCCGAACCGAAGTCAAACTGCTGCGGCGCGACTTCGATCAGGCGAACTCATCACGTATAGAGCACTATCCGGACGCGGCGGCCTTCTATAAGGCGGAGGTCGACTATCTCGTCAACCGCCACCCCAGCCATATGGATGCCTGGTACATGCGACTTGAAACACCGGATGATTTCAGTGCATCGTCTGCGGCCTTCTCGGACTACTTCCAAGCAGTACTCGACTGGGCGGGCAGCGGCGGATCGGTGCGACGATTGTTCTGCCTCGGCTCGTCCAGACGATATGCCACCTGGACAGCACAGCACCGGGAACAGACCCGTCACCTGCGCAGCTACAGCATTCGCCAGGTGACCTGGCCCATCAAGGCTGACCTCATGAGCATGGCCATCATGGACACGAGCGCGGTCTTCCTCGCATTCACCGTCGGCGACCGAGTCCAAGGCATGCGCATTGAGGATAGCGAGGCCGCAGCGTACTTCAAGTCGTACTTTGACCGGCACTGGGAGAACGCCAGGGAGGTGACCCGTACATCCATTCCTTGAGAATTGTTCAGAATGTCTGGGTAGTTTCACTGAGTCTTTTCAGCGCTCCCGCTCGAAGGTGAGGGCGGCCGCGGAGATTGACGACATTCGATTCGGGCTGCACTGGGACCGGCGGAAGATCCGCCACGAGTCCAGTCGGGCGGCGCCGCGCTCGACGGGTGCCCCCGCCGTGGACAACGCGCCTGTGACGGCTTGCTGAGTCGGCGTCAGGCCACGGTTCGGTGGACGTCTAAGGGGCGTCGTCCCCCACGGGTCGGCTCCCAGGTAGGCATCCACAGCAACTGCCCGGCGAGGTCGGTCACCTGCACGTTTATCCCGTGTCGGCGGTGCTTGTGGGAGAAGGCTGCCCGGCTGTCGCCGACCCGGTCGCACTCCGCCAGAGTGCCGTTCGAGCAGAACTTAGTCTGGGTCGGCTTCGCGCAGGGCGCGCAGTAGGCCGGGTGCGCGGTCGGCCAGCAGATCGATGAACGTGGTGGTGTGGGCGTGGGCCGACGGAGATGCCGAACCCGGCCGAGAGCTGAGCGAGAGTCTCGTGCCGTCGCAGGCACACCAGGCCGACCAGGGCACGTTGGTGCGGTGGAAGCTTGCAGCGGCGGTCACCCTCGCGGGTGACGATGAGCATGGTGACCCACTCGACCAAGGCGTGGGGCGGGGTCGAGTGCGGAAGAACATGGAACCAACGCGGCTTCCGTGCTTATGCATGCCAAGTCGGCCGCGCCCGGCGCAGCAGCGTCGGCTTCGACTACGTCCACCCCGCCATCGACGAAGACAGCCGCCTGGCCTACGGCGAGGCAAAACTCAAGCGGCCTCCCGGACCGCATAGAGCGTGAGGTCAAGAAGCGGTGGCAACCGCAGATCAGGGCGAAGGCTAAGAAGCGGGCCGCCAGCACCGGCGGCCTGGCCCTCTCCACCCGTGCCCGCTTCGGCGTCACCAACTTCGCGGCGGCGCCGACCATCTACCGGGCGCTCAAGCAGCAGGGAGTGGTTCTGACGGACAGCCGTCGCCTGCGTGTCGCGTCATCGGCCGGCGAGCCGCTGACCCCCGATGTGACGTCGTGGGCTCCGGAGGCCCTGGGGACACAGGTCCGGGACCACTTCGGCCAGACCGAGCAGGGCAAGGTGATAGCCAACGCCTGGGATCCGCGGCTGCTGCGCGAGGTGCCTGCGGGCTCGATGGGACAAGCCCTGCCGGGATTTGCGGCCGGCACGGCGGGCGAGGCGATCACGATCTCAGCCGACAACAGCCCTCTGATGTGGTTCACCGGATACGTGAACGCACCCGAGAGCACACGGGAACGCTTCGTGGCCGACGGCAGCTGGTATCTCACTGGAGACGTCGGACGCGAGGAGGCCGGCCACTTCTTCTTAGCCTCCCGCGACGACGACGTCATCCTGGCCGCGGGTTACCGCATCGCCCCCTTCGACATCGAAAGCATCCTCACCACGGATCCCGCTGTGGCCGAGACGGCCGTCGTCGGGCGCCCGACGTGATCCGCGGCGAAGTCGTCGAGGCGTTTGTCGTGCCCCAATCGAGCGAAGAGGGCGGCATTCCATTGGTGGAGCGGCTCCAGGCGCTGGTGCGCAGCCAGTACGGGGTCCACGCGTATCCGCGCAGAGTGCACTAGTCGAGCGTCTTCCGAAGACGCCGAGTGGCAAGATCCAGCGCGTCGTCCTCAGAGGCATGAGCGACGACGACATAGCCGGTTATGAGCATTCCTAATCACCTCGGTTGCACTCATGGCCCGTCAGGTACGAGTCGTGGCCGGAATCGCGAACAGCAGACGACGTCCCTCTCGATGGTCCCGGCGCCGCCGACCGGCACCAGGCCGCCGCCCACCTGGTCACGTTCATCGACCAGGGCGCCCCGCCGTCCCGTCCCCGGCACCCCGCACCCCCGCCAGCCTGATCCAGGGGATGCGGGCCATCCGCTCCTACTTGCCCGCCTCATCCCCCAGCTGCGCCTGAGCCTGGCCAACCTGGTACGGGCAGCGGAGGCGATGGCCCGTCTTGCGCGGCTCGGCTGGAGGCCGCTGTAGGGCTACCCCGGGGCAGGCCAGCCCTGGCTGATGGAATGCCGCCTGTGCGGTTGGAAGGGCCGCCGGTTCTGGAGCCACCTGCAAGGCCGCAACGGCGACGGATCCCCCCGATCAACCGCACCACTGCTGCAAGCCCTTCTCCGAGCACGTCGCAGCTCTCCTCGCCGCCGAGCGCATCCACACCTGCCCCTGCCCCTTCAAGCACCCCATGGACGCAGACGACTGTGATCCGGGACTCTTCTCCGATGTTCCGCGCGGTGTCCCGTGCGGGGCGGGCGTGCCCGCCGGGGCCCCGGGGCATCCCATTTTTGAGCATGTTCAAATTGAGGTATTCGGCGGCACGCCTGCCGTCCGATTTCGGGAAGGGGGCGTGTGGACATGGGAGCCAGAACCGTGAGGACGAGGGCCGCGGTCAGAGGCGGGTTTGTTACCGTGCTCGTCGCAGCTGTGGCGGTGTTCGCTTCGGGGTGTGGGCGGCCTGGCGCGGTCGTGGTCGATCCGGTCGGCCTGCCCGGGACATACCGCGACGGCGAGACGGGCGGAGAGATCCGGTTGCACGTCAACGGGCGGTTTTCCGTCGCGGGCATCTCGGAGAGCGACCTCTGGTGGCACGGAGGTCCCGCCTCCGTCGACTTCGGCGGTACCTGGAGTGCCACTTCGCACTCGAACTTCGTGTACCTGGTGCCCGACGAGACCAGCGACGACCAGGCCTTGGGCGACATCCAGCTCTATACGGCAAGCCCGAAGAAGGTGTTCCTGCACCCGGATGTGGACGGACCGGTAACCCTGGAACTCGTCAAGGTCACCAACCCCTGAGCCTTGGCGAACGGCTTGCTCCCTCGCCGCCGCCTGAGCGATCGCGATGGTGCAGGAGGTCACGCAGTCTACGCGGTGCAGGTAGTGGTGTACCGGGCTGGTGGTCTTTGGACCGGTCCGTCGTTCCAGGCTGGGACCGGTATGCGGCGGTGCTTGGACGACCGAGTTCGGGGACGGGGCACAACGCGCAGCAGGGCCCCGTGCGAGAGCTGCCCACTGGCGTTGCCGACCCGTACCGCGTCCTCGGGATGCCCGTCCGAGTGGGGGCGGTCGAACATGAGGGCACCTGTTACCGGATCGTGTTACGGATAATGGCCATCGGTGCAGCGTCGCCCGAAGGAGCGGTCCGCCGTGTCGCGCTTCCGTACCTGCTGGATCTGCACCGGGCTATAGGGCACACCGTTCATCTGTGTGTCCTACGCGGCTGCGGGGCAGCACCACCGGCATGACGTGCCGGTCCCGCCGAACGCACCGCCGCCCGCGTTCGGCGCACCACAGCAGGTCTGGGAGGATGGCCGGCAGCCGTCCGTATCGGGTCCGGGAACCCGCGGGCGGAGAGAAGCGGGCGGGTACGGGCAGCGGCCCGGCGGGCGGGGGAGCGGAGCGGTGCGGCACATGCCGGAGTACCCGGAGTATCTGGCCGCGGTCGTGTTCGCCGCGGGCGGCATCGTCAACGCCCTGCTGGCACCGCACCGGTTCTCCACCGCCGTCCTGTTCTGCCTCGCGCTGACCTCTGCCGGACTCGGCGTGGCCGGTCGTAGTGCGGCGGCCCACCCGACCATCGCCACCGTCCTCGCCGTCGCCGCTCTGCTCCTGGCGCTCGCCCTGGGCCTGCTGATGCTGGCCGACAGCGTCCTCCTGGTGCGGCGCTACGGACCACAGGCAGCCCTGCTGGCGACCGGGGCCGCCGGCTGCGCGGTGCTGGCGGTGCTCGGCCTCGACGCGGTCTTCCACGTGGTCGGCGGCGAGGCGTTCGGTGTCCTCGTGGTCGCGGTGAACGCGGCCGCGGGATACCTCACTCTGCTCTTCCTGGTTTTCGCCGGCTACGTGTTCGTCCTTGGCCGTAGCACCCCCCTGCCGGAAACCACTCATGTGGTCGTCCTGGGTGCCGGGCTCGACGGCGACCGGCCAGGCCCGCTGCTGACCCGCAGGCTGGAGAGCGCCCTTGCGATCGACGCCGCCCGCGCACCGGACACGCCCGGTGTGGTCTTCGTCGTCTCGGGCGGCCAGGGCGACGACGAGGTCCGCTCCGAGGCGGACGCGATGGCCGACTATCTGCGCGGACGCGGAGTGTCCGCGGACCGGATCGTGCGGGAAGACCGCTCCGTCAACACCGGGCAGAACCTCCGCTTCAGCGCGGCCCTCGTGGAGGGCACCACTCCCGGCCACCGTGCCACGGTGGTCACCAGCGACTTCCACGTCTACCGCACGACCCTGCTGGCCCGCCGCGTCGGCGTGCCCGTGCACGTCGTGGGCGCGCCGACCTCCCCCGCCTACTGGCTGGCCGCGACACTGCGCGAATTCGCCGCCATCCTGTGGCTGGACCGCCTCCCCCTGGTCGGACTCAGCCTGCTGCTGGCAGTGCCGGTGGCGACGGCGGTATTCGAGCACTGAAGCGCCGGCCGCAGACCTCGTAAAAGGCTCACCCGCACGACACCGCCGCCCTCGACGAACTCGGCCTGCGTTGCCACGGTCTGGCGCATCCCAACGACGGGCCGGTGCGCCCGTACGGACAGCCATCACCTGCTCGACGGCACCGGTCCTGGTGGTCCCCGGAGCCCCACCTGCCGGCGCACATCTGGCAGGGCTACCACGATGCGGCCGACGAGGCCCACCGGGTGCAGCATGAGGCGTGGCTGGCGTCCCTGACCCCGGCCGAACGCTCCGAATGGGAATCAGAGCAGGAGGCGGCGTACTGGGCAGACGTGGCCTACGAAGCCCGCGAGCCGTACTACCCGGCCGATGACAAGCACCAGGAGCTGGTCCTGGACGCGCTGGACGACGAGTTTCGGGGAGCCGAGACGGACGACTTCAGTGAGCTCTGCGACCACGGCGAGTACGCCGACGAGGAGATGCGGGATCGGTAATTCCCGGCAAGTTCACTGGCACTCCATAGCCCCCGCAGCCGTAGCACCCGGACGGAGACCCCGTATGCCCACCACCACTGCCAGCACGCTGAAGACGTACGGCTCTCTGCAGTTCCCCGACCGCGCCGGCCTGACGCTGTGGCAGTTCAGCCGCGCCCAGCGCCTCGGACTCATCCCCGGCCCCGACGCCGCCGGGGACAGCTGGTCCGCCGCCGCCTTCGGCGACGTACTCACCCGCATCTACTCCATCAAGCAGGCCGTTGGCACGGTGCCGACGTAGGCGCCACATGACCGTGCACCCCGGTACCGCCGCCGAACTCGCCCTCCACGACGTCGTCCTGCTCTACCGACAGGCGACCTGCACCGGCTCTCCCGAAGCCACCGCTTGTCTCGGAGGGGGTTGGGGTGCACCACTTCTTTGTGTCACCCAGCAAGGTGCGTCGCTACTACGAGGCCCCAGCTGGGGTCGATCTCGATGCCGGGGCGTACGTACAGCGGCCCGGGGCGGTGAAGGAGGGCACGCCGTTCTTCCTCAGCTCCGACATGCGTCCGGCGGAGCCGCTGTGCTCGTTTTTCCTGGATCTGTCGAAGTCGCTGAAGGCGAAGTCCCTGGAGAACTATGTGTACGACGCGCTGGACCTGGTCGACTTCCTGGACCAGCTCCCGGTACCGACGGACTTGTTGTCGGCCGCGGAGGACGATCTGGTGGCCTACCGGGAGGACTGCACCGCGCACCGTGAGGCGCCGGACAAGCCGGCCACGTGGCGAAGGCGCCGAGCGACGATCAACAGTGGCGGTTCCTTAAGCAGGTGGGGTTGCGCGGCTACCAGCCCGACGGCCTGATCGACCCGGCCTTTAGGGTCCGTTCTCCGCTGCGTAACAGCGCGGCCGCTGAGTTGGCGGTCACAACGGGGATGCGGCTGCGGGAGTACAGTTGCCTGCTGGACATCGAGGTCGGCCCGCCGCGCCGGGACGCTTCCCCGGCCGAGGTGCTGTTGCAGGCGATCGCCCCCCGGTGTCCCGTTGACTGACGCGCAGTCGGCGCGGCAACTCTCTCGAGGCCTGCGCCGTGGCGTTCTATCGTTGATGCAGCTTAGCGCTGGCACTGCTGGAGATACACAGGGCAACAGGTGTGGTGCTGTCGCTGGTTCGGGTGGTGGGCTGAGACAGCCATGCACAGGGATTGGCGGGCCCTCGGTGCACCCTTCGGCGACGAACAGGGCTGACGGGTGAAGCCTGCAAAGACTATGCGTTTGCCGGATCCATGAGCGGCCCCGGGCCGGGGTGGGACGTGGAGGCGTCTCACCCCGGCCGGGTGTCATCGGATGTGCTTCGCCGGCTTGGTGGCAGCGTTGAGCAGGTACTCCAGGGGGCCGCGGCGGAAGAAGCGGGACCAGATCGTGGCGAACACGATCGCCCCGAGGACGTACATGATCAGCGGCAACCATGACTGCTGGGTGCTGGTCCCGGCGGGCGTGGACAGCACGGACTGTGCGACGAAGTGGCCGACGTAGGCGGTCAGGGACATGGTGCCCACGGCGATGACCGGCTTCGCCAGACGGCGCAGTCGCGGCAGGCGGTCCATCAGCACCGTCGCGCCCACGATCACGAGGATCGCGACTCCGACGCTGCCGATGATGTCGAACGTGGTGCCGCTGTGCGGCCCGGCCGAAAGAAGCGACGACGCCGGCATATCGGGGAACGACCCGCCGTCGAGGGGCATCGAACCGCTGCCGGGGGGCAT
Organism: Streptomyces sp. NPDC006372; assembly: GCF_040612515.1. NCBI lineage: Bacteria > Bacillati > Actinomycetota > Actinomycetes > Kitasatosporales > Streptomycetaceae > Streptomyces > Streptomyces sp. NPDC006372. The sequence goes on along the minus strand of NZ_JBEXQJ010000021.1, from coordinate 33,938 downwards.
CGAACCGGAGCCGCCGGACGACGACCCGTCTTCCGCCGTGCTCCTCAGCGCGTTCTTGCCGGCGAGCAGCAAGGACATGCCGTACGCGGCCACGGTGAGGGAGGCACCGACTACGGCCAGGCGCCGCCGGACAGTGCTGGAGGACAGGTCGAGGCGGCCCAGCGCCATACCTGCGATCACGAACGACATCCAGGTGAGCGCCGGGTAGAAGCCGGTGAGCAGCAGATCGAGCACTCCCACCTCGCTGAGGCGGCGGAGCGGGTCGTAGGCGTTGATGCTCTCCTGGACCGACGGAGTCAGCAGCGAGGTCAGGACGAACGCCAGCTGCGGTGTGACGAGGGCGAACGCGGCCGCGATGATCGCGAGCGTCTTGGCGCTCAGTCGCACCAGGGGCAGGGCCAGCAGGAAGTAGACACCGTAGAAGCCGAGGATGATCACTCCCCCGTACTCCATCGCCATCACGGTGCCCAGCGCCAGCAGGACCACGGCGCGGATCGCGATCCGAGCCTTCGCCTGCCGGCCCGCCAGGCCGGTCTTCGGCTCCCGGCGGCCGGCGAGCAGCATCAGTGAGAACCCGGCGAGGGTGGCGAACAGGACCGACGAGTGACCGTCCGCCACGTACCGGATCCAGCTGCCGACACCGGTCGTGGCGGACAGCGGGGGTCCGATGTGCACGATGTACATGCCGAACACCGCCAGCGCGCGGGCCAGATCCACCCCGACGAGACGTCCCATCGAGGGACCGGGCGAGGCCGGCACGGCGGACTCGGGGGAGGTTCGGGGCGGCGGAGGCGAGTTCTCCTGCGGAGCTGACGTCTCCTGCGGCGGCTGTGTCTGTGTCATACGGAGAACCTCGCGCGGACGCCAGGGGGCGGACCATCCGGCAGTCTTCGGTAACGCCCCCGCCGATCGGGGGGAGCGCCCTGCCGACCGGTGGAACCTCGGTGCCCGGCCGGTCCGGTGCGACCGGACGGCGGTCCTTCTTCAGCCACTCGGCGGGGGTGGCCCCGACAGTTGCCGGATGGGAGCGGGGTGGGCGGGCTTCCAGGCTGGAGGCATGACACAGCGTGTGCGACACGACGAGCGCGAGGGCTTCCGCGGAACATCGGCCGACGTACCGGGCCGTGACGCCGTCCCTGGCAGGGGCGAGTTTCTGGAGTTCCTCGGTATGGCGCTGGCGGCGGGCGCCTTCGTCCTGTGCGTCGTCCGCCCGGAGGTGACCGAAGCGTTGGTGCGCCACCTCGCCATGCGCACCGCCGGACTCGGCCACTGATCCGGCACATGCTCACGCCCCGGCACACTGAAGAAGAAGGGAACTTCGTGAACACCGCATCCGCCCCGACGACGGATGAAACCTCCCTGTCCGCCCGAGAGACGCTCAAGGCACTGGGCTCGTACGTCCGGCCGCACCGGTGGGCCGTCGCCCTCGGTCTGCTGTGCGCCTTGGTCGGGGCCGCCGGGGGACTGCTGCAGCCGCTGGCCACGAAGGCACTGGTGGACCGGCTCGCCGCCGGAGAGACCATCGCCGGGATCCTGATCGCGCTCACCGTGCTGGTGCTGGTGGGTACGGCGGTCGAGGCGTTCGGCGCGTATGTGCTGGAGCGGACGGCGGAGTCGGTGGTCCTGGCTGCGCGGCGCACCCTCGTGGGGCGGCTGCTGCGGCTGCGGATCGCGGAGTGGGAGCGGACCCCGCCGGGCGATCTGATGTCCCGGGTCACCTCGGACACCACGCTGCTGCGGGCGGTCAGCACCCAGGCGGTCGTCTCCGCCGCCACCGGCGTGGTGGCCTTCGTGGCGGCCATCGTGATGATGGCGTACCTGGACGTCGTACTGCTGGGTGTGACGCTCCTGGTGGTCGTGCTGGTCGGCGGGGCCGTCGCACTGGTCATGCCCAGGATCGCGCAGGCCACCCAGCGCTCCCAGGAGGCGGTCGGAGAGATCTCCACCGTGCTGGAGCGGGCCTTCGGGGCGTTCCGTACGGTGAAGGCGTCCGGCGCCGAGGAGCGGGAGACCGCCCGGGTGGAGGCGGCGGCACGGCGGGCGTGGCGGCACGGCGTGAAGAGCGCGAAGTGGGAGGCGGTGGCGGGCTCGGCGGACGAACTCGCCGTCCAGCTGGCCTTCCTCGCCGTGCTCGCGGTCGGCGGGGCGCGGGTGGCGTCCGGGGAGATCCCCGTGTCCACCCTCATCGCCTTCCTGCTGTACCTCTTCTACCTGATCGAGCCGGTGTCCAGGCTGGTCGACGCCGGGTCCTCGTACCAGGAGGGGGCGGCCGCGCTGTCCAGGATCGCGCAGGTGGAACGCCTGGCGACGGAGTCGGCCGACCGTCGGACGGGCGCCCTGCCCAGGCAGGGGGCACCGGTCCCGGGTCCGGCGTCGGTCCGCTTCGAGGACGTGTCCTTCCGCTTCCGACCTGGCCAGCCGTACGTCCATCAGCAGGTGAGTTTCGAGGTACCGGGCACCGGGATGACGGCCTTCGTGGGCCCCTCCGGTGCGGGCAAGTCGACGGTGTTCGCACTCCTCGAGCGGTTCCACGAGACCACCGGTGGCCGGGTCCTGGTCGACGGCAAGGACGTACGGGACTGGTCCCTGTCCGAGCTACGGTCCGCCATCGGGTACGTGGAGCAGGACGCCCCGGTGCTGGCCGGCACGCTCCGCGAGAACCTCGTCTTCGCGGCGCCCGGCGCGACGGACGACGACATCCGCGACGTCCTGGCCCGCACGAAGCTCGACACCCTCGTCGAGCGCCTGCCCCACGGCCTGGACACCCCGGTCGGACACCGCGGCTCGAAGCTGTCAGGCGGTGAGCGGCAGCGCGTCGCCATCGCCCGCGCCCTGTTGCGCAGGCCACGCCTGCTGTTGTTGGACGAGGCGACCTCGCAGCTCGATGCCGTCAACGAGCTGGCGCTGCGGGACGTCGTCGCGGAGGTGGCCCGCGAGACCACCGTGCTGGTGGTGGCCCACCGCCTGTCGACGGTGACGGGCGCCGACCGGATCGTCGTCATGGACGCCGGCCGGGTCCGGTCGGTGGGCACCCACGCCGAACTGGTGGCCCAGGACCGGCTGTACGCGCAACTGGCGGCCACCCAGTTCCTGGCTCCCGCGCGATGACGCACCACACACAGGGTTGTCCGGTCGTCCACTGCAGCGTTCCCGGCCGGACAACCCCAAGCACCGACACCCACGCAAACCAAGACCGTGAAAGGCCCCGTATGCGCACCGAGTCCGCCATCCGTTGCAGAGGTGCGGTGTGGGACTGGCTGGCCCAGCCGACCGCGCTGTTCGGCGGCGTGTACGGGCTCCTGGTGTCGAGTTCGGCCGTCGCCGCGCTCACCCAGTTCGGCGAGACGAGTCGAGCGGCACGCATGGACGACGCCCTATGGGTCCTGTTCACCGCCCTCGCCTCGGCCCTGGCCCATGGCTACGCCCACCAGATCGCCCACCGCGACGCGCAGGGCCATCCCGGCGTACGGGGTGTGGTGCGTGCCGTGCTCGCCGAATGGCCGCTGGTAGTGGCAGCGTTGCCCACCACGCTGGTGCTGTGGGGGGCGGGCCTTGGCTGGTGGCGCTCCATAGGCATCGAGTACGTCGCCTTCGGAATCAACACCGTCCTGCTGCTGGGCTGGGGCCTGCTCGCCGCCCGGGCCGCGGGCCGGACGTGGGGACGAGCCGTCAGGATCGGCTGTATCGACGCGCTTCTGGGAATGGCCGTCGCCTTGGTCAGCACCCTGCTGAAGTGACGAGGCGATGTCGCGGATGCCACTGAGGGGCCGATGCCGTCGGCCGCGTATCGGCCCCTGGCCGGCCCCTGTCCGGCCTCCGTCGGGCGCTGACGCCGGGCCGGGGCGTCGGCGAGCGTACGAGATCCACGCGGATCAGCCGACGGACCGAGGACTCAACACCGTTCTGAAGGGGCCCGCGACAGGACACATCCCGCCGCCGGGCGGCGGACGAGCGTAACTGCGATTCGCGGCATGAGGTCTGGACCTGACCGATGGGCCCATCCAGTCACCACCACGGCACAGCATGAGGTGGCGTGCCGTGGCAGGCGGCCGGACGGCGGCTGTGCCGCTCGGCCGCCTGGTCGGTCAGTCCGCGCTGAGGGGAATGCGCAGCCGCACCCGGTAGCCGCCCTCCGCGGTCGGGCCCGCCTCCAGGGTGCCGTGCAGCATGTCGGCCCGTTCCCGCAGACCGACCAAGCCCTGCTGCGAACCGGGCAGGGACAGCGAAGGCCGGGTGGGCGGGGTGTTGGTGACGGTCACTCCGATGCCGTCGTCGGCCTGCCACAGCTCGACGCGCGCTCTGGCGCCGGCGGCGTGCTTGCGGACGTTGGTCAGGGCTTCCTGGACCGTACGGTAGAGGGCCCGTTGCGCGGGTGTGCCCACGGTGGGCGGCAGCTCACCCGAAAAGTCCACGTGAGGGCCGCCTGATTCCACCAGTTTGCGCAGGTCGGCCAGGGTGGGCTGAGGCGTCAGCTCGGTGGCGTCGCCGCCGGAGGCGCGCAGCAGCGTGACCATGGTGCGCAGTTCGTCGAGCGTGGTGACGCTCAGCGAACGGATCGTGCGGGCGGCTTCCTTGGCGTCCGCGTCCTTGGTGGCGACCTGAAGCGCCCCGGCCCGTACGGCGATCAGGCTGACCTGGTGGGAGACCACGTCGTGCATCTCGCGGGCCAGTTGGGCGCGTTCGCGGGCGAGCACTGCCTGGGCATGCAGGGCCCGCTCGTGCTCCTTGGCCTCCTCGATCTCGGCCAGCCGCCGCGCCAGGTCCCGCTGGGCCTGGAGAAGCTGGCCGAAGAGGACCGGGGCCGCGGCGGTCGCCAGGCCGTACACGAAGAAGACCAGTGTCATGGTTCGGTCGACCTCGGCCAGGGGCCACGGAGTACTGCTCGCGACGGCGGACAGGGCGACGCACACGGCGAGGAGACGGCGGTCGCGGGAGCGTTCGGCCAGGGTGAACAGCGCCGCGAGCACAGCAACGGCGACATCCTGCATCAGCGCGACGGGCAGGGTCAGCAGGAACACGCCGAGCGGGAAGCGGCGCCTGAAGGCCAGCGCGGTGCAGCCGATAGCGGCCAGCACGAGCTCGAGGGGCGTGTGCTCCCACATGTTGAGCCATACATCCACGGCCGCCACCGCCACCAGGGCGAGGTCGGTGACCGGCGTGGGAAGCCGCTGCCACATGGCGCGTGCACGGCTCATCGGCCTGCCTCCTGCGCGTGCCCGTCGAGCAGTCCGGCCCGCTGGGCCAGCAGTGCGGCCTGCACCCGGCTCGACACCCGGAGCTTGGTGAGGATGGCGCTGACGTGGTCCTTGACCGTGCCGGCACCCAGGTGGATGCGCGCGCCGATGTCGGCGTTCGACAGGCCCTCCGCCACCAGGACGAGGACATCGCGTTCACGTGCGGTGAGCAGCCGGACCCGTGCCGCGTCCTCGTCGACGGCCGCCCCGGTGCCGGGGTGGCTGTGCAGCAGCGTCCGCGACGCCTTGGGGGACAGCACCACCCCGCCCGCGGCCAGGGTGCGCACCAGGTGGGCGAGTTGCTCCGGCTCGGTGTCCTTGAGCAGGAAACCGGCCGCGCCGGAGTGCAGCGCGGTCAGGATGTACTCGTCGGCGTCGAACGTCGTCAGCATCGCCACCACCGGAGCGTCCGGCGTCGTCCGCAGCTCGCGCAGGACGGTGAGCCCGTCGACGTCCGGCATACGTATGTCCAGCAGCACCACGTCCGGCCGCTCCCGGCGGACCGTCTCGACGGCTTCGCCGCCGCCGGCGGTCGCGACGACCTCGATGTCCTCGGACGCGCCCAGGATGAGTTCGAAGCCCGAGCGGACCAGTGCCTCGTCGTCGACCACCACTACCCGGATCACGTGCTCCGCCTCACCTTCATTCATGCCGTCCGGCCCATGCCGACTCGACCCTAAAGCCCCGATCGGTCCCGGTGGCCCGTCGAGCGGCAGCTCCAGCCACACGGCGGGGTAGCACCCACCAGTCGGCAGGGACACGGCAGCCTTCTGCCGGATAGTCCATGATCGGCCCGGTCTCCAGCCTGAGGGTCATGACCCATCACCCAGACTCCGCGCTGCTCCCGGCCGACGCCGCGTCCCCCGACCGTGAGCGTGGTGAGACCTCGACCGGTGCGCCCGGGGTGGGCCGGCTGATCGGGCTGGACCTGGCCCGCGGCCTGGCCGTCTTCGGCATGTACGCGGTCCATGTCGGCCCCGCGCCGGATCAGGGCGGTGTCATCGGCTTCCTGATGGATCTGGCGCAAGGCCGCTCCTCCGCCCTGTTCGCCGTCCTGGCCGGCTTCGCGGTCGCCCTCATCACCGGGCGCCGCACACCGAAGACCGGCTTGGCCGGCCGCCAGGCCGTAGCCAAGGTCGTCATCCGAGCCGTGATCCTGCTGGCCGTCGGCACCGCCCTGACCATGACCGGCACCCCGGTCGTGCCGATCCTCGCCTTCTACGGACTGTTCTTCCTGCTCGTGCTGCCGCTGCACCGGCTGAGCGCCAAACCGCTGGCGCTGATCGCCGCGGCTTGGGCTCTGGTGGGCCCGCAGCTGCTGTACCTGCTGAAGCCGGTGGTCGGTGGCCGCTCGTTCCCCACCGTCGGCCAGGCCGACGGTGTCGTCTCGCTACTCTTCACCGGTGGCTATCCGGCCTTGACCTGGGTCCCGTTCGTCATCGCCGGTATGGCCGCCGCCCGCCTCGACCTGGCCGCCACGGCTGTCCGGATACGTCTCGCCCTCGCCGGCGTCGCCCTCGCCGTCACGGGCTATGGCGGCTCCTGGCTGGCGCTGCGTCTCGTGCCCGGTGCGGCCGCAGCCGTCCGGGAAACCGCAGGGGCGCCGGGTATGTCGTCCATGTCGTCCGCCTCGCCCGGCAGCGAGGGCATCTTCGGCGACACCCCCGCCGGGATGCTGGTCGCCTCCCCGCACAGCGAGGCGACCCTGTCCATCGTGGGCAACACCGGTGTGGCGATCCTGGTGATCACCGCCTGCCTGGCCGCCATGGACGCCTTCCCCCGGCTGCGCCGCCTGGCCACGCCCGTCATCGCGGTCGGCTCGATGTCCCTGACGGCGTACGTCTACCACATCGTCGCCATCTGGCTCCTGGACACCGAGGAAGCGACCGTCCCGCCCCTGTACATCCTGCTCGGCTTCATCGCGTCCATCACCGTTCTCGCCACCCTCTGGTCCCGCTTCTTCCAGCGCGGGCCGCTGGAATGGCTGATGGGCAAGGTGACCGGACTGGCCCGACACATCCCGTAAGACATGTTCTTTTGGTCGTGGTGAGCCTGCTGACCCGCGGCATCCCGGCGACCAGCTCGACGACCACAGTCGTTCGTGTATGGCCAAGATCGACCCCCGCCAACCGGAGGGGGTCGGTCGGCCGACCGGCGGGGCACCTCCTGAAGTTCGGCGGATGGTCGACCGCCCGCGCCTCGGCGAGGTTGTCCCGGTGACCGACATCGAAGGCGCCGAGAAGGCGCCTGCCCAGCCCTTACCCTCACCCGAGTCCGCCACGGCGACGGAACGCCCTTCGTCGACGGCGCGGCTGGTCGGAGTGGACCTCGCCCGTGCACTGGCGGTGTTCGGCATGTTCGCCGTGCACACCGGCCCCTTCAACCCCTTCCCCACGTCCGGCGACGGCGTTGGCACCTGGTTCGTCTGGCTGGCGAGCGGCCGGGCCTCGGCGCTGTTCGCCACCCTCGCCGGGTTCTCCCTGGTGCTGATCGCCAGCCGCCTGGAGCCGAAGACCGGACTGGCCGGCCGACAGGCGAAGGTCAGGATCGTGATCCGGGCCGTGATCCTGCTGGTGGTGGGCAGCGCGCTGGCGATGACCGACTTCGGCGGCGCCGTAATCATCAACTTCTACGCGGTGTTCTTCCTGCTGGCCCTGCCCTTGGTGCGGCTGAGAGCCAGGACGCTCGCGACCATCGCGGTCGCGCTCGCGGTCGTCACGCCGCAGTTGGCGTACTGCCTGCGGGCGCTGCTCAGCCAGTCGATCCTGAACACCGTCGACTCGTACGACCCGATCACGCGAATCTCCGGCGTGGGCGTGCTCGACTTCCTGCTCACCGGCTTCTTCCCGGCGATCACCTGGATGACGTTCGTGGTCACCGGCATGGCGCTGGGGCGGCTGGACCTGGCCTCCGGCGTGGTGCAGCGGCGGCTGGCCGTGGTCGGTCCCGCGCTGATCGCGTTCGGATACGGCGTCTCGTGGCTGGCGCTCCGGTTGACCGGTGGCGCGGAGAAGATCACGGGCGGGATGCCTGAGATGAAGGACTTCGACGTCCTGAAGGATCGCGGTGCCATAAAGGATCCCGGCATGGCAGAGGGATCCTTCGACCTGCCGGTCGGTGGTGGGCTGTGGGGCCCCGACGCGTGGGGATTGCTGGCGGCCGAGCCGCACAGCGCTTCCACGTTCGACCTCGTCGGCTGCATCGGGATCGCGATCACCGTGATCCTGTGCGCGACGGTGGCGATGGACCGACTGCCGTGGCTGCGCCGGCTGGCGGCGCCGGTCATCGCCGTCGGCACCATGTCCCTGACCCTTTACGTGAGCCACATCCTGGTGATTCTCGCCCTGCCGGGCGAGGCGGTCACCCCACCGCAGTCCGCCTCCTTTGAGCTGTTGCTCTGCTTCGTCGTCGGGGCCACTCTGTTCGCGGCAATCTGGTCTCGCTTCTTCCGCCGCGGCCCGCTGGAGTACCTCCTCAACAGCGCCACCCAACTGGCGAACCGCGTCCGCTGAGCCGCGGGCGGGCAGCCCGGGAGGTCCGTACAAGGAACTGACTGCTCCCGAGATCACCGCCCCAAACGGGCAGGGCTCGGCTCGGCGGCGGTCAGATGGCTGTGTTGGGGGTGTGCGGCCGCCGCCACCGGCGACCTTGGCGGGTTCTGTCGGCGTTTGTCGTGGCTCTGGCGTTCGCCGTCTGGAGCAATGCCGAACGGGACGTCCCGGAGGCCGTCCTCAGCCGTCCAGAAGGACAACTCCGAGGACCGAGGGCCGCCCCCCCGGTCCTCGGAGTTGTGCTTCTGGACGCGGGGCGCGCTGCGGGGCGCCGTTGACCAGAGCGTCGCCGATCTGCGGGCAGCGGCCGCGGACTTCGGTGGCTCGAAGCCGGGACGAGCCGGCCCTCACCGTCACTGCGACGCTGTCGAGAGGCCGTCGATCACGCCGAAACAGGCTTCCTGATGCGCCGGCTGGGCAAGGGGTGCTTCATTGTCATCGCCTGTCTGACGGGGATGCGGGACCAGCGAATGGAATGTTGTGGCTGTGTGCGATGTCGTCGTGGTCACGGCCGAGGAGGGCGGTGACTACAAGGGGATGAGGTTCTGGGTGTCGCCCGGTGCGGAGCTCGAGTCTCCGCACCAACCTGTGTGTCCGCCCTGTTCTCAGCCACGCTGCGGCCGCCGTGTCCTGAGCCGCTGCAGCCCGTGCCCTCCCCGGGCCGCGTCGGCACCAAGACCCGCGCATCTCCCTGCAGCTGTCCAGACCGCGCCCCGTGGACGGCCGGTCGGCGCCAGGCGGAGCTGTATCCAGTCGGCCAGGACCACAGCCGAAGCCCGCAAGGGCGATCCCCTTGCGGGCCGGGCGGGCGGGACCTCACCGGATGTACTTGGCAGGCTTGGTGGCGGCGTTGAGCAGATACTCCAGAGGGCCGCGGCGGAAGAACCGGGACCAGATCGCGGCGAACACGATCGCCCCGAGGATGTACAGGAGCACGGGCACCCAGGACTTCGTCATGCCGGCGCCGGAAGCGGGCCACGCGGACTGTGCGAGGAAGTGGCCCACGTAGGCCGTCAGGGACATGGTGCCCACAGTGATGACCGGCTTCGCCAGACGGCGCAGCCGCGGCAGGCGGTCCATCGCTGCGGTCGCGCCCACGATCACGAGGATCGCGACACCCAGGCAGCCGATGGTGTCGAAGGTGGTGCCGGTGTGCGACACCGCGCCCAGCAGGTCCGAGGCAGACAGCACAGGCCCGCCGGACCCACTGCCCATGGACCCCGAGAACCCGGAGCCGCTGCCCATGGAGCCCGCACCGGAGCCGCTGGACGGCCCCCCGCCTCCCCCGAAGCTCCACACCGCGTCCTTGCCCGCCAGCAGCATGGCCAGGCAGTAGGCGCCTGCGGCGAGGCCGGCACCGAGCGCGGCCAGGCGCCGCTGGACGGCGGCGGACAGGTCGAGGCGGGCCAGCGCCATGCCGGCGATCACGAACGCCATCCACGTGATGGTCGGGTAGAGGCCCGTGAGCAGAAGATCGAGTACTCCCACGGTGCTGAGCCGTTCCAGCGGGTCGTAGGCGTTGATGCTCTGCTGGACGGAGTCGCTCAGCCACATCTTCAGCACGAACGCCAGCTGCGGCATGACGAGCGCGATCCCCGCCGCGATGATCGCCAGCGTCCTGGCGCTCAGTCGCACCAGGAGCAGTGCGAGGAGGAAGTAGACGCCGTAGTAGGCGAGGATGATTATGTCGCCGTACTCCATGGCCAGCACGGTGCCCAGCGCCAGCAGGATCACGGCGCGGATCGCGATCCTGGCCTTCGCCTGCCGGCCGGCCAGGCCGGTCCTCGGCTCACGGCGGCCGGCGATCAGCATCAGCGAGAACCCGGCGAGGGTGGCGAACAGGGCCGACGAGCGCCCCTCGGCCAGGAAGTACACCCAGCTGCCGACGTTGTTCGAGGCTGACGTCATCGGGGCGATGTGCACGATGTACATGCCGAACACCGCCAGCGCGCGGGCCAGATCCACCCCGACCAGGCGTCCCAGCGAAGTGCCGCCCGAGACCTGCCCGGCGGACTCGGACGAGGTTCGCGGCGGTGGAGGCGAGTTCTCCTGCGGAGCCGATATCTCCTGCGGCGGCCTTATCTGTGTCATGCGCAGGATCTTTCGGTGCCGTCAGAAGGCGGACCACCCGACAGGTTTCGGCAACGCCCCCGCCGACCGACCGGGGCCACACCGCCGACCGGCGGAACAGCGCCGCGACGGTCGGCCGGCGGGCCCTGACGGCCAACCGCCCTATTCACTCACGCCTCGCTCCTGGACACCGAAGCACTAAGAGGATGTCTCACGTGGCGAGTTTCGCGAGCTTCTTGTAGCAGGTGAGGGCGGCTGCGAGGCCGAGGAAGGCGAGGAAGTGAGATCCCTTTCGCTCGTACCGGACGGTGAGCCGGCGGAAGCCGAACAGCCAGGCGATCGACCGCTCGATCTTCCAGCGGTGTCGGCCGAGCCGCTCGCTCGATTCGATCCCGGGACGCGCGATGCGCGGGACGAGCCCTCGCTCGCGCAGCCAGGTGAGGTGTTCGGCGGAGAAATACGCCTTGTCCGCGCGGAGTTTGACGGGCCGACGCCGTCGCGGCCCGCGGCGGGAGCGGACGGCGGGTATACCGCGGATCAGCGGCTTCAGAGCCAGGCTGTCGTGGGTGTTCGCACCGGACACCGCGACGGCCAGCGGGATGCCCTGGGCCTCGGACAGCACATGCAGCTTGCTGCCCTTCTTGCCGCGATCGACCGGGTTCGGCCCGGTCAGCGTGCCCCCTTTTTGGCCCGGACCGAGTCGGCATCGACGATTGCCGAGGCCCAGTCCAGCTCGCCCCGCGCACCGAGTTCGTCCAGGACCGCCCGGTGGAGCCGACGCCACAGTCCCGCCCGGATCCACGCGGTGAACCGGCGATGCGCGGTCGCGGGCGAGACGCCGAACGTCTCCGGCAGATGCCAGGCGCACCCGCTGGTCAGCACATACACGACCGCCGTGAACACAGCCCGCTCGTCACACGGAGCAGTCCCGCCGCCCTGCGGACGGGAGTTGAACGACGGCAGCAACGGTGCGACCAGCTCCCACAGACCGTCAGGAACCAGCCGCTCCGACAGATCGACACCCGCAAGCAGCAATGGTGCCGCAGCTCACCACACGAGCACGTGAGACGTCCTCTTAGAAGAGCCTGTATGAGACCGCGTTATGGGGCAGCCGCGCATCGCATACTTCGGCCGTACTCTCGCCTTACAGCAAAGCATTCTTTCACTCCGGCCGCCGCTGGCGTATCACTTCATGGACACTTTCATTCTGAACAGTTTCTCCGCATTTCGGAACGCAATCTTTTCCTTGTCTTCGCGTGGCAAATCGACTCCGCGGAACCAGTCGGTCTGCTCCTTTATGTCCGCGAACGGGTAGTCGGTTGCGAACATCACTCGATCCACGCTTATGTACTTCAGCAGGAGATCGAGCAGTTCGGTCTGGGGGAATGCGCTGGTTGTGACCCAGAAGTTGTCCTGGAAGTATTGCCCGATGGGCTTCTCGAGCGAGTCTTTGGTCGGCTCGCCCATGTCATTGACGATCCGCTCGTAGTAGAAGGGAAGACCTTCTCCCATGTGGCCGATGATGATTTTCAGTTTGGGGAATCTGTCGAAAACCCCGTACGCGATCATCCGAATGCATTGGGTCAGCACCTCCTGGTGCCAGCCATATCCAGACCCACTGAAAATGTAGTCTTGGTACTCTTCCGTGTATTTAGACCGCGTGGTGCTGTAGTAGATCTTGAAGACCTCGTCAGCTGGATAGCCGGGATGTAGGTAGATCGGCACATCGAGAGCAACGGCACGTGCCAGCACAGGCTCGAAATCGGGATGATCGAGATACTTCTTCGCGATGTGTCCGTTGGTCAGTGCTCCCAAGAAGCCATCTTCCCGAACCGAGCGTTCCAGTTCGTCCGCCGCCGCCTCCGGGCTCTGCAAGGGCAAGGTGGCGAAAGCCTTGAAGCGGCCCGGATATTTGGCGATTGGCCCGTCTACAAGTTGCCGGTTAAGACGATAGGCAAGGTCGATGCCCCTTGGCCCAGGGACATTTTGTACGGAGGGTGTATGAGCAGAGAGGATTTGAACGTTGAGTCCCCCCGCATCCATATCGCCGATGCGGCGTTGACCTAGATCCGAAAGACCAATTCCCTCAAGGAACGCTATGTGATCCTGATTGATGGAGTTCAGCTTCAACAACGTGGGAGTCGAAAAGGTCTCCTCCGTGCCGATGAAGGGCAGGTCCTGGTCCCGCCGTGAAATGCCCGAAGTCTTGTCCGAAGTCTCGTTCTCGCTCACTTCCGAGACAATGGCGTGCGTGGACAAGCCGGCACCAATGCCAAGTGCCGTGCTGGCGGTGAGAAAGCCGCGGCGTCCCATGGGCTTCATGTCAGTCCCTCTCTTCAGGCGTTTGTGTGGTGAGGTATCCGTACGGCATCCGTCTGCGAGATGCTTCAGGGGGTCTTCGCGTCCTGCTCGCGCACCACGGCAGCGCTCAGGTCGAGGAACCGCTCGCCGGTGCGCAGCGGCTGTGGTGGAGCTGACGACCGCCCGCGTGCGCGCTGTGCGGGCCGGTCGCGGCGGGCCCCGCACTGTTGTCGGCGTGTGACCCCGCATGCGGCGACAGGGAACGCCGTCGCCAGCGCCCTGGTGGCCGCCTCGAACCGCAACCGGCCGGGCTGCGCTTTCCCCGATGTGCTGCGTCGACTGCCATCACTAGCCTCCTGCATACGGATTGCATCGCTTATCCGCATGCCTACTTCCTACCGAGCGAACCTGAGACGAACGTTAAAGAGCTGCTCACGCGCTCTGCTAAATGATCAGTTGTGGGAGCTTCTCGAGCCGTTGCTGCCGCCGTGGCCCGATGAAGACGCCCGGCCCGCGGCCGGTGCCGGATCGGCAGTGCCTGCAGGGCATCTTGTACGTGCTGCATACCGGGATCTGCTGGGAAGACCTTCCGCAGGAACTCGGCTTCAGGTCACGCATGACGTGCTGGCGGCGGATCAAGCGGTGGATCAACGCCGGGGTGTTCGACGATCTGCATCGGATCCTGCTTGCCCAGCTGAACGCGGCAAACGAGATCGACTGGTCCCGGGCGGTGATCGACGGCAGCCACATCGACACGAAAAAGGGTGCCCCGGACCTTGAGTTCGCCCCCATTTCTAGCCCCCCACGTGAGCGGAGTCGAGGACCACGCGCGAGACGTCGATGAGGCCGGCGTCATCGAGTCGGTGCAGCACCGCCTCGTGCGGCCGGCCCCACGCCCCGGCCCGCAGGGCCCCGGGGAGAGTCACGTTCGCCCGTTTGATCACGGGATGCCGTGGAGGGTCAGGACGGCCTCGGGTTGACCGTGCTCGCGTCGGGCGCTGGCGGTGTTGGCCCAGCCGGCGCAGTGGAAAGTGGTGTGTGCCGGGTCGCGCAGGACGGTCATGACGGTGGGGGTGCGGTGGCTCTGAACCTGGCTGGCGTCCCCGGCCGTCGGGATCGATCACGGGCCGGTCACGGTGCGGCCGTGCGCTCCAGAAGGAAGGGCAATCCTGAAGGGAAAGAAGGGCAGACCCATGTCAACGCTTCGTAAGACATGATGAGTTGAAGAGACCTATGCGATGATGCCTTCTCCGCCTGTCGCTGCGGAAATTTCGACACATCACAAACGGAGTTTTCCATGCAGAAGGTCATCGACTACATCGAAGAACATCGGAAAGCGTACGAGAACCATGCATTCTTCACTCGCCTGCTCACCGACGAGTCGCTCCCCGGAGAAAGGCGTCTGGCGTGGGGGCCCAGCGTGGTTCCCTTCATCATGGGCTACTCCGACCTGAACAAGTACGTCTTCCGTAAAGACGAAGGCAATGCCCGGGCCGATCAGCTACAGGCCCTTCTGAACGCGCACACGTACGAAGAGGACTTCCACTGGCAGTGGATGCTGACCGACCTGGAGAAGCTGGGGGCCGACAGCAGCATGCCCCTGTCGGACGCCACGCGGGTCCTGTGGAGTGCGGACTTCAGCCACTCTCGACGTCTCTGCCTGGAGCTGGCCGCGCTCGCCGCGGGCGCCCCCACGTACGCTGTTTTCGCGATGGTCGAGTCCATCGAGGCTGTCTCCATCACAATCTTCACCCACTGCCGCGGAATCGCCCTGCGGGACGGTCGCGAATGTGAGTTTTTCGGCACCAAGCACTATATGGCGGAGGCGTCGCACAGCATAAAGTCGCCCGAGGTAGAAGAGAAAAGCCTGCCGTCCCTCGACGACGCACAGCGCGAGGAAGCCAAGCGGGTTGTGGACCGCACGTTCTCGCTCTTCGACAACTGGTCCGGCTCGCTCCTGCAGTTCGCTCTCGAATGCGGGGACCACGAGCGCACCTACGAGAGGGTGATCCAGGAGAGCAAGAACCTGCTGCCGGAAGCCGAAGCGGTGGCCGCTGCCGCCTTCCAGCCTCGATCGTTGCAGGTCAACTGCCGGACCCAGGGGGAGAGTCACGTTCACCCGGTTGATTAGGTGATGCTGTGTCAGCGGTCAGTGCAAGGCGAGCACGGCCCCTTGTGATCATGGAGTTCTCCACACTTCACGGTCTGCAAGGTTGCCGTGCTCGCTGTTTCCTCATCACCCACGCCCATCGCCCCGCACGCGGCGCCCCTGCCCTCCTCGCCGCCGGGGGCGCTCGTGCCTGCGGGGCTGGTGGAGGGGCTGAGCCGGGTGCCTGACCCGCGTGATCCCCGGGGTGTGCGATACCGGCTGGCGACGCTGCTCGCGGTGGGCGTGTGTGCGATGACCAGCGCGGGGCACAACTCACTGACCTCGATCGCCGAGTGGGCAAGACGCTGCGATCAAGCGGTACTTGCGCGCCTCGGCTGTCCCTACGATCCGTTCACCGGCCGCTTCACAGCTCCTGGCGAGCGGACCTTGCGGGACGTTTTCGGCAAGGTGGACGCCGCCGCGCTCACCCAAGCCGGCTTCGCCCGATTGACGGCCCTGACGCCCTCATCCCCCTGCGCCACGGCACCGGATGGTGTCCGTGAGCGGGAACAACGGCGTGCGCATCGGGCCGCCGCACCGCAACAAGGCGACGCTCGGCCGTCGCAACGGGTGTTCGCGGTGGATGGAAAGTGTCTGCGCGGCGCAGTACGCGCCGACGGCAGCCGCGTGTTCATACTGACCGCCGTGCGTCACGACGACACCCTGACCGCGGCCCGGCGTGAGATCGGAGCGAAGACCAACGAAATTCCCGGATTCGCCCCGCTTCCTCGACCAGATCGACGACACCGGCCTGGCCGACCCCGTGGTCACTGTGGACGCCCTGCACGCACAGAAGGACCACGCCCGCTACCTCGTCGAACAACGCCACGCCCACTACCTTCTGTCGATCAAGAACAATCAGCCCAAGCTCTCAGGCCAGTTGAGGCAACTTCCCTGGAAGGACGCGCCCGTCCTGCACCACTCCAAGGACCGCGGGCACGGCAGGGAGGAGGTCCGCGAGGTCGCCTGGCTGTTCGGCTTCCGCCGGCTCACCGTCCGGTACGAGCGAAAGGGATCTCACTTCCTCGCCTTCCTCGGCCTCGCAGCCGCCCTCACCTGCTACAAGAAGCTCGCGAAACTCGCCACGTGAGACATCCTCTAAGAGCTGTCCCATAACCCGGTGGACGGGATCAGGCTTAGTGCGGTCCAGTGAGGCCGCGTACTCAGGGCCGGATCATGGCTACCACCAGGTGCGGTGCGTATGCCGGAGAACGGTCCGCGCGCAGCATCAAGTGGGCGCAGTACCAGGTCCGCTTGGCGCCTGCTTGCTCCGCGTCCGTACCTGTCCCAGCGTCGTAGACGGCTGCGGCCATCAACGGTGCGAAGAACTCCTCGGGCAAGCTGGCGCGTTGGAGTAGTGGCCTGCGCACAGCATGGGCCAGATGTCGCGCACGTCGGTCTTCCCGCACGCTGACCGCATTGTTGATGTCTAGCAGCCGAGCTACTTCGACCATGGATGACAGGAACGTGGGTGCTTCTGCCTCGTTGCGCTCTTCGTCGGCCATGGGAAGCAGTCTGGGCCGACCCCGGACCGAGAGGGCCGGTTTGAGCCCGCGCTGCTTCGGCAAGTTGGCAGCCGCAGTACGACGCGAGCAGGCCGCAGGTCGACAGCGCAGCCGTCGAAGGCCCACATCCGCAGCCGGTTGTAGACGCCGCGCCAGTTGCCGCGACCTCTACCGCGACGCGGTCAGGCGCCTGGTCGCGTCTCTATCGCGACTGCTGAAGCCGGCCGACGCGCTCGCCGCGACCATCGCGTCGGACCTGGAGTTCGTATCCTCCCGCGCTGGCCGCTTCCTCTATGAGTGGCAACCAGGTCCCGGGAGCACATGGTCAAGTCGCGGCAGGTGTCGAACCGACCGATCTGGCGGCGAGGGCACTGCGCAACGCACGGCAGGACGCTAGTCGACCCCTAACACTTCGACACCGTCTCGGGCACGCTTGCCGCCCTGCTTGACTCCCTCGCGTGGGGCGGCCAGTCAGGTCGCTGGTCTCCCACGATCCTGCGTGTCACACCCCAGTGGCAGACTGGCGGCACGACGAAGCTCCAAATGGGCAGGGCGATCAGGCAGGGTCACCCATCGAGCGGGCACTGCTCGGGGGTTGGCCGGTGCCACGGGGGGAGATGAGCGGCTGTGATCTTCGACAGACTTGATGTGTCGTACGGAGATATGTGGGGTTCCCACCAAGGAATGACCCATCCGGACCCGATTCCGCGCGCTCTTGCGGCGCGCAGACACGCTGCCGGTAGGGAGTACGCGGTTCTGCTGTCCTCGCGGGAGCGACCGCTGGCGCTGGTCGAATACTGGCCGCGTGGGAAGTGGCGTGTGTATCTGTTCGACGACAGGTCCTGGCGCATGCAGGTGATCGACCTCAAGCCGCATCGCACAGGAATGTTGTTGGCTCACCACAACAGCCGATGGCAGTTTTCCAACGAGCAGGCGCGCTCGTCCTGGAAGTTCGATGCTCAGGAGACCACGACCGTTTCGGCCGACGGGCAGGTCGAGGTGAGGTCCGAGTTCGCCGGGCCGAGGGGGGCCTCGACGGCGCCACTGCACGATGGAACATCCGGCCCGTCGAGCGTCCCCGTGCGGCGGTTCTCGGCGCCCGTCGAGGACTTTTTGTGCCCGGTACCGGAATTCGGCGAGTGGCAGGTGTTCGCGCCGTTCCTCGCCCAGCAGGGCCATGTGCCCGCCACGACCGTGGTCCTGAGTGACGTGTCGGTGGCAGAGGGGTCGGGACCGCTGCGCGCCACCGGAATTGAGCAACTGTTCAGTCCGGGCGCGTGTGACACCCCGGATGGGCCGGCCGTCGTCGAGCCCGTCGACGCCGGCCTGCTGCGGATCACGTCAGGGCAGCTGGCGGTCTCGGACCCCGGCTTGGTAGGAGAGACCCCGCGGACCGTCGCTGTGCCACCGGGCGAGTTTCCGGTCACGCTGTCGCTTTTGCGCACGAAGCGCGGAGCCGATGTTGCCGCGGCCAAAGTGACGTGCCTGGATATCCCGCCCCGCGAGTGGGAAATGGCTCTCCTGCCCGACGAGGATCTGGGGCTGCTCGGCGAGGGCCAGTTCTACGGGGTTGGCGTGGATACCGGCACAGCGGCTTTCCTGGATGCGACCCGGACGGTGATCGAAGACCAGCTGGATGAGGACCTGTTCATACCCCTCGACAGCCGTTTCACCGTCGAACTGCCCAGCACGGAGCCCGAGCCGAACCTCATCGCCTTCCGTGCCGGCCGGGGTGACGGGGCCTACCCTGTCTGGATCGGCCGCACCGATGACGGACAGGTTGGTTGCGTCGTCGTCGACTTCCAGCTCCATTCCGCCGGGGGAGAGTAAGGAGCCGCCGACCATCGGTGCGAGACCGCGCTGCCCGAGGCTGGGACCGCGGCGAACCTCCAGAGGGCACACGACCGATTGAGAAGCTCGACAACTCGAGGACGTCAGGGAAGCTCGCCAGCGGTACCGCGCGTCTGGTTTCGTAGGTGGGAACGGACAACATTTGTCGGCGGTTTCCGGAAGCACTTAGCGATCACTCGGTCGGAAGTGTCGATGCGAAGTGACAACACCGGAGGCCGCAACTGATCCATGCCGTGCGCCTGGGTGAGTTCGATCCAGACGATCGTGGTCCGATGCGGGGTATCCGCTGGAGGCGTTAGTCGGGGAGGTGTCTGGGGGCGGTGATGCGGGCGGTGCTTGAAGGGCCGGATGTCGGTGGGAAGTCGGCATTGAAGGGGCATTGCTCGAACTCGCAGACGTCGCGCTGCAAGTCGGCGGGCACACGTCGTTCTTCTCGACCTTGATCTGCCTACCAGGTGACCGGAAGTTCACGCACGCCGTAGACCGTCATGGCCGATCGCAGTGGCACTTCCTCGGGCGCGACAGTGAGACGTAGTGCCGGGAAGCGGCGAAGCAGTGCGGGGAGGGCGATGCGCATTTCGGCGCGGGCCAGTCGCTGCCCGAGGCACCGGTGGAGGCCGTGACCGAACGCGAGGTGTCCGGCCGTGGAGCGGGTGAGGTCAAGCGCGTCCGGGTCGGCGAAATGGTCAGCGTCCCGGTTCGCCGCGGAAAGTGCGACGGTGACGGACTCGCCAGCCTTGATCAGGCAGCCGTGGAGCTCGATGTCCTCGAGCGCGACGCGGACCACGTGCTGGATGATCGTGAGGTAACGCAGCAGCTCCTCGACCACCGCAGGGGCGTCTTCCTCCTTGTCGCGGACCTCGGCTAACCGTGCGGGGTTGGCCAGCAGAGCGAAAGTGCCCAGCGCAAGCATGTTCGTCGTTGTCTCATGCCCGGCGATCAGGAGCAGGAGCGCCAGTCCGGCTCTCTCGTCCGCAGTAAGTCCCTCGTGCGCAGCGAGCCCGCTGAGCACATCTTCCTCTGGCCAGGAACGCTTGTGTCGCAGCAGGTCCCGTAGATATGCCATGAGCTCCCTGACCGCCTCTTGCCGGTGTTCCGGTGTGAGGTCGATGTTCAAGAGCGTGGCGGCGTTCCGCTGGAACCCCTGCCTGTCGGAGTAGGGCACCCCGAGCAGTTCGCCGATCACTTGTGACGGGATCGGCAGCGCGAATGCCTTGACCAGGTCGGCCGGGCCCCCGGCGAGCTCCATCGCGTCCAACTGGTCATTGACGATCGCTTCGATCTCCGGTTCGAGGAGCTTCATCCGGCGCACCGTGAAGTCACCGGTGAGCAACCGCCGATAGTGGTCGTGCTCGGGCGGGTCCATGCGGAGGAAGAATCCCGGCGGCACGGGCGTCCTTGTCGGCTGGGCAACTGGTGAGCGCATGTGGTCCGGGCGGACGCTGAATCGGGGATCTGCCAGGATCGCCCGCGCTGCGGCGAAGCCGGTCACCAACCACCCCTGACCACCGTCGACGTAGGTCATCCGATGGATTGGGCCGAGCCCCTGCCGGCGGCGCAGTGCCTCGGGCGGATCGAACGGGTTCTGGCGGGCCGTGGGCATGACCATTGCCGGGGATGTGCTCTCCATCGGCCGCTCCTCGGTCGGTACGGGCCTCCCGATAAAACAGCACTCAATGCAAAACATCAACGGATGCAAAATTACATCGCATGCGGTAAGGTGCGGTCGTGACCAGCGACCCAGGGCTGCGCCAGCGGAAGAAGATGCGCACGAGGCAAGCGCTCATCGAAGGCGCCCTGCGATTGTTCGCGGAGAAGGGTTACGACCAGACAACCGTGGCCGAGATCGCGGCCACCGCAGACATCGCGACACGGACCTTCTTCAGCTACTTCGACAGCAAGGACGACATCGTCTTCTTCGACGACAGGTCGCGGCTGGAGCGCGCGGTCGAGATCATCGGAGAACGGCAGCCCGGCGAACCGGTGGCCGACCTGCTGCGGCGCGTCATCGACCAGAGTGTTTTCGCGGACACAGACTCGGAGTTGGCGCGGAGAGTCGGCCCAGCTCGGAGACGGCTGATCGCATCGGTCCCGGCACTTCAGGCGCGCGAGCTGCACCTGCTGTTCGACATCCAGCTACAGCTGACCGAAGCGCTCCACCTGGCTTGCCCCGAGCTGGACCTCGTCGAGGCGGCCGCGGCGGTGGGCTCGCTGGTCGGGGCGATCAAGGTCGTCGTCGCCGCATGCCAAAAGCGGGGCAACCGGCCGGAGCAGACCTACAAAGCCGTTCAAAGGGCCACCGACATCGCGATCGACGGCCTCAACTCGCTCCCCCGCCCGTAGCGTGTTCAGCGCACGCCCACTCGGTCGTGGCACGGATAGCCGGTTTTTGAGGCTCGGACGGGTCAGCCTGAGACTGCGCTCTGCGCCCGGGCGGCCCGGGTGCTGGCGAGCCGGGAGGAGTCGGTGCCGGTCTCGATGATGTTCCCGCCGAAGGTGAGACGGTCGACGATGGCCGCGCAAAGCCGCGGATCCGTACATGTCTTTGTCCACCCTCCAAACGCCTCGTTGGAGGCGATGGCGACGCTGTTCTTCTCCTCCCGCTCCGTCAGCACCTGGAACAGCAGCTCAGCGCCCCTGCGGTCCAGCTCCATGTAGCCAAGTTCGTCTATGCAGAGCAGATCGACGCGTCCGTAGCGGGCGATGGTCTTGGTCAGGACCCTCTCGTCCGCCGCCTCGACCAAACTCGTTGACCAACTTGGTGGCGAGTGTGAAGCGGACCCGGAAGCCGGCCATGGCCGCCTCGGTGCCGAGCGCGATCAACAGGTGGGACTTGCCAGTGCCCGAGTCGCCGATCAGGCAGAGCGACACGCCCTTCTTGACCCAAGTCGAAGGCCCGCAGCGACTTCTCCCGCGGGAACTGCGCCGCCTTGATCCGCCGTTCGGAGCGTCGCCGGGCCCGGTCGTCGCACTCGGCCCATCAGCAGCTCGGCGAGGAACCCGCGATACGACATCTGGTCACGGGCGGCGGCTTCGGCCAGTTCGGGGAACTGGGCCCGGATAGTGGGCAGCCGGAGCATGCGGCATGCCTGGTCGACGGCGGCGGTCGCGGCCTGTTCGGTCAGCGCGCGGTGTCGTTTGAGTGTCACGGCATCTCTCCCTGGATGGCGGGGCGGTCGGCCGGCTGCCGTACTCGCAGCAGCTGGTCATTGGCCGCGACCGAGGGCAGCGGCCGGGCGTCGGGCGGCAGCTGGGCCAGCCGCCGTTCAACAGAAGATATGGATATGGCGTGTGGCGAGGTGACGCCGCAGCGCCTCGAATTCGACGGGGGTGGGCGGATCGTGAGCGGTGAGGAACTTTGCCGTCAGCCGGCTCGCGCCGAGCGGGAGAGAGACGGCGAAGCCGGGCATTCGGCCCCGGCCGAAGCCGACTTCCAGGGGCCCACCCCCGATGTCGAGCAGCGCCAGCGGGCACCGAAGTCCTTCGTGGCGCCGAGTCACGAGGCCGCGGCTGCGTGGGTGGTGCTGCGGCCGATGTACTGCAGGCGTACTCCTGCGGGGCACGACGGTTTCGGCGCCGAAAGAGCCGACGAGTTCCTCGTCGTCCTTGGCGGCGATCGCGTCGACGCGCAGCTTTTCGTGCGTGCCGAACTGGGTTAGGTAGCCGCCGACCGAGCCGGCGGCCCCGGTGACGAGCAGGGCCGAGCCCGCCTCCGGGGCGAGCGCCATGGCGTGGTCGTCGACCAGTAGCACGGTGATGCGCTCGCCGCCCCGCCCTCGGCCGTGGCCATGATCATGCGCATGCCACCTACCGGCCGATCCTGTTCCCGGTCACGTTTTACCGGTGGTCCCCTGATGAACAGTCGGTGCTGGTCGCTCAGGAACGCAGGGGGGGGCAGGCCGGCGGGGGTACCGGCCTGTCGTGGAACGCTTCCGGTCAGGCGAGGTTCTTGGCGAAGAACTCGTCGAGTTTGCCGAAGGGGATGATGTCCCTGCGGTCGTACAGGTCGACGTGGTCCGCGCCGGGAACGACCAGGAGGTCGATGCTGTCGGGAGCCATCTTCTGGACGTCCTCGGAGTAGTAGCGGGAGTGCGCCTCGGATCCGGTCACCAAAAGGGCCTTGCGGGGCGCGAGCAGGTCGATGTTCGTCATCTGCTGGAAGGCGAAGAACGACATCGGCGTGGTCCCGGTCCATGCGGTGGTGGAGTTGATCGAGCGTGGGTGGTAGCCGCGCTTGGTGCGGTAGTAGTTGAAGAACATCGTCGTGATCGGGTCGGCGTCCGCCGGGAGGGTCTCGGGCAAGCCGCGGTTGGAGGGGGCGACGTTGCCGTTCTCGTCGAAGGGGACCTCTGCGGAGAGCCGCGCGTAGGTGCCCCTCTCGGCGTCGATCCAGCGCTGCCGGCTCAGGTGGTCCACGACCTTCTGGCGCTGCTCACGCGTGTAGTAGTCCTGGTAGCCGCGGGATATGGCGCGCGACATGTCGTACATCGCGGCCGTGGCGACCGCCTTGATACGGCTGTCCGCAGCCGCTGCGGTGAGCGCCATGCCGCTCAGGCCGCAAATGCCCTGCGCGCCGATCCGCTTGCGGTCGACGATCTTCTGCAGGCCGAGGAAGTCGACGGCGGCGCTCCAGTCCTCGGTGTTGATGTCGGGCGAGCCCACGTCGCGCACCGTGCCGCCGCTTTCCCCGGTGAAGGAGGGGTCGAAGGCGAGAGCGATGTAGCCGCGCCGGGCGAACTCGTTGGCGTAGAGCCCCGAGGCCTGTTCCTTGACCGCGCCGAACGGGCCGCTGACCGCCAGGGCGGGCAGCTTGCCCCTGGCGTTCTTCGGCACGTAGAGATCCGCAGCGAGTTCGATGCCGTAGCGGTTCTTGAACCGCACCGAGGTCCGCCTGACGTTCTCGTCCAGGGCGAACGTGTAGCCGCCCTTGGCCATGGCCTTGCCCTGTGCTGTGGTGCCCGCGGCGCGGCCGCTGTCTTCACCGAAGGCGGGCAGAGCCGTGAAGGATGCGGCAGTGGCGGCGCCGGTAACGGCGATCAGTCCGAGCGCTTTGCGACGTTCCATGGAGCGGACCTCATATTCGATCGGTGGGGGAAAGGAGTGTGGTGGTCGGTACGGTCGTGACCGGGGCGCTGCTCCAGGCAACCGCTTCCGCGCCTGCGTGACGGCGCGGACGTGGTCGTCCGTCTCGCGGTGCCCCTGCTACTGGGCGGTGTGGCCGGCGTCGACGGGCAGGGCCGCGCCGGTGACATAGCTGGCGGCGTCGGAGCACAGCCACAGCACGGCGGCGGCGATCTCGTCGGGACGGCCGAGCCGGCCCAGTGGCACTCCTGCTGCGGCTGCCTCGGTGTCGAGCTCGCCGCCGGCGGCCATCCGGGCGACCATCGGGGTCTCGATGGTGCCGGGGCAGACGGCGTTGCAGCGCACACCGTGCCTGCCGTACTGCAGGGCGACGGACTTGGTCGCTCCGATCACGCCGTGCTTGGTCGCGTGGTAGGTGGTGCGGCCATCGCCGCCGACAAGGCCTCCCAGCGACGAGCAGTTCACGATCGCTCCGGAGCCTTGCTCGCGCATCTGCTTCAGCTCGTGCTTCATCGATGCCCAGACGCCCCTGAGGTTGACCGCGACGAGAGTGTTGAACGCCTCGGCGGTCTCGTCGGCGGAGTCGACCGGCGGGAGCATGATTCCGGCGTTGTTGAACGCCATGTCCAGGCCGCCGAAGGCCTCGACGGCCGCGTGAACCGCCGATGCGACCTGGTCCTCGTCGGCGACGTCGCAGGCAACCGCGATGGCCCTCTGCCCCTTGGCTGCGAGCTCGTCGGCGAGCCGCTGGCTCGCGTCGACGTCGCGGTCGACGATCGCGACTGCGGCCCCTGCCTCGGCGAAGGCGCGGACGGCGGCCTCGCCCATCCCGGCGCTGCCGCCGGTGACGAACGCGGTCTTGCCAGTGAAGTCGTAGGTGACGGTCATGGGTGGTGTTCCTTGTGATGTGGTGCTGAGGGGCGAGGTCAGTCGCGGGACAGCTCGTCGCGCACGGCCGGGTGCGGGTCCTCGGTCTTCTGGTGGAATCAGTACCGGCCGGAGACGAGCGCCCCGGGATCCTCGGTCGTGGCGAGCCAGGCCTGGTTGACGTGAGCGAGGTCGTCGCTACCCGATGGGCCGCCGCGTGGCGGCGAGGGGACATGGGCCGCACCCCGGCCGCCCGGGCCCCGAGCATCGACGTCGAACCGACGGCCTGGCGCGGGGAGAGGAGCGCGACAGCGATCAGGGGCGGACGAGGACCTTGAGGCTCTTCCGTTCGTCCATGTCGCGATACCCGGCGGGCACGCCCTCGAGGTCCGTGACGGCGTCGAAGACCTTGCCCGGCTCTATGGTGCCGTCGAGGATGGCGGGCATCAGCTCCTCGACGTAGGCACGCACCGGAGCGGGTCCCCCTGCGAGGCGGATGTTGTGGCGGAACAGGCTGGCGAAGCCGATCGGCGCGTCCTCGTACTGCGGGACGCCGACACGGCTGATGACACCGCCGGGGCGGACGACGCCGATGGCCTGCTCGTAGGCGGGAAGATGCCCGACGGCCTCCAGCACGGCGTGGGAGCCGTGGCCGCCGGTGAGCTCGCGGACCTTCGCGATGCCCTCCTCGCCGCGCTCGGCGACGACGTCGGTGGCCCCGAACTCGCGTCCGAGGTCGGTGCGGGGCTTGTGGCGGCCCATGAGGACGATCTGCTCGGCCCCGAGGCGCTTGGCCGAGAGCACGGCCAGCAGGCCGACCGCGCCGTCGCCGATCACGGTCACGCTGTCGCCGGGCTTGACCCCGGCCATCTTCGCGGCGTGGTGACCGGTGCCGTACACGTCGGCGAGGGTGAGCAGCGACGGGATCAGCGCCGAGTCGGCGGCCACGGGCAGCTTCACCAGGGTGCCGTCGGCCAGCGGCACGCGGACCGCCTCGGCCTGGCCGCCCTCGTCGGCGATGCCGTCCCAGAAGTTCGCCTCGTGATGGCTGCAGGAGGTCTGCAGGTTCTCTCGGCAGAACTGGCAGACGCCGTCGGAGACGGCGAACGGGGAGACGACGAGGTCGCCCTTCTTCAGGGTGGCGACGTCCGCGCCGACCTCCTCGACGACGCCGAGGAGCTCGTGGCCCATCCGGGCCGGTCCGGCCTCGGCGGTCATCGAGTGGTAGGGGTGCAGGTCGGAGCCGCAGATGCAGGACGCGGTGATCCGCACCAGGGCGTCGGTGGGGTGCTTGATGCGGGAATCGGGGACGTCCTCGATCCGGACGTCGCCGGCGGAGTGCATGAGCGCTGCGCGCATGAGGGGTGTTTCTCCTGTCGATGAGTGGTGGGTCCGATGCGTGCGGGCGGTTCAGCCGAGGACGGCGTCGACCGGGGCGTGGTCGACGTAGAGGCGCATGTCGGCGAGCTTGCTGTCCGTGATGGCGAAGATCGAGCAGGCGGTGATCTCGATGACGCCGCCGTCGTTCAGGTGGTAGACGCACCGCACCTCGAGGATCACGACGCCGTCGTCCTCCTGCCACACCCGCAGCAGGCGGTGCTCGATGCGCTCGAGCTTGCCCGCGAGGTCGGCCATGAGGGCGAGTACGCCGTCCGCGCCGGTGATGGTCGGGTGGTTGGCGAAGGTCAGGGTCACGTCGTCGGCGTAGAAGGCGCGGAGGCGGTCGAAGTCCTTCGCCTCCAGCGCGCCGAAGTAGTCGTTCAGCGCTCGACGGTCTCCTGCGGCGCTGGTGCCACGCAGATGCTCCTCGGGTTCGGTGGATGGCGCAGGCCGGGATGGTGGTCAGCGGACGTCGGACCGGCGCAGCTCAGGCCGCGCCGCGCGGGGCGATCTCGACCGTCGCGGCCCGCGGGCCCGCGGCGATCATGGGCGGCAGGTACGGGCTGCCCGCGTACTTCTCCCGGTAGGCCTGGTCGATCCTGTCGTTCAGCTCCGGATCGTCGACCAGGGCGAACGCGACCGCGTGCTCGCTGCCGGCGGCGGTGATCCTCCCGGCGCGCTGCGCGACCGCGGAGCGGTACCAGCGTCCGCGGGTGCCGTTGTAGGCGCGGACGAACAGCCGTCCGTCGACGACGACCGACCAGATCCAGGTCAAGGTGCCGGTGGTCTTGCCGTCGGCGCGGTAGGGGGCGATGTGCAGGTCGTCGGTGGCGGCGATCTTCTCGATCGTCTCCGCGGGCCATACGGTCATGGGCGTCTCCTGTCCGGTCGTCACTTTTCGGTCTTCTCCACGGGAAACTCCAGGACGATCCGTCCGCGGGTTCCGCCGCTCTCCATCAGGCGGTGCGCCTCGGTCGCCTCGGCGGCGGGGCGGACGCGGCCCACGCGCATGCTCAGCACGCCCTTCTCCACGAGCTCGCGCAGCCGCGAGATCGCCGCGTGGTCAGTCGCCCGCTCCCGGACGTTGAGCACGTGGGAGCGGATGCCTCGTCCGGGGTCTGCGTCGTAGGCGCGGAAGCTGGCGATCTGGCCGCCGTTGCGGATCGCGCCGACGATCCCATCGCCGAGGACCGCGGCGTCGGCCACCGCGTCGACCCCGTCCGGGAACAGGTCGCGCACCCGCTGCGCCGCGTCCTCGCCGCGGGCGACGAAGTCGGTGGCCCCGAAGGAGCGGACCAGGTCCTCGTCGGACTCGGCGGCGACCGCGACGACCCGCAGGCCCTCGGCCGTGCCGAGCTGGGTGAGGTACCCGCCGACCGATCCGGCGGCACCGGTGACCAGCAGGGTCGCCCCCGGCTCCAGGGCCAGCGCGTCCAGGGCGTTACGAGCGGTCAGGGAATTGTTCACGAACGACGCTGCCTCGATGAAGCTCGCACCTTCCGGGGCGCGGGTCACCGACGCGACGGGCAGGACGACGACGTCGCTGTAGCCGCCGTGCGCGCCGGCGAAGTCGACGAACGCGACGACCGGATCGCCGACGGCCAGGCCGGGCTCCAGCTCGGCGTCGGGGCCGACCTCGTCAACGACGCCGGAGATCTCCATGCCGGGCACGAACGGGGGCTCGAGCCCTTCGTGCGCCGCGGCGAACGCCCCGGTGCGCATGAGCGCGTCGACCGGTGCGATCGCGGCCGCGCGCACCCGCACCCGCACCTCGCCAGTGCCGGGACGCGGCTCGGGCAGATCCACCACCTCGAGTACCTCGGGGCCGCCGTAGGTGTTCAGGCCGATGGCCTTCATCTGTGCAATTCCTTCCAGCACGATCCGTAAATGCCCATCCAGCGTCACCCGCGTCCCGGGGCGCTGCCAGGCACTCTCAGGGCCCCCCAATGCGGGAATGGCCGCCATAGCCTTGAGACATGGAGTTTCAGAAGGAGATCAGGGACTTCCTGATGAGCCGCCGTGCCGCCGTCACGCCCGAGCAGGCCGGTCTGCCGTACGTCGGCGGGGACCGCCGCGTCGCAGGCCTGCGCCGCGAGGAGGTCGCGATGCTCGCCGGCGTCAGCGTCGAGTACTACACGCGCCTGGAGCGCGGACGCCTCGGCGGCGCGTCCGAGAGCGTGCTCGACGCGATCGCCCGCGTGCTGCAGCTCGACGAGGACGAGCGCGCCCACCTCTACGACCTGGCCCGCAGCGTCGCCCCTGGATCCCGCCGCAGGCGCGCCAAGCCCGCCGCGCCGATCACGGCGGCGGTGCAGCAGGTCCTCGACTCCATGAGCGTGCCCGCCATCGTCCAGAGCGGTCGACTGGACCTCCTGGCCGCGAACGACCTCGGCCGCGCCCTCTACTCCCCGCTCGACGGCATGGCCGAGCAGCCGCCGAACTTCGCCCGCTTCGTGTTCCTCGACCCCCGCGCGGAGGACTTCTACGCCGACATCGACGCCGGCAAGGACCTCCTCGTCGCCGTGCTCCGCGCCACCGCCGGCCGCGACCCGCTAGACAGGAGGACGACCGACCTGATCGGCGAGCTCTCCGCCCGCAGCACCGACTTCGCCGCCCGGTGGGCCAAGCACGCCGTGCGCCGCCACTCCCGCGGCCGCAAGGTCATCCACCATCCGGCCGTCGGCACCCTCGACCTCGAGTACACCGACTTCGACCTGCCCGGCGACCCCGACGTCTCGATCGTCACCTACACCGCCGCGCCGGGCAGCCCAAGCGCCGACGGCCTCGTCCTGCTCGCTTCCTGGGCGCAGACGCGCAAGCACGAAGCCGAGGCGATCCCCCAGCAGGAGGACGATTCCGCAGGCCGGCGCCGCGGCTGACTTTCAGCCCGCCCCGAGGTCTCCCACGGACGACTCGCACCGGTCGCAGCGCGATGCGCCGCGATCCTGGACTCCCGACCCGTGCCGCTTCGGAGGACGGCCGCGAACTTCGGCTCGCCCTCGACGACGTCCTGGACCTGGTTGTGCGCGTGACCGGCGACCAACTCAGGAGATCGCAGGACGACACCGTGACCAGCCCGCCCGTCAGCCGTTCCACCGCACAAGTCCCTGCGTTGCGCTGAGTGTTGCGGTAGGTGTTGCGTAGGCCTCCACAGCGTCCTGGAGTCCGCCCAGGTCACCACGGGCGTACGACATGGTCGGGTTGCTGACATCCCCGATGCGCCCCCCCTTCGACCATGCCCTGGCCGGAGTTGAGGATGAGCGAGGGGCGGGATGGGCGGCGCGGACGCAGCCGAGGATCGGGGCGCGCTCGCTCGCGTTGCGCGTCGGCGGGGCCTCCGCACCCGGCCGCCGTCAATGCCGGCCCCTCACCGACGGCTGGTAGGGATCACTGAGCTTCTCGAAGACAACGCCTTCCATCCTGACCGACGCCCATGACAGCCACTTGCACACGGTGGCCGGGGCGATGGTCGACGGACACAGCACCCACGGCGCGAAAAGCCGGCGAGCGGCGAACATCGACTCCAGCGCGGCCCCGCCGCCGCTGGTACGGCCACCCAGTCGTGTGCATCCCGGACAACCTGAGCAGATCGAACGCTGAAGCGTGCAAGTTCGCGGAATCCGGAACGACGTGGGCCCCGAACCCGCCGTCGAGTTTTCTGCTCGTCCGCAATGGCGGACCAGTTGGAATGCGGAAACTGCGCGCGTCGAGCTGGCCCGGCCCTGGCGTTCATGCGTGCAGTGGCTCAGCAGGCCCACAGGGTCTGCTGAGCCACTGCGTGTTGAGAGGCGGGTGTCAGACGCGTCCGAGGGGATGGTCCGAGCCGCCTTCGAGGAGGGGGCCAGGGGCCTGGGCTCCATCGTTGGCCCAGTTCCGGTCCGGGGCGGCGTACTCGGCTGACACCCACTGGTAGAGGTGCTTCTCGGAGCCCGCGCGGGAGTCGGACGCCGGGACGTCGCCGCGCTGGTACTTGCCGGTGAGGAAACCGCCGGCCAGGGGGGACCAGGGCAGCAGGCCGATGTCGTTGTGCAGGGCGGCCGGGACGACTTCCCATTCGCTCTCGCGGGACAGCAGGCTGTGCTGCAGCTGCAGCTGCAGGGTGAGGGGCGAATCGCCGGATGCGCGATGGATTGGGCCGTCATGGTCATCCGCCTCCTTCGAGGAGCTGCTCCAGGCGACTGCGGGGAAGCTCCTGCCGGAAGGATGGAGGGTTGACGCAGCGTCAAGGTCCAGCCCGCTCCGACCGCGGCACCCGGATCGCCGACGCTGATGCGGGTCGTCCCGCACGTCAGTTCCGCCGTCGGCTGGCTCATACGTGCCCCGGTATTGGGTGGTGGTGCCGGGAGGCCGCATACTCGGTGATCGTTGCGGAGCCGCAGGGCGGTGGCTGCTGCGACCGATCGGTGGTCAGACAACGAAGGGCATGGGGGACATGAGTGGTGGCAACCGGCCGATAATGCCCGAGTCGGTGGACAGTCCAGCTCTGCGGACACCGCCGACAGGCAAGGCGGCGCGGTGGCTGCTGCGTCACCAGGTGCAGCCGGTGGGGCCCGCGGCCGGTGAGAGCCATGCCGAGCCGCATGCCTGGTGGAAGGTGATGTGCCTGACCGGGGTCGACTACTTCTCCAGCCTGGCCTACGTGCCGGCGATCGCTGCGTCGGCCGCTGGGGCCGTCTCTCCTCTGGCGACGCTGCTGATCGTGGCGTTGACGTTGCTGGGGATGCTGCCGATGTACCGGAAGGTGGCGAAGGAGAGCCCGCACGGCGCGGGGTCGGTCGCCATGCTGGAGGATCTGCTGCCGTTCTGGTGGGGCAAGCTGTTTGTTCTGGTCCTGCTCGGCTTCGTGGCCACCTCGTGGATCATCACCATCACCTTGTCCACGGCGGACGCTTCCGTACACGTGGTGGAGAACCCCTTCTTCCCCTCCGTACTCCATGGCCACGAGGTCGCCCTGACCGTGGGGCTGCTGCTGGTGCTGGGAGGTGTATTCCTGCTCGGGTTCAGTGAGGCGGTCAGTGTCGCCATCCCGCTGGTCGCCGTCTTCCTGGCGCTCAACGCGGTGGTCATCGGTGTGGGCCTGGTCCATGTGTTCACAACAGACGGCGCGCTGTCGGTCTGGACCGACGCGCTGGTCGACGGCGGAGGCGGCTTCGGTGACCTTGCCGGTCCGGCACTGCTGGCCTTCCCGCTGCTGGTGCTGGGTCTGTCCGGCTTCGAGACGGGGGTGAGCATGATGCCGCTCGTGGCGGCCGACGGTGCCGACGCCGAGCAGCGGCTGCGCTCGCGGATCCGCAACGCCCGGCGCCTTCTGACGACGGCCGCTTTGATCATGAGCGTCTACCTGCTGGCCGCCAGCTTCGTGACCACCGTCCTCATTCCGGAGAAGGAGTTCGAGCCCGGCGGTGCGGCCAATGGCCGGGCGCTGGCCTGGCTGGCGCACGAGCATGTCAGCGAGGCATTCGGCACCGCCTACGACATCAGCACCATCCTCATCCTGTGGTTCGCCGGTGCCTCCGCCATGGCAGGGTTGATCAACATCGTTCCCCGCTATCTGCCCGACTACGGCATGGCCCCCGAGTGGGGACGAGCGGTGCGTCCGGTCGTCATCGTCTACACGGCTCTGTGCATCCTGATCACCATCGCCTTCGACGCCGACGTCGATGCCCAGGCCGGTGCCTACGCGACGGGGATCCTGGCGATGATGGTCTCCGGCGCCTTCGCCGTGACCGTCTTCGTCGCACGTAACCGCCGGCGCACGAGTACCGTCGGTTTCGCCCTGCTCACCGCGGTCCTGTTCTACGCGCTGGTGGCCAACATCGTCGACAAGCCCGACGGCATCGCCATCTCCGGCTTCTTCATCCTGGGCATCATCGTCGTATCGCTGATCTCCCGCGTCTCGCGCACCACCGAACTGCGCGCCGACCGCATCGTCTTCGACGAGGCCGCCCGCCGGTTCATCGCCGACACCCTCGCCCACGACGAGTCCATCAACATCATCGCCAACCGTCGCCAGGCCGGCGACTTCGCCGAGTACAGCGCCAAGGAACGCGAACAGCGCGGCACCAACCCGGTGCCGGGCCCGGCTGACGTGATCTTCCTGGAGATCGACGTGGTCGACCCGTCCGACTTCAGCGAAACCCTCACCGTCCACGGCGTCGAAGTCGACGGCTACCGCATCCTGCGCGCCGAGGCGCCGGCCGCCCCCAACGCCATCGCCGCCATCCTGCTCGCCCTGCGCGATGCCACCGGCGTGCGGCCGCACTGTTACTTCGCCTGGGCCGAAGGCAGCCCCCTGGTGCACATGATCCGATATTTCCTCCTCGGCCGCGGTGACACCGCCCCGGTCACCCGCGAGATCATCCGCAGCAACGAACCCGACCACGACCGCCGCCCCGGTATCCACGTCGGCGGCTGAGCCCGTCACCTCAGCCTGGCGACGCGGCGGACCGCCGACCGATAGGGAACAGACGCGATGTCGCACCCTGACGACCCCGACCGCGGTCTCCGGCGCATCCAATGCGGTCTCTTCCTCCTTATGGCCGCCCTGCTGACCGCCGGATTCTTCACCGCATCGCTGTGGCTTCTGGGGCTCGGCGCCTGGGCTCTGATGAGGGCGGCGGCCACAGCATCTGGACCTGCCGGTGGCGGCCTCACCCTGAGGGGCAGGGGCTTACGTCGGCGTCTTGCCACCTGCGGGGTCCGGGGGCGGATGACGGCCACGTGCGGTGCAGCCTGGTAGGTGACAGCAAGCTTGTCCGTCCGCATGCGAGGCCGGTTTCGGCGTTCGGTCGTCGAAAGTACAGCGCGAGTTCCTGCCGACGGTGCGGGCGGCGCGGCTCCGGCAGGCGGCGGACAACGACGATGGGGCGGCGTACGCCGACGCGGTGCCGGAGCATGCCGCCCTCGAGCGGGACGAACCGCCGGAGGCAGCCCGCGCGGTCACTTCGGGTCGCGGTTGAACACCGCCTTCGACCAGCGGTAGCCGAGCGCCGCCAGGCCCAGGCACCAGACGATGGTGATCCACCAGTTGTTGCCGATCTCGGTGCCGAGCAGCAGTCCGCGCAAGGTCTCGATGGCGGGCGTGAACGGCTGGTACTGGGCGATCGGCTGGAACCAGCCCGGCATCGCGTCGACCGGGACGAAGGCGCTGGAGATGAGCGGCAGGAAGACGAGCGGCAGCGCGTTGTTGCTGGCTGCCTCGGCGCTGGGGCTGACCATGCCCATCCCGACCGCGATCCAGGTGAACGCCAGGGCGAACAGCGCGAGCAGCCCGAATGCCGCGATCCACTCCAGGACCGTGGCATCCGTGGATCGGAAGCCGATGGCCACGCCGACGGCGCCGACGAGAGTCACGCTGACGACCGACTGCACCACGCTGCTGATGACGTGTCCGATGAGCACGGAACCGCGGTGGATCGCCATCGTTCGGAAGCGGGCGATGATGCCCTCGGTCATGTCCATGGAGACGGACACCGCGGTGCCGACCAGGGTGCCGCCGATGGTCATCAGCAGGATGCCCGGGACGAGATACGCGATGTACTCGGAGCGGTCGGCGCCGCCACCGCCGATGCCCGCGCTCATCACGTCGCCGAAGACGTAGACGAACAACAGCAGCAGGACGATCGGCGTGAGCAGCAGGTTCAGGGTGAGGGACGGGTAGCGTCGCGCGTGCAGGAGGTTGCGGCGCAGCATCGTGGAAGAGTCGCGCAGGGCGAGGGAAAGCCGGGTCGGGTGGGCGGGAGCCAGGGGGGTGCTCATCGGACAGCCTCCTTGGGCTGATCGGTGCCGCCGGTCAGGGCGAAGAACACGTCGTCGAGGTCGGGGGTGTGCACGGTCAGCTCGTCGGCCTCGATGCCGGCCGAGTCCAGCCAGTCGAGGATGGAGCGCAGTTCGCGCTGGCTGCCGTCGCTGGGGATCTGCAGCGCCAGCGCCTCGTCGTCCCGGGTGA
>NZ_JBEXQJ010000020.1:152916-160485 GCF_040612515.1 Streptomyces sp. NPDC006372 | reverse complement strand
GCTCTTGAGCGTCCTCCCCCCCTGGCCCGCCCCCGCCCGCCCCCCCGCCCCCATCCCGTGGGTGGGGGGCGCTCCCCCCGGGCGGCGCGCCCCCCGGGGGCCCCCGCGCCCCCCCCCCCGCGCCCGCACCCTGCTCCTCCCCGCCGCACTGGGCGAGATCCACATCCAGGGCCCCGCGGACGTCCTGATCGGCTACGTCCCCGACCTGGACCGGGACATCCGCGCCCCGCTCCTCGCCGCCGGCCACGGCCCGGCCGCGATCGCCGCCCTCGGTGAGGGGCTCGGTCCGCGGTAGCGGGCCCGTGACAATCGGGACGGATCCGTAGCAGGTCCGCAGGACAACGGATGCGGCAGGTGGCGGGTCATACGGGGGGCAAGGGCAGAAGCCCGCGCACCCGACCGGGAAAGCCGGGGGAAACCGATGGGGGAGACCATGCAGATCCGTAACCGAGGCATCCGTACGACCGTGGCCGCGCTGGCGGCCGTCGCCGGTGTCGCCGCAGCCGCCGTGCCGGCCGTCGCGGCCACCGCACCGGCCTCCGACACGCCCCGGTTCCTGGAGCCGGCCGAGCTGCCGCCGCACCCGACCTCGCCCTGGTACGCCGGTCCGGTCACCGCCGGCCAGCCCGACCCGCTGCCGATGTGCGTGGGTGACGCGCTGCCGTCCATCACCACGCACCGGGAGTACTGGACGGAGTTCGACACGAGCGCCCAGCAGCTCACGGTCGAGGGACGCAGCGAGCAGTGGGCGAAGGACTTCGCGGCACTGCTGCGCAAGGACCTCGCCGGCTGCGCGAAGAAGCTGATGCAGCAGGACCCCGACATCACGGCGACGCAGAAGTACTACGGCAAGCTGAACGTCGAGGAGGGCGCCGACGTCTACGGCATCCACACCGCCTCCGCCTGGGGCTCCTCCGACATCGGCCTCTTCTCGGTCGGCCGTGACGGCGCGACCGTGACGATCGTCCGCTGGAGCCAGATGGGCAATTTCCAGCACGCCCAGGTGGCGGACTTCAAGGCCACGACGGTGACGGCGGTGAACAAGCTGTACTGACGGCTCAGCCCCGGGGCGGCTCGGTGGGGGCGTCGTACACGAGGAGCCCGTCGTCGCGAAGACGGGCTCCCGGTGTCGGCGTATGGGCACTGAGGCGCCCGTCGTGCATGAGGTGCCGGGCGGGCACACCGCGGGCGAGCACGGCGAAGTCGGCGATCAGACGGCGGTGACAGCGCCACCAGACCGCCTCGCTGCACATCACGGCGGTACGGGTGTCCGAGGCCTCGCGCAGCAGGCGGTCCATCGCGGCGACGAACTCGGGGGACCGGGTGTGGGCGGCGTAGCCGCGGAAGGACTCGTTGCGCCACACGACGTCCGGACTGTCCGCGGGCAGCGGCCGGAACCCGCCGAGGTCCGGTTCCCACCGGTAGGCGACCCCGGCGGCGGGCAGCCACTCGGCGAGCCGCTCCCGCAGCAGATCGGGATTCCGGCGGCTCCCGGGAGCCGTCCGCACATCCACGACGGCCGCGACACCGGCCTGCCGCAGCAGCTCGGTGATCCGCTCCCGATCGGCGGTGCTGTGCCCGAACGTCAGCAGTCGTGCGTCCACAGCGTGCCGAATTTCCCGTTCCGGCGGACGCACACATGAGGGACGCCGGTCAGATGTCCCGGAAGATCTCGATCTGCGCCCCGATCGAGTTCAGCCGCTCCGCCAGGTCCTCGTACCCCCGGTTGATGACGTACACGTTGCGCAGCACCGACGTGCCCTCGGCGGCCATCATCGCCAGGAGGACGACGACCGCGGGGCGCAGGGCGGGCGGGCACATCATCTCGGCGGCGCGCCAGCGGGTCGGGCCCTCGACCAGGACGCGGTGGGGGTCCAGCAGCTGGAGCCGGCCGCCGAGGCGGTTGAGGTCGGTCAGGTAGATCGCGCGGTTGTCGTAGACCCAGTCGTGGATGAGGGTCTTGCCCTGGGCCGCCGCCGCGATGGCCGCGAAGAACGGGACGTTGTCGATGTTCAGGCCCGGGAACGGCATGGGGTGGATCTTGTCGATCGGCGCCTGCAGCTTGGAGGGCCGGACGGTGAGGTCCACCAGCCGGGTGCGGCCGTTGTCGGCGAAGTACTCGGGCGTGCGGTCGTGGTCGAGGCCCATCTCCTCCAGGACCGCCAGCTCGATCTCCAGGAACTCGATCGGCACCCGGCGCACCGTCAGCTCCGACTCGGTCATGACGGCCGCCGCGACGAGGCTCATCGCCTCGACCGGGTCCTCGGACGGGGAGTAGTCCACGTCCACGTCGATGGTGGGCACGCCGTGCACGGTGAGGGTGGTCGTGCCGATGCCGTCGACCTTGACGCCGAGGGCCTCCAGGAAGAAGCACAGGTCCTGGACCATGTAGTTGGAGGAGGCGTTGCGGATGACCGTGATGCCGTCGTGCCGGGCGGCGGCGAGCAGCGCGTTCTCGGTCACCGTGTCACCGCGCTCGGTCAGCACGATGGGACGGTCGGGGCGGACCGAGCGGTCCACCACGGCGTGGTACTGGCCTTCGGTCGCCGCGAGGTCGAGACCGAACCGGCGCAGCGCGATCATGTGCGGCTCGACGGTGCGGGTGCCGAGGTCGCAGCCGCCGGCGTACGGCAGCTTGAACTGGTCCATGCGGTGCAGCAGGGGACCGAGGAACATGATGATCGAGCGGGTGCGGCGGGCCGCGTCCGCGTCGATCGCCGCCATGTCCAGCCCGGCCGGCGGCACGATCTCCAGGTCGACACCGTCGTTGATCCACCGGGTGCGGACGCCGATGGAGCCGAGCACCTCCAGGAGGCGGTACACCTCCTCGATGCGAGCGACGCGGCGCAGCACCGTGCGCCCCTGGTTGAGCAGTGAGGCGCACAGCAGCGCCACGCACGCGTTCTTGCTCGTCTTCACGTCGATGGCACCGGACAGCCGGCGCCCGCCGACCACCCGCAGATGCATCGGACCGGCGTAACCGAGTGACACGATCTCGCTGTCGAGGGCTTCCCCGATGCGCGCGATCATCTCAAGGCTGATGTTCTGGTTGCCGCGCTCGATCCGGTTCACGGCGCTCTGGCTGGTGCCGAGCGCCTCGGCCAGCTGCGACTGGGTCCAGCCCCGGTGCTGCCGAGCGTCACGGATGAGCCTGCCGATGCGTACGAGGTAGTCGTCTGCCATGTGGTTGAGGTTATCTCAGATATGAGATGAGGTCCGACCGGGGGGTCCATTCGAGTGACGGGACGTCAATCGCCCCCCGCGGGTCTCAGCGTCGCTTGGCGGTGTGTGTGCGCCGCCAGCCGAAGGGTCCGGGCAGATCCATCGAAGTCGTACGGCGTCCCGTGCTGCTGCGGGTGTGTCGAGGGCCGTTCTTTCCGCCGCCGGTGGTGATGGACCAGGAGCGCTTGTTGATGTTCAGCCGCACTCCCGGCAGGATCCGGAAACTCTTGCGGAACGTGAGCGGCATGCCTGACTCCTCTCCGTGTCGTGTGGATACCGGGTTCGGATACCCGGGATGAGGGCGCACATGACCCAGCGGAGTGCGGCTCGCAGTGCCGGACCTGGAAGCCGAGGGGGAGAGCCGCTGAGAGGTATGCGCTGAGCGGGCGGTGATACTCGGTGGGAAGGGATGGGAGGCCGTCCGGGCCGGGGCGGTGGGGGAGTGTGGGCCTGAGGTAGGACACGATCAGGTGTGCGTCCGAGATCACGAGGTGCCCGCCGGGGCGCAGCACGCGCGCGAACTCCGCCAGTACGGCCGCCAGATCGGGGACGTGTGTCAGTGCCAGCGCGCAGACGACCGTGTCGACCGCATGGTCGGGAAGCGGTAGCCGATGCAGGTCGGCCTCGTGAAAGGCGACGTCCGGCAGGCGCTTGCGTGCCTGGGCGAGCATGTCCGGTGAGGCGTCGACACCGATCACCTGGTGGCCGAGCTGGTGCAGATGGGCGGTGTGCCGGCCGGTGCCGCAGGCGGCGTCCAGTGCCGTGCCGGCGGGCAGACCGTCCAGGATGCGCCGGACGACGGGCTGCTCGATGTCGATCATGTCGTTGCCGGGGGCGTCGTAGTGCGGTGCCCAGGACCGGTAGACCTCGGCCGTGCTGATCGCGCCGGGGACGGCTGTGACGGTCTCGGCCCGCGCGAGTGCGGGAGTGTCCAGCAGTCGGCGGATCTCGGCGATCCGGGCCTCGACGAAGGCCCGGTCGGCGCTCCCCTCCTTGATTCCGCGCAGCAGGGCGGCACCCTCCACGCCCAGCAGATAGCCAAGAGGGCTCAGACAGGTCATTCCGGGACGGTACTGACGCGTGATGTCAGGGCACCAGCGGTTTTCACGGCGTCTGCCAAGGCTTCACCGGGACAGGAGGGTGCCGGGGCATGACCAACCGGCCCGGGTGTATTAGAGTTATCTCGACATCGAGATATCTGCCGAGGAGCACCGCAGTCGCCACCCCCGGTAAGGGTTACCTAACTTAGCCTTACCTTAGCGGATCGGTCGAGATGCCGGGGCGGCACCACGCGGCGGCAGCCGCATATGGTTCGCGGTGTGGTGGTACGCGCACATCAATGAAGGAGACTGTCGTGTCGGCGAACAGCTTCGACGCCCGCAGCACGCTGCAGGTGGGCGACGAGTCGTACGAGATCTTCCGGCTGGACAAGGTGGAGGGCTCGGCCCGCCTTCCGTACAGCCTCAAGGTCCTGCTGGAGAACCTGCTCCGCACCGAGGACGGCGCGAACATCACCGCCGACCACATCCGTGCCCTCGGGGGCTGGGACTCGCAGGCCCAGCCGTCCCAGGAGATCCAGTTCACGCCGGCCCGCGTGATCATGCAGGACTTCACCGGCGTTCCCTGCGTCGTGGACCTCGCGACCATGCGTGAGGCCGTGAAGGAGCTGGGCGGCGACCCGGCCAAGATCAACCCGCTGGCGCCGGCCGAGCTGGTCATCGACCACTCCGTCATCGCCGACAAGTTCGGCACGAACGACGCCTTCAAGCAGAACGTCGAGCTGGAGTACGGCCGCAACAAGGAGCGCTACCAGTTCCTGCGCTGGGGCCAGACCGCCTTCGACGAGTTCAAGGTCGTCCCCCCGGGCACCGGCATCGTCCACCAGGTGAACATCGAGCACCTGGCCCGGACCGTGATGGTGCGGAACGGCCAGGCGTACCCCGACACCCTCGTCGGCACCGACTCGCACACCACGATGGTCAACGGCCTCGGCGTCCTCGGCTGGGGCGTCGGCGGCATCGAGGCCGAGGCCGCCATGCTCGGCCAGCCGGTCTCCATGCTCATCCCGCGCGTCGTCGGCTTCAAGCTGACCGGTGAGCTGAAGCCGGGCACCACCGCCACCGACCTGGTGCTCACCATCACCGAGATGCTGCGCAAGCACGGCGTCGTCGGCAAGTTCGTCGAGTTCTACGGCGAGGGCGTCGCCGCCACCTCCCTGGCCAACCGCGCCACCATCGGCAACATGTCGCCGGAGTTCGGCTCGACCGCCGCGATCTTCCCGATCGACGACGAGACGATCAAGTACCTCAAGCTCACCGGCCGTTCCGAGCAGCAGCTCGCCCTCGTCGAGGCGTACGCCAAGGAGCAGGGCCTCTGGCTGGACCCGAAGGCCGAGCCGGACTTCTCCGAGAAGCTGGAGCTCGACCTGTCGACGGTCGTGCCCTCGATCGCCGGCCCGAAGCGCCCGCAGGACCGTATCGTCCTGGCCGAGGCCGCCCAGCAGTTCGCGACGGACGTCCTCAACTACGTCGACGCGCCCGTCGCCCAGCAGGCCGCCGCCTCGGCCTCCCCGGTCGACGAGGCGAGCGCCGAGTCCTTCCCGGCTTCCGACGCCCCCGCCTACGGCAACCAGGAGAACGGCGCCGGTGCGCCGCAGCACGCCGACGGCACCGGTGCCGCCGTTCCGTCGAACCCGGTCACCGTCACCGCCCCCGACGGCTCGACCTACGAGATCGACCACGGCGCCGTGACCGTCGCGGCCATCACCTCCTGCACCAACACCTCCAACCCGTACGTCATGGTCGCCGCCGCCCTGGTGGCCAAGAAGGCGGTGGAGAAGGGCCTGACCCGCAAGCCGTGGGTCAAGACCACCCTCGCCCCGGGCTCCAAGGTCGTCACCGACTACTTCGAGAAGTCGGGCCTGACCCCGTACCTCGACAAGGTCGGCTTCAACCTCGTCGGCTACGGCTGCACCACCTGCATCGGCAACTCCGGCCCGCTGCCGGAGGAGGTCTCCAAGGCCGTCAACGACCACGACCTCGCGGTCACCTCGGTCCTCTCCGGCAACCGGAACTTCGAGGGCCGGATCAACCCCGACGTCAAGATGAACTACCTGGCGTCCCCGCCGCTGGTCGTGGCCTACGCGATCGCCGGCTCCATGAAGGTCGACATCACCCGTGACGCCCTGGGCGTCGACCAGGACGGCAAGCCGGTCTACCTCAAGGACATCTGGCCCTCCGAGGCCGAGGTGAACGACGTCGTCGCCAACGCCATCGGCGAGGACATGTTCTCCAAGTCCTACTCGGACGTCTTCGCGGGCGACGCCCAGTGGCAGGCGCTGCCGATCCCGACCGGCAACACCTTCGAGTGGGACCCGCAGTCCACCTACGTCCGCAAGCCCCCGTACTTCGAGGGCATGACGATGGAGACCACCCCGGTCTCCGACATCTCCGGCGCTCGCGTGCTGGCCAAGCTGGGCGACTCGGTCACCACCGACCACATCTCCCCGGCCGGTGCCATCAAGGCCGACACCCCGGCGGGCAAGTACCTCACGGAGCACGGCGTCGAGCGCCGCGACTTCAACAGCTACGGCTCGCGCCGCGGCAACCACGAGGTCATGATCCGCGGTACGTTCGCCAACATCCGCCTGCGCAACCAGATCGCGCCGGGCACCGAGGGCGGCTACACCCGCGACTTCACCAAGGCCGACGCCCCCGTCTCCTTCATCTACGACGCCTCGCGCAACTACATCGAGCAGGGCATCCCGCTGGTCGTCCTGGCCGGCAAGGAGTACGGCTCCGGCTCGTCCCGCGACTGGGCCGCCAAGGGCACCGCGCTCCTCGGCGTCAAGGCCGTCATCGCCGAGTCCTACGAGCGCATCCACCGCTCGAACCTCATCGGCATGGGCGTCCTGCCGCTGCAGTTCCCGGAGGGCCAGTCGGCCGCGACCCTCGGCCTGACCGGTGAGGAGACCTTCTCCTTCTCCGGTGTCACCGAGCTCAACAACGGCACCACCCCGCGCACGGTGAAGGTCACCACCGACACGGGCGTCGAGTTCGACGCGGTCGTCCGCATCGACACCCCCGGCGAGGCGGACTACTACCGCAACGGCGGCATCATGCAGTACGTCCTGCGCAGCCTGATCCGCAAGTAAGCGGACCAGTCGGCAGACGGCAGTCCGACGGCCGCGTCCCCGGGGAACCGGGGGCGCGGCCGTCGCCGTCGAAGGAGGGCGAGGAGCCCCGGGGCTCGGTCGCCGTCGGCGCGGGGGCATCGCCGGGGCGGTGTCGGAAGCACGGGTGGTGGACGGGGTACGAACCTGACGCAGGTGGCGCCCACCGCCCCGCT